>JALUUH010000060.1 GCA_027021445.1 Gammaproteobacteria bacterium
CCCGGTGAGAATAATTTTTCTTATCTCTTAGAGCTCGATGAAGACCCAGGTAATGAAAAGTTTATTTTTCAAGTCTCACCTGAAAACATCAATCAATATATTGACTTAGGTGAATATGAAATGGGTGCTCCATTTGGCAATGAGTATTTACAACTGGTGGCAAGTAGTAAGCCTCCTGAATTACCCAATACCCGATGGAATAAGGAAATGGAATTAGATATACTTGACGATTCGACAAACTCGCTCGAAAAATCTGTAGAAAGAGTTCGCGCCGCCAGAAAAGTGAAAAAATCAAAGCACATAAAAATTCACGAAAGCCTACTATCGTATACCACCATGCAATAGTTAGGTATTAACCAGCATCGAATACACCGATCTAAAAACCACAATAAAAACAAAGCTTTAGCTTCATTCCTTTGCATTCATAAGATGCCAAAGGAATAATATTTTATAAACCGGATGAGAGATTATGAGAATGACGACAATAAAAAGACTTAGCCTGTCCTTATTCGTAGGCTTTTTCTCGATTGCAATAAACGCTCATTTTACACCACTCGCCTTTGCATCCAGTTCCGCAGCAACACCTATACCTGCTCTATCACAGGTATCTGATGACAACTTAAAGATGTCATCATCGAATATAGCGAAATTAAGTATTGAGGAACTTAATACATACTTAATTGATTTAGTCGAAAATCACCCTATAAATACTGAAAGTTATCAGCAAGTAGTTAGTCAATTAAGCAAATTAAATAAAAAGGCTAACCAACGTGAGGCAAGTGTTGATACTTTGCAAAAAGCACTAAATATTGCAAAAAAAGAGCAAAAAAGGGCCTTAATTCCGCTCTTGCAAAATGACTTAGGAAAGGCGATGGTTGAAATCGGTGAATATGATAATGCCAGAAATCAGTTTAATGCAGCCTTGCTCAGCTTAAGCATTACTGCAAATAATGACTTGCGATTACGAATTTCGTTGAATGCGATTAACGCAGCCATTTCGAGCCAATATTCAATCGGATTACAACAACAATTTGCAACCGTAGCCCAAGCGATAAATGCATTACCCGAGTCCAAACAACGCATAGAATTTACTTTGTCATTGGCCACCTTTTTACATAAGGCCCAGCAACAACTTGGATTAAACGACAAACTTAGACTGCAAGCCTTTCAATTGTTTCGCGATGTGGTTAAACAAAGCAATCAATTGAACGAGCAACGCTTACTCTCCTATGCGCTCGGATCCATTGGAAAGCTCTATGAAGATGAACAACGTTTTACGGAAGCACTCCATTATACACGACGTGCCATATTTCAAGCACAGACGATAAATGCCAGTGAATTAGAATATAAATGGGGATGGCAAATAGGCCGGATACTTAACGCACAACTAAAACCTAATGAAGCATTATCTGCTTATCGTATGACACTCCGCTCGTTGCAGAAAGTTCGCCATCAACTGATGGTAAGCCATCATGAAAGCTTTAAAGAATCCATTGTACCAATATACAACCAATATTTTTCATTATTTGTTAATCTCATTAAAACCACAGAAGACGAAGAAAAAAAGCAGAAGTTACTCTCCCAGCTCCTCAATAACATAGAACAATTTGCGGTTTCCGAATTGGAAAATTATTTTCAAAGCGCATGTTTTGATGAGGACAATATCCCCAAAGAAAGTCTCATAGAGGATCATGAAACGGCTGCTATATACCCGCTGATTCTAGAAGACCAGGTTGCATTATTGGTAAAAAACAGAGACAAATTATCACTCTTTACTCAGAAAGCTAAGCGTCAACAAATCATTAAGACGGTTAACGCCTATCGTGAATCCATTAGTAACTATAAATTTAAACCTGAGTTTCGCAAATTGTCCATTCAATTATACGATCAACTGATCAAGCCAATGGCAACAGAAATAGAGAATTTAAAAACACTTGTTTTTATTCCCCTCGGAATTCTTCGCACACTGCCAATGGCCTCTTTGTTTGACGGCCAGCAGTATTTGATAGAAAAACATGCCATTGTCACCACTCCTAGTTTGCAACTTACCAATACTCAGGCTTATGTGATTAATAAGCGTGAAGTATTAGTCAATGGCTTATCTGACGCAGTACAAGGATATGATGCCTTACCTAGTGTAGAAAAAGAAATAACAACAATTGCCAATATGTACGATGCAGTAGTATTAAAGAACGAGCAATTCTCGGTAGATGGTTTCAGCAAAGAAATTTTTGAGGGTCGCTATAACACGGTTCATGTAGCAACTCATGGCGAATTCAATAGTGACTTTCGAAAGTCCTATTTACTTGGGTATAATCGAAAACTCACCATTAACAAGCTTGAAAAACTAATGTTGACCCGGCGTTATCAAAACTCACCTCTAGACTTACTTGTACTCAGTGCCTGCCAAACAGCAACCGGTGATGAACGGGCGGCACTGGGGCTAGCCGGGGTTGCCATTAAGTCAGGAGTAAGAAGCGCAGTCGCAACATTATGGTTTATCAGTGATGCAGCAACTTCACAGCTAATTACTGAATTTTATCAGCAACTAAAAACCCCAAACGTAAGCAAGGCTCAGGCCTTACAACAAGCTCAATTAAAACTCATTAAAAGCAAACGTTATGAACATCCCAACTATTGGGCACCCTTTATTTTAATCGGTAATTGGCTCTAACCGCATGAAACTAATCAAAGCACATATCCCTCTCACCCTTTTTTTAATGGGCTGTAATAATCTTCTAGCAGAAGTAATTATTGATGCCTCACTCAATGGCAGTCAACAACAACTGGTGGGGCCAAACTATCAGATTAGTCCTGATCTTGGCCAAACCAAGGGAAACAATCTATTTTATAGCTTTTCGGCATTTAATCTTAACAATACTGAAAGCGCTAATTTTTCGGGGCCTAGCAATATTAATAATATTTTTAGCCGCGTAACGGGTGGAAGTTTTTCATCCATTAACGGTACGATTAGCAGTAATATAACGGGAGCGAATCTTTGGTTAATCAACCCAAACGGCATCGTATTCGGAAAAGACGCACGCATTGATGTTAGAGGTTCATTTCATGCAACAACCGCTGATTATATTCAATTCGATAATGAGCAACGCTTTTATTCCAATCCCGATGCTGACAATTCTATTTTGTCCACCGCCAATCCTTCTGCATTTGGCTTTACCAATGAAAACCCCGTTGGTATTGCGATAGACAGTACTCAATTTGAATTACCAGAAGAACAAACACTTTCACTGGTAGGTGGCCCCATCACACTTACAAATGCAAAGCTACGAATAAGTGCTGGGCGAATTAACATAGCCGCTGTGGGTTCTGCAGGCAGTGTTGCTATTAATTCTGAACCTAGTGCAACAGAAAGAGGTATAAATCTCAGCGAAGGTATACAACGAGAATCTATTAATTTAGTCGAAACCACACTTGATTCATCCGCCGGCAGTGGCGGTCGTATTTTTCTAGTTGGAGGAGAAATCTACATCGATAGCACTTCACGGATGGAGAATAATCAAACGCTTGCTAACGATGCTGCGCGAATTGATATTGATGCTGATGATGTCGTAATTGATGGCGCCCAAATCACTATGCGAAATTCATCCGATGGTGTAGGTGGGAGCTTTCAATTACGTGCTGAGAATTTGCGAATTCTGAATAATAACGAAACCCAAGAAGATAGCCTTCCGCAAATACTCAGTGCAACGAATAACTCGGGCCAAGGCGCAGATATCACTATAGAAGTAGAAAATACATTTGAACTTATCGGCGGGCAAATTGTGGCTAGTGCCATAAATAATGGAGCAGGCGGTGATATTAATATAAAAGCCAGGGAATTCATTATGAACAACGGAAAATTGATGACTACTGCAAATGACAGTTCAAGCACGGGTCAAATAGCGATGGATGCCGGTTCCATTCGTTTAAGCAACGATTCATTCATTAGTAGTACAACCCAAGACGGTGACAGTTTGGGCATCAGTTTTCTTACTGAGGGTGAATTAATTGCCAGCGGAAAAGTAAGTATTACCACTGAAACAACCGGCGCTGGAAAAGGTGGAGAGATAGCGGCGGAAACGGGGTCAATAGACTTATCAGGCAACACCACTATTAGTACTCGTGCAAGTGGAACAGGAGATGCTGGTAATATCTCACTCTGTGCTATTAATGGCTTTAGTATTGACTCGGTGATGATCAGTTCTGATGCGGACACATCATCCGGTGGGGATATAGAACTCGCCTCAAACAATACAATCAACTTGAACAAAAGCAATATACTCACATCGGGTGCTGCAGGTGGTAATGTTAGTGTAAATGCGTGCGATAAGAACAATAATCTCGCTAATAAACCCGAAGACAAAGGGAACACACTGAATTATATTATTCAAAATGACACTATCATCGCATCACAGGTTGCATCAGACGGTAAGGTTACCATTGATGCTGATCGTATTTTTCAATCGCTTAAAAGCTCAATCAGCGGAACCGGAGGTGTTGCCGTATTAGCCAACAACACTATTTCAAAACCCCCTGAAATTGAGTCAGAAGAAACCACCGTGTTAACTTTACCCGTCATTTTTACTTTACCCACATTTGTTAACACACCTTGTGCAAATACCAGCATGAAATATGTGAGTAGTTTTGTCATGAAATCAAATTCACCGCTAGCACATACTCCAGGCGACTGGTATTCAAGCTCAACAAAAATAATGCCAAAACAAACAAATCCAATAGCTGACCCGAACACCATCGCAAGTCTAGACACTCAAACAGTGGAATGTTATTTATGAAAAAACTACCCACTCTAACACTAACCATGACGGCTATGCTCTTTGGGCTGCTCTCTTTTTCTAATGTACATGCAGAAATCTCGACGAACTCAATAACTCAGTCGGATGAAGAAACAGTACGCGCTGCCAAGAAAAAGAAAAAAACAAACGCAGGGAATAAACAAAATAGAAGCACGATTAACACTGCCAAAAAAATTCGCAAAGTGCTTCCGCGAATCAATTTGCGAGAGTTGAAAGCCACGCCTGCCTATCAAAGTGCAGCCATGCGAGTCAATGAAATTAAGCTAGAAGGAAATACCGTTTTTAGCCAAGATGAAATACAACAATGGCTAACACCCTTGCAAAAACGCGAGGTCAATAGTGACGAATTACGTTTACTCGCAGACAATATAACGCAACACTACATCGACCGGGGTTATCTAAACTCAGGGGTCTACATTCCTGATCAAGAGATTAGCAATGGTATAGTTATATTGAAAGCCGTTGAAGGAAAGCTAAATGCCATCGAAATATCCGGCAATGACAATGTTCGCAACTCTTATATTGAAAACCGTATTAGAGCAGATTTATCATCACCTTTGAATGTAACTCAACTAAAACAAAGTCTACAATTATTTGAACGTGATCCACATATCCAACAAATAAACGCCCAACTATTACCTTCTGCAATCAGAGGCGAAAGTATTCTGCATATTAAACTCAGAGAAAACAAACCCTACACCTTCGGCTTCAACACTAACAATTACCGCAGTCCGGCCATTGGTGAAGAGCAAATGCGAATTAGCGCCGCCTATCGAAACCTTAGCGGGAAAGGTGATAAACTAAGTACTGAATTCGGTTTGACCCAGGGCAATAACGAAGTCTTAATAAACTACAGCATACCCTTAAATGCTCGCAACATGACACTCGATCTTCAACATGCACGTACTTCCGGTTCTATCACCTTAGATGTAACTGGCAACGATGACCCCGTGATAAGAAGTGATGCCATACAAAGTGCTGTTGGCATAAGTTATCCATTTATCCGTCGTCTTAATCACTCGCTGGATGCAATTCTACGTTTTGAAAGCAAGCAAAGTCAGTCTTTTATCAATGATTTTCCTATTTCACTTATCACCGGAGAACAGGAGGATGGAAAAGCACAGGTATCCGTACTCTCTGCCGGCGTCTCTTGGAATCGAAATTTTGGTAAGAAAATCATTGCTATTTATACGGCTACAAGAGTTGGATTAAATGTTCTCGATGCAACGGTTAATGATAATAGTGCCGATGGACGCTTTATCGCATTTCACGGTCAAACGCATTATTTACATTATCTGGGTACTAAACTTGGCCAAATAAATGTACGAGCAAACTGGCAAATTAGTCCAAGCCCATTACTTGCACTTGAGAAAATGGCTGTCGGAGGTGCTTCCTCCGTTCGAGGTTATCAGGAAAATCAGCTATTAGGTGATAACGCGGTTAACACTTCCATAGAATGGCGCATACCCTTGCAGCGCGTTCAATACAAAAGCTATTTCAGAAACACTCAAATATTTCCATTCATCGACCAAGCTTATGCACGCGACGGAGACCCCTTTCAATCGGGCATACGGAGTAAAACCTTGCTCTCAACCGGTCTAGGCATTCGCAGTGAACTGATTAAAAACTTAAAAACCGAAATCAGCTGGGCGAGGATTTATAACCCCTTTAATGAACACAATGCACCCTACGAAGGGTTCTTGTTATCGCTGGGCTATTCTTATTAATAAATTTCAGGGTATCGTTTGCGATAAAAAAATAGTTAATATCTACGGCAGAGGTATTTTCAATTAAAATGAGATTATTTTATCGAACCAGACTTAAGTGCAGTAATCCAATCAACACCTAAACGCTCTCGCAACACTTTCAACTATACTTCTGAAATCATCCTTTGTCTTTTGAATATTTTAATAGGTATGTCCGCCACATCACCCCCCAAACAAACGATACCACCCTTCAGGTGTACTGAGTGCATTCCAGCCACGGCTCCATTCATTGCTGAAATCTGTGACCGTGTCTTCTACAGGATGTTCAATGTTGGTATGCCACCAACGGGAAGCAACTCCTTTGATAGGCGCTTGGTCAGCGAACATGACGTTCAACCACCAAGCCGACATATTGTCACGCGCGTAGTCTTCTAAACCTGATTGCAATATGGGATTAAATACTGGCACGGTGTTATGCGCGCCGCGACTCGCCTTGGCTTCTTCCAAGGTACTGCGGCCAGATAACACGTCATCTAATTCAGCCCAAGAAGTCATCACAGAAGTTGCCGTGCGAAATCGATTTTCGGCGTTTTCGGGTCGATCCCAATTGGCATCGCCATAAGCGTCCCAAGTATCACCTAACATATTGCCGGCAGGCGCACCGTTTTCGTTTAGGATATTGTGTAAGAACAACACGTACAGATTGGCCGTGGTACCACCAACATCATGCCCGGAGGCTTCCATGATGCCGCGTTTATTGATTAAGTGGCCTCCGGCATGACGGTCGGTTAAATAATGCATGGCCATAGATTCTAGTATATAAGACCGATTGCGATCACCGCTGGCCGCCGCTTCTAGTGCGAGATTATGCATCTCTGTATAGACGCCCATATTGTTGTCCATACCCTCACGACGTGGGGCGCTAAAATGACTGTCATTACGGGCGGCGAGTTCCAAATAAGACAGGCTACGGCGATCCGCGGTAATGGATTCTAGATCAGATGCGGAAGTATGATCACCGGCCCGTTCTCTGTCGAACACCGCCAATAGAGCGGTCATTTCTTCACGGTTAAAATGACTGTTGAGTTGTCGATAACTGGCTTCAGGATCTATACCCTCTTCGTTGAACGAGCCATAGAAATCACCCATTAGTGCGGTAATATCTCCCGGCGTGACTTCCAATCCATTGTTTAACCGAATCGGTGTAGATAAATGTGAAGAGGCACGCATGGCGGTATCAATTAACTCTGGACTAAGCTCACCCGATGGCGCATGAAGTAATAAATTTAATAAAGCATCATCAACCGTGCGACGATGCTCATCAGATTCAAAACGATGAATCACCGCGTTGCTTTGATCCGTACCCGCTAACGATGGAGCGCTGTATTGAAAACCGTGCTGTACATGGCCACGAAATGCTTGGCCAATATTGTGAGCTTGTCGTTCATTGCGATCATGTTTGGTGCTAATCAAATGACGTGGTGCAGTCGTTGTTTCGGCTAAGGCATGGGCCACTTCATGGCCTAATATTTCCATCGCGGCAGGATTACTCAGTTTAGGATCAACTTGCGAACTAAGCGATATTTGCCGACCACGACTATGGGCAAGTGAACCTAACATCGCGTTACTTCGATTATCACCACGGATGATACTCAAATGACGTATGTCAGGCCCAAAGCTGCTACGTAATGTATTGTTAACAGAACGTGGCAACGCTTGAGTTAGTGATAACGCGGGTTTATTGTCTTGGTGTAACCAACGTTGTAGGGTTTGGTTGTCCACCGAAGTAGCGTGTGTCTGTGGAATGTTTCGACGGAGAAAATTTTGTATCTTAGTTAAACTAGCCCCTACATTCGGTTTAGTTCGCACAACTAAGCGTTTTTGCATGCTTGTTCCCTGCTTCATTAGCGTTATAAAGTTATAAAGTTATAAAGTTATAAAAAACTGATGCTCGACAAACTTACTCATAATCTGCAGTTTCAGAAAATGTAACATTCAGAGGATTGAAAAATATTTCATAGTAACAACAAAATACATTAGGGCTTCACATTGTGAACAACTAAGCCTTCGGCAATATATGTATGGAAATTTTCAATACTCAAATTATAAACCGTTCTAGCAATGCTACTTGACTCAATAGATTTAATGACAGTGTAGTGCCACCTTTCTGTGAGCTGATCGTCTCTACTATAGGATAGACACAATTGCCCAGGACGTAAATCCTTTGCCCGCACCCAATTATTGTCAATATAAAAACGATGATTAGGTGTTACTCTAAAAACTCTCTGATTATCCAATGTCATTTTTAATGTCCCAGATGGTGGATTAACATGTTGCTTAACTACCTTTGCGGGTTTAAACGTTTTGTCCACTTCATCATATGCAATCACTTCGTCACCAACATAAACCGTTTCGATGGTTTTCTCTGTCCCATCACTCATCGTGACATTGGTTCCCAATGCGAAGCAAACATCAAACATTGGAATATCGCGACGACGGCTTCTATCTCTCGCTCTCCGCTCGGCCGCACCTGGTTCCCAATCCTCTCGACCACCCGGAATCGCAGCATTTAGAAATAAAGCAGCACCAATGCCTACCACCAAACCCGCGAAAAACCCAATGGCGGTACCCACGCCAGGAACAACTGAGCCAGCTACAGCGCCGGCAACAGCTGCACCAGCTGCTGCACCTAACACTGATGAAGCCCCACCGATAACCAATGCCCGTGATGAACGTACTCCAATTTCTAAATTACTGTTATCGCGTCCATCATTAGCCATATCCCATGCTTCAAATCCGACATCCACTACACCGGGTAAAAAGCGTGCTCCCGCACGCATCGCCATCGCTTTACCTCCTTCTTCAATGCCCTCTCTTAACAGGTAGGAACTTACCCTAGACATTGCAACCGATTCGGTAGCAGAACTTAAACCGCCTCTCAAACCTTCTCGACCACCTGCCGCAGCGAGACGTTCAATGGTATCGGGGTTATCGCGTTCATCTGTCAACATCGAGTAACTTTCTGTCAAAAGACCAAGGCCAGCTCCAAAGGCTGCACCACGCCCACCGTAACTTCCAGCCACATGGAGGTCGCCTCGAACACCTCCGCCGTGTGCTATCGAATGCATGTATTCAGGAGATACCGCAGAACGGATATTACCACTGGCACCTTCTAATTGCTGTCGATACTCTGCTTGCCTCTGTCTGTAATCTGACATAGCGCTATCATTAGCTTCAACCACCGTAGGGGTTCTTGCCTGCACCTGATCAGCGGCCATTTGGCCAACCCTATTAATCAAAGATGCATGCTCCTGAGCATTAATATTACCGGAATTTAGTGCTAAATCGATGGCATCAATACTGCCATATTCAACTCCGCCAGTTCCTCTGACGGGTGTTTGAGAAAGCACAGCATCGTATGCACGCTTAACAGGAGCACGTGTATAATTAGCAAAACGAGAAGTACCACCCGATGCAGTAGTGTCTTGGGCAAAAGGATCTCGCAAAAGGCTTTGAACTGATGCAGCATCGTCAGCATCGACATGAAGTGCGCCACTCCCTTCTGGCACAATGGAAGCTAAACGATCTAGATAATTGCCATAGCGTTCCACACTACTTAGTGAATTCGCCGCCAACGTATTACGAGCTCGGGTAGCGGAATGCAATACAGGCCTACTATCAGTTGGAGCTTCCGGTCTAAAGCTAGGATGTAAATCGTTATAGGCTGTTTCGAAACGATTGTGAATCGTTATATCAAAATCAGTATTAGCAAACACTCGACCTGCAGCGCTATCACCAAGTTGCCGCAAATACATATCATGCTCCATAACACCGATGCGATTGTTGGCTAATGCAGTATCGATCTGCTCAACCGTCGATAAAGCTGAACCTCCATCGTTCAATTGAATGGGCGCATCTTGTAACAATCCATCGTATATATTTCTAATCCCTGTACGTTGATAGTTTGGCGTATCGGAAACATTTCCACTTTCGGTTAAATCAAAAGCATACGGATCGTTTAACAAAGAGCGAAAAGCATCAGCATCGTCCGCAGAAACTACCAGTCCAAAGTCTGCACGAATTTCCGCAGCAGTACGCCCATTCCCCGCGTTGTTAGCAAAATAATCAAACCCATTATAGTTGGGATCCATATCCAACATCTGCGCATACCCGCGCAAATAGGTATCAAATTTTGTAATTGTGCTAGCGCTGGATGCAGCTACCGTCCCTGATCGACGCATCTTAACAGATGCCTCTGGTGGATAACCGCCAAAATAGCTACGTTGATCACCCAGAGGAAAATTGCCACTCATAGTCCCTCTGTTAGGATGATCCCAACTCATCTCATTGCGATCCATCACACCAAACCCATAAAGTGATTGACGATTACTTAAAGCATAAGCTTCAGCTATAGCTCCAGCTCGGGAATTTGGATTATGATTAACAAAGGCCTCAGCCAACAGACGGTTATGAGTACTACTATTAGCAACACCACCAGAAATTCCTGTCGCTGATAGCTCATCAAGCCAAACTGCCAAATTAGATATTTGGCTGTATTCCATACCCTGAACAGGACCATCACGGGAGTCCAAACCCCTTTCGCCGCTACTCAGTTGTCCTGTATAATCACCGCTTGCAAATTCTTCGTCCGACCTGTATCTCACTGCTGATGCATCTACTAAAAAAGTGGTTAAATCAACTTCCGCAAACCCTTGCTCTCTCCTAAATGCTTGAAGTTGGTTTAAAGTCATGATGGGTTGACTACCCAATTCATCAGCAACACCGTTAATTAACTCAAGGTTTTCGACAGCAACGATATCTATTGCGCCATACATACCGGGAACCAACTGATACAAGAGCGACGCTTGCCCTTGTTGAATCTCCTCAAGCCACAAATGTCCCTTATCAACACGCTGCATACGAACCCTATCCAGGCGCTCAAGGAAAATTGAATAAGCTTGGTAATCCAATTCCATCAAACTGTGATATTGTAACCATTCACGCGTAGCTAAAATTCGCATTAACAAATCATCATTTCGCGCCGTGCTGAAATCCTCCAGGTAGGGGTCAAAAGACCAATCTTCATTGCACACTGCATTATTTTCAATATCGTTATCAGACTCAGGGTCGTAACGACGCACGAGATTTAAATCAATACTACTTCGAGAAGGAATAAAAGGTGGGGTGCCTCGAGCTTCCCACTCTTCATTACTATTGCGATCACCGAGCCTTAAATGACCAGAACCTGTAAACGCTCGTCCCCCTACTTGCGTAACATGATTTAACTCATGTGTTAATACACGATTACGTCGGCTTCCTGTAAGTTGACTGGAAAGAAGTACTTGGTTTCCAACTGTGAGTCCAGGCGAACGAAATTGTGTTAACAAGTAATCACTTCGATTACCTTGATAAATTTTAGCAGCACCTATAGTAGATTGAGGGGGAGATACCTGTAAAAAATAACTTAATATATCTAGGGAACTCGAATCGCTCTCATCAGCGTGAACATCTGCAAACTCATCTCGTTTTTGAGGACTAAGCATAGTTTGCATAGCCATGTTACCTACCACACTTTGGTTTTCAGCGGTACCATATGACGTTGATGAATTGAAACGCTGTGCAGCGCCAGTCTTCTTACTTAAGAGGGATCCAGATTCGCGAGAACTTTCAGGGCTATTTGATTTTCCAGTTGATTTCAACATCACGGCCCCGCCCAAGACAATGACTTATCATCAAACCAATAGTCGTTGACTTCAATATGTCCTGACAAATATCGTGTCCAGTCAGCTTCCATTTCAAATGGACTGGTGCCTCTACAAGATTGCATAATCAAGCCATCGGTGTCGGAGACACTACCATGGCCTGGAACGCTAGCACTCAAACCAGCATGCCAATCATAGGGATCATGCCAATAGTGTTGCACATTGCCGCCAATAGTAACGATGTCTCCGATTGAGAAACAGAGCCAATATTGACAGGCTTACTTTGAGTAGCACCCATCACTTGAGAAGCAACCGCATCAGCCTCACGCTCAAGCAGATCATTTGTTTGGCTAAGGTTCGGTTTCGTTTGTACGGCATTACCGAGTAAGGCCTGTTGAATAGCAAAATTGCCAATGCTAGATAAACGAAAATTGGATTCAGCATGGAATCGTTGCTGAGGATTATCAGTACGACATCGAGGACATTTACCAGCGCATTTGCAACCACCGGCAGCGGTCGTATTAACACCCTTGGGTACCACCGAGTTTTCCAATAAATTTTCTTCGTTATGTTTTTTTGCAACAGGCTCAGAAATATTATGAGTGACACCCATGAATCGTGATGATTTATCTTTGCTGTTGTTTGTCGTTTTGCTTTGCATAGTTTTGTATTACGCCTAACTCGGTTTCAGAGATGTCCTTAGGCTCCGCCAAGCCGATGTGTTTGCATCATTTTTCCTACCCATCATTTGTCGCTGAATTGAATTGAGACCAAACCATGCGCCATAGCTACTCACGAGTTTATAAAAATGCAAGCTCTGTTGAAAATATTCAGAGCAAGAAAACAACTAATTTCTAATTCTCCGTGGTGAGCATTACATTCTTTTCATCATCGCCGGATAATAATGTTTAAACTCTGTTGCTGATGGTATTTTCCCCTGTTTAACCATTTGCCGGGCAATAGCTTTTAACAAATGTGTCATATTCACGGCTTGTTTATTTTCTGCGGCTAAAAAGGCGGCATTGAGAGCAACATTGCGTATATCTCCACCCGCGAGTCGGAATTGTTTTGCCAAGAATTCTAAATCCACATCATCTGCTAAGGGAGTATCGACACCAAAAACACCACGCCATAAAGCCAGACGTAAAACATCATTTGGTATAGGAAATTCGACAATAAAATGTAAACGGCGCATAAACGCTTGGTCGATGTTTTTACTTAGATTGCTCGCTAATATCACCACCCCATTATAATCTTCCATTTTTTGCAATAAATAGGCTGACTCAATATTGGCATAACGATCATGCGCGTCTTTGACTTCCGAACGTTTACCAAAAAGTGCATCGGCTTCGTCAAAAAATATAATCGCATTACTACCTTGGGCCGCACCAAAAATACGATCAAGGTTTTTTTGCGTTTCACCAATATATTTACTAACAATGCCTGATAAATCAATTTTGTAAAGACTTAGTCCTAGCTCTTTAGCTATTACACTGGCGGTCATCGTTTTTCCCGTACCTGAGCTACCGGAAAACAATACCTTTAACCCGTGTCCATAAGCGCTACGCCGCCCAAAACCCCATTTTTCATAAACTACATGGCGATGTTGTACGGCTGCTTTTATTTCAAAAATAGTTTCTTTCACCGCCGGTGATAACTTTAAATCATGCCAACTACATTGAGTATCAACGACGGTCGCCAACTGTACGAGTTGTTGTGCGGTTTGTTGTCGGGCGGCCGCAAACATATGCTCAGTCGTAATAACTTCTCCTTCCATTGCAGCGGTTGCTGACGCCGAATACATCGCCGCTTCAATTTGCCGTGGTGTAAGTTCAAAAGAATCCGCTAAGCGGGTTGCAAGACCTGCTGCCATATTTAAATGCGATAGCTGTTGTCGCCATAGTTTGCAACGTTGCTCGACATCTGGAGTTGTACATTGGATGCTTAAAACCTGAGAATCAAAATTTTCTTGCGGCGAAGTAAAATTCTCGGGAACACGGAGTGCGACAAAATCCAATTCTGCAACCAAAGCTTGGATAAAATGAAAAGTATCGTTAACAAACTGTGTCGTTTCAATACCATGGATATAAACAATGCTGTCATAAAGTGCTTGTTGCAATACGATTGTTTTAATACAGTCATCATGGTTGATTTTCTCACCCAATATGGTACTCAGCGCCACCGATAATATGGGCTTGTCTAATTTCGCCGCTAAAGTAAACAATGCTCGACGACCACCGCTACCCGCCTTGCCCTTTATATAAAGCATTTTGGATTGCCAAGAAGGTGTTTGCAACAAGGTTTTTAAATTACGCCACTGAAAAATAATTTTTTGTGACAATGGTACTTCTTGCCAGGTTGTGTTTGAAAAATCTTGTCTTAAATAGCTATTAACTCGGCTGGAATTTGACGTTGTTGCCGTCAAGGATTGACTGAGAACTGGATTGATATAGAAACCGCGACCTAGCCATGAAGGTCGATTTGTATTGTGCTCTATATTCAGCAACAACCCCAGTCGGAATAAAGTCGAATTGTGTTGCAAACTATCACGACCTTGCGAGCCATCACTAAACAAAGCCAAAGCCAATTCACAAGTGGGGTATTTACAGGTGATATCATTATTTAGATAAGCGAATAGCGATTCGTACTTAATATCTAAGTCTAATGCAAGCGCCAGAAATAACACATCTTGTTCAAAGTCGGACAGTGCAAAACGCTGCATAAGTAAATGCCAACCTTTTTGCCTTGCACGTTCTTGTTGAACGTCTTGCTGCAAGGCTTTGCTTTGTTGATTTAGCTCAGCACAGCCCGTTACATTGCTTTCTTCCCTAGTGGGTATATCAATAAGTTCATCCACTTGCTGATCACTGATATACAAACCACGAAACTCATCAAGCGATAACTGATAACGTTGCCGTAATCGTAATATCTGCCGATGCAACAACATATCCAGACGTTGTAATTGGATCGGAAAATATCGCGGCTTATTAAGATGCGGGATAGAGTCGATAATTGCGTTCATTTTGCCACGATAAAGTAAATTGTTGACGGGTTATGCCAGTCATAGATAACAACACATTCAACGGCGGTGCATCTATATGGATATCGAAATCATTTTCATGCTGTTTAATATGGATACTGGTATGTAAAGTATTTTTATGCAAATAAGCCAAGCTAGCGTGAGCAAAGCCCGGTAGGCGGTGTGAAAAATCACGCAAAACTTGTTGCGCGAAACAGCTGAGCATATTATCTGCCAACGCAAAAAAGGAGGGTTTCTTTGGAAAGGCGAGAAACTTAAAATCTTCAGCTAAGCTCAATGGGCGTTTAGCTAAAACTTGCACTGCAGCTGCACGATTATCAATACCTAAGTTATCAATATCTACGTTCGCTAAATCGTATATACTGCAATCCTTTATGCCATCAAATACAGCACGTAGCTCTGTTGATACATATAAACGTAAGGGTGAAATTTTTCGCCGTGTTAGGCGGCACAGCATACGCCGAGTAAATTTCTCATCAATTTGTTCTGCTCGCGTCTCATAATACACACAACGTCCTCGCACCTCATCAAACAATGCAAAAGCAAAACTTTTTTCCATCTTGAAGTCTAACACTACAAAACCTTGTTCCCGTACCATGAGTGCTTTACCTAAACTCAACCACTGCTTCAATTCGATTTCCTGCAACCAAGTCTGTATATCTGTCAAACTTATGGTCGGCGGAATTTGATAAATCTCGCGTGCCGCTCTATCGTATAACAAATCTGAGTACTTCCCGACTGCACACGTCTTTATAACAATCAACCAACGCAAAATATGCGCGGCACTCACCCCGTCGAGATTAGGCCAATCTCGCACCTGTGTTTGCAAAGCCAATCGATCAACCGCAGGCGCCAGCATAATCAAGCCGCCATGTGCTGAATAAAACGACTCCTGTCCAACCGTCGTAACATCGTTAACGGCTTGTGCATTTATGTGCGTATGAATGGCCTTAACAATATCTTGCAAGTAATCTGTTGGATAATTTTGCAAGGGTATACAATGTTCTGCGAGTACAGCATCGTGCTGATAAAGCGCAGACAACTTCTTTTCCACGATATATTTAAGTGCAAGATATACTGCATAACGATCTGTGGTAACTCGACAATAGTGTAACAAATAACACAGCGCTCCAGCCAAGTCCTTTAACGACACGCCTCTATATTTCTTGTTTTTCTGCTTTATTCTTACATAAAAAGACAAGGCGGCTTGCGCGGTTGTCAACGTTGAATGATGATTTTTCTGAAATGAAATAATAAATTCCTCGATGGATTTTCGCAGTTCCATTGAGGCCATAAGCTGCACTTCCGTTGCTTGTTGATCATTCGTGGCTAAGGTATGTAAAATTTGTTTAGCATCTTGCTGAGTCAATACAGAGAGTAATCTTTGCAAGGTTTTTACATCTAATGTTGTTAAACAGTTTGTTGCCGCAGATCCGTAGTTACATAATAATGTGCGCACAGCCGTTGACAGTGGCAATAACCGCAAACCATCAAAGTGACGAAAATACCATTTACTCCAAGAATCGCCTGCCACTAAGCCTGCTATAAAAGAAGCAATATAAGCGCTATAAGTTGGAAAATAGATATAACCGCTACCGCGATTTTTTGTTTTATAAATGGCGTCTAGAATATGCGAAGACCAAACCTTAGCGATCTGTTCTTGATCCCAGGCGGTGTTAATCGTGAGGTGAATTTTAAGATCCCGAATAAACAACCAGCCCTGAGATTGCAACAAATTTTGCGCGTATTTTTCTAATGTATGTGGTAAATCAGATCGTAATGGGGTATCTAAACGTTGTTGTAGTTGAGTAGGATCTGGATGATCGCCAGGCACGCGGTAGTTGATCCGTAAATTACGAATTGCAAGATCGGTGCTCGTGTTTTCCATTTTCTTTGTTGCAGAAGGCATCATTATATGACCTTTGAAAACCTCTTCATCGCACTGCTGCCAATACCTCTTCTACCTTTTGTGAGGTAGACTCAGAACGATTTTTTAATAATTCCTCCAGCACTTGCACGGCGCCCTGTATGCGCAACAAGGTCTCATTTACTTCCTGCTCCTGTTGCTGCAATAAAATCAAACGTCGTTGGCCTTGTTGATACTCATGTTTTAGTTCTTGCAATCGCTTATTAATAATAGTCATTTTAAATCTCCTTAATACCTAAACCTTAACGCGATCCCACCGCCATAAAACAGAATTCACTATTTTGCAAAACTCCCGTAATATTTTCATTATTCTCAACATCAGTTATCCAAACTTCGAAACTATTGTTGCTGAGTACCTTAAGCGTCGCGACGTGGTCCTCGCCCGCCGAATTCACCAGTGTGACGGTCACAACGGGTGTACTAGCAAACGCGGCAGGAAAAGTAATCGTATATTTTCCGGTGTCCGTACGATTCGAATTGTATCCATCACCATTTACTTTATTACCCGTACTGTTTACCCTACCTACGATCAAACGTAAATTTTCAACACTAGAAGTTGCGTAAAGTTCACCACTATTTCCTAGCTTAATATCACCACGCACATCAAGCTCGGCATTTGGTTCAGTAGTACCAATACCAATATTACCGCGCTTGCCGCTAATAACCGCTTCGTACTCTGGATTGTTTTCATCATTACTATTTGGACTTTCGCGGAAACGCAAACTGCCACCGACATCATCCATGTCATAAAAAATCATCGCTGGGCCGAAGTTGAGATACTCTGTCCAGATACGCCCCGCATCACCGCCTTTACCCACGCTAAAACCATTGTTAACTGAGCTACGAATATCAAGCGCATACGCCGGTGTAGTCGTACCGATACCGACTCGACCTGTTGTGCGCGCAAAGCTCATGATGGGATCAATATTGGCCGAGCTAACCTTTAAGGTGTTCACGTCGGTATCGTGAATCAACTTAAACCAACGACTATTAGTTCCATCGTCATCTTCAAAGGCCAATACCGACGATTCACTTTCACCATCGGGGCCTCGTAAACTCATGGATACCGGCGCATTCGCGTCACCAATTTGCAATAGATGCTCAGGTGACAAAGTTGCTACGCCAATATTACCGCTGTTTTTTATAATCAAGCGGCTAGCTGCTATTCCTGCGGTGATTGTTTCAACAACTAACCCGGCACTAGCAGCACTGTCGTCATATACGATGTCTGCTCCGCTATCCATATTTTGCCGAAACGATAAACGACCCGATGGCCCACTATTACCATCAAGTTCCATTTTCAAAGTGGGGTCGCTACTGCTAAAAAGATGCGTCAAGGTTTTCGGCTGTTCTATACCCACACCGACTTCACCACTATCTAAGACGGTGACTCGCGGTATGATGGGATCTTCATCACCAGCGCCTTTTGGACCAATGGTTAAGCGATTCAAACCATCTTCGTCTTGGCCAATGATGAATTGTAAATCCTTACCTCCTAATAGATTGCTTTCGACCCGCTGTAACCACAATGGAACATCGTCGGTTAAACCACTGACGTTACGAAAATCCAGTTTGCTATCGAACAATTTGATATCGCCCAACGCACGCGTACGACCTTCTAACCAAATTAAATCGGTCGCTTGACCTTGCTCGGTTATATCAAGGTGCTCGGCATCACTCCACAATAACTTTTGCTCATCACACACCGCGCTTAAACTACCGGTTACTGGTGCCTCGGTACCACGGGAGCGCAATCTAATGACTCCATCTGCCGCATGTATCTGCTCGGTGACGATGCCGCAATAAATACGTGCGCTACGACTGCGTTTTTTATCTTGACCATCACTAAGCTCGCCAAATTGATTACTTGCCGCTAGCCAGTTGACATAGCCCAAGGGAATTAACCACTGCGCTTTATTATCATCCTCTGGAAAGGTTTGAAAAGCTATGGATTCATCACAAATCAATTCATCACTCTCATCTAAGGCATAAAAAGCTTCTAAGGCATCGACATCAACACCCGCAATAGTGACCGTATCATGTTGCTGTAAATGGCTACGTTCACCTACCGCAATGGTAAACGACTCGGCAATACGGGCAAACTGCTCTTGCGTATCGCAAACACTAAAACCTGCCCGAGGTGCAGCGCTGTCTTCTTGGCTATATTGCAGCCACACTTTGACTAAACCATCAGGTTCGCCTTGAAATTTTTCTACAGACAGCTTATACGGCGCGGTCAACACAATAGGACGACCGAAACCATCCCAAGCTAATCCTGGCTGGATAAAAACATCCATCTCCCCGCCGCCACCTTGTGCTTCCATTTCTTTAAGTTGCAAACCTGTAGCGATTCCCCAGCTATGGCCCGCTAAATGATGGCGCCGGTTTTGTGCGCGTAAATATTCTAATAGTGCCGCAAGATCTTCAGCACCGAGGTATTGTCCTTCATAAAACTGTGGCCGTTCCGCCTGTATTATTGACACCTTATACCTCCTAATTAGTATCAGAATCCGTTAAATAGTCACGAATTTTTCATCATTTGATCGACCTTCGCTTGCAAATCTATCATCTGCTTTTGCAAACTAGCGAGTTCGTTTTCTCGCCCTACACCATTTGTGGTTCCGGTCGTGAACAACTTTGCAATTCCCGCAGTTGATCCTGCTTCTCCAGTTACAGAGACCGACTTTAAGCCATCAAGCAACGCAGAACTGAAACGATCAACGAGTAATTTTTGGAACGGCTGACTTAATTCCTCATCCGACGCAAAGACTTCGCCTTTGCCATCGACATTCGCCACGCCGAGTAAACCCATGAAATAACGTTGCTCATCCAAGACTGGGCCGCGCTCAAATAATGCTGAAGACACTATGCGACTTAAGCCGTTACCCTGTCCTCGATTTAACATAGAATTCGCGCCGCCTGCATTGCTCGCAGGTTGATCTCCTCGGGTAGGATTAATTTTGTCATTACGGCGCAACTCAAACACATCACAACATATTTTTTCGAGCTGTTCGCGCAACCAATCACCAATACCTAACGGTTCCAACCAGTATTGCAAGGCAGGAAATGTAGTGGCAAATTTGCGCTCTTGCCAATTACACACATGTAATATTTTACAATCCTTGCGCCGCACGGTTATTGTGGCTAAGGGTACACAATCATCTAGCGCTTCAGGACAAGGTGGCATTAAAATTGAGCACAAACAATGGCGGATAATTTCAACCGCAATGGGAACTAATAATAAAATAACGTCTGCTACGGCTGCAGAGTATTCGTCATCAGTTGCAAAATCACGCGGATGGGGACAATGAAATTTAGCTAATTGCTCCATCAGTTTACAACTGTAGATAGGGTTAGATATCAATACTTCTTGTAAATTTGATTTGAGTCGACATAACCATTGATAGATTTGTAATGGCGTAGCGTCTTTGCTGATGGAAGGAATGGCCTTTATAAAAGGTTTCAAGCAACAAATTAAACGCTCTTCCATCTTACTTCGATCGTCGTCTTTGCCTTTATTTGACTCGGGCAATTTGTAAACGTCAAACTCGTAACCTTCACAAATGACGGTAGGCTCACATTGCAATGCACTGCTGTTTGTTTGCTGCTTGCTAACGACAGTAGTCGTTTCACAAGTACATTGCGTAGTACCACATGATCTGCAATCACATTGGCCGCTTCCAAATTTTTTCCCGCTACCCTGCAATGGCATCACACCACGACTGGAACGCTCACGATAACGCACACACAACACCCATTTATCTTCCACCTCTGCACAGTCATCGTTAGCATAACTCGGAACACGACAATCAGGTTTTGGTCTGTCGTCCAAGCAACGCTTTATGAGCTTACATACATCGACGTGCTCATCCTTGCACAATACGATATCATCACCACACGGACTTAATGCAAAACCTTCGCGCACTAATACCTGGCCATCGCAAAAACTGCAAACGACTTCCATACCACAGACTACCCCCCAGCCATGTAGATAACGATTGTGCAAGCGGTTCTTTTTTATGATGTATTGGTCGAGCAGATTTAGATCGTCTTCACTTAATAGTTGACCAGCAAAAAAACGTGGTCGACATAAACATTCTAAATCATTGCAAACTGGGCAGGGTTGCAGCGAAGTTTGCTTTAACTCGCTTGCTGCTGTGCGGGTGTTATACCCGCTGACTCTGGCCGTTGTGGAACTGATTGTATGATTTGCCATAGTCTTTACCTCAATCAAAGTTAATTAAATTTCGAATTTCATCAATTAGGGTTTTTGATACACCTCTTAACTTGAGTAGATCATCATCATTGCGAAAAGGCCGGTTTTCGACGATTCTGTTGGCGAGCGTGCGAGTTACCCGTGGCAGGTTGGCGATTAACGTCACGTCTGCACTATTAACAGGCACCGTACCTGTCTCAGTAGCGCTTCGATCCAAACGGAACCAACTTTCAAAGGTTCCGCCTTGTATGCCATAGGAACTACCCTGTGCTCGGTCACCTGTCGGTAAGCTGCCGCGTACAAATTCCGCATCAATCGCACGATTTGAAATGTCTGTGATAAAATCACCACGCAAGGTAATAAATAAATCATCCAATTTAAATAAATTGTCGATGACTTGCCGTTGCGGAATAAAAGCAATCCCATCTGCGGGACTCACAGATTCATCGGCGAAACCGATAACATCAAATGCATTGTCTTGTAGATTTGTCACCGGTATAACTTCTCCCTCAAGATAGCAGCGACAAAATACGGGAATATTGTTTTCTCTGGTGCGATTTTTTATGGCGACTTGAAAAACATGATCGTGATCTATGCGGGTAGTCACCACCACGCCAGTGAAGCCGATAATAAAACCTTGCACAACTTCACCATTGTTACGCTTAATATCTGCCAAACCTACCGCCGGAAGACTGTGACGCCAACTGAGTCGGTTGATGCGAGTCAAGTCTAATTCCAAACCAACACCGTCTTGACCATTTTCTCCATCCTGACCATTGCTACCATCACAACCACGAGGAACTTCCAAAACCAACACTCGTTGATCCGCAATCATCTGTACCGCTGCGCTACCGGGTTGATCACAGGCGACGATGGTAATTTGTACATCATCGATACCCGACCCACCACCCCCTGGCTCGCGTTCGCACAAGCAACGAATGATGTCGCTTAGGGTCTGTGTGCTAGACAATAATTGGCGATGGCTGCGATTATCAATATGACTTTCTTCTATCGATTGCCCAGGCGTATAGTCAATAATGGTAGCCAATACTAAGCAATCAGCGTTGTTATCATTAGAAGCACAACTAGGGCAACCCTCTTCAGATTTCCACATTGCTGCGCAACAGGGTTCATCACTACCATCATCGTCGCTTAGATCAGGATCAACAAGGATATCAATGCTGTATGACTCTAAGATACGGTTAGGTGCACATTGTGTATCATCACATCCACATTCATCATATAAAATCGGGATACTCTCCGTAGGACATTCGCGGTACTTTATGCATATCTGCAAAACATGTTTCAGTGGTGCATCAGAACCATCGGGATCTGCGGCATTTTGTTCTCTTATTAACGTTTGCACCGCTTCGTATTGCGTAATGTCGATGCATTCTTCTTCTAATAAACGAATTTCGCGACCACAACAATCAATGGCCAAACCTGGCTCTATACACACATACTTATGCTGACACTCCGCATTATCGTGAGCTACCACACGTAAACCGCACACCACACCACTGCCGTGCAATTGCTGATTATGTAAACGCTGCTTGTCCATGAAATAGCGTTGTTCATCGATGAAATCTCGTTCCACCAATAACTTGCCCGTGAAATAATGATTACGCTTAAACGGACCGATGTCGCATTCCGGACAGGCGCTCGCTACTGTCCCGCCTTTTGTTTCACTCATCGAACCTCTCTCCTTCTAATGACTATTATCCTACTTGCACTACACACGGCTATCTCCGCCCACTCTGCTTTTTCTGCCTATTTCAAACCTGGGTCCTCGTTGTTTATGTGGCGCAGCTGTCAATACAGTATCTTGGCCTAAAGCTTGTCCTGAGAAATGCACTCCTTGCGGATAACTTCCTACCACAGAGTTCAAGCCAATGCTTGCCTGCACGCCAATCCGCATACGCGGTTCTACCAGTTCAAGTTGATATAATGTATGCGCTGGTTTTTCTTCTTCTAGTAAATTAACCAGTGCATTGTATTTTTGTGCTGATTGCGCTAAACACGCGGGTACGAAGACGGAAAATTTATGTGCATAATAATGAAACGGATCGCGATAAGGATCTTGGCTAGTTTTTAACTGGGTCACACCCACTTGAGCATTGCTACTCAGTTGACTGCGATTAACAATCGCTTGGCCCCACAATACGGCATGCTCACCTAAGCGACCACGCCCGAAATGCAGCCAACGTCGTAATTGAAAATGTTCGAGAATCAACGGCGGTGCTAGCCATTGATTTTTAGTGACAACTTGTGACGAACAATTAAGTGGTTTAGGGTCACAAGTCGTAGCTCCGTTATCCGTGTTACAACACTGATCATCCGGTTCTAAATCTAAAAAAAATAACAATTGCTGCCATAAACCATAACGTGTTCCACGTATGTTATATAAAGATGCTGCACGCGCTACAAATGCTCGCCGTTTAACTTCCGGCCAATGCCGGTTGAGACTCAGACCTATCCAAGAAGCCAGCCACGCAAGAAAATCGCCTTTTTCCTTAGCCTCTTTAACGTCAACCGCCGTAGGCGTCGCGGCAGGATCAAACAAAGCCGCTTGGCGATCTACTTGCTTTTCAATGCTACGTAATGTGGTATCAACTAAGCTTAAAAAACGATCCGTAAAATCTGCTCCACCGGGATCTTCAGCAAACACGGCGGGCAAATAGCGGCGCAAGCTAATACGCGGAAACTCTATGCGCATGGATTCAATCCGTGGCGTGATAAAACCATCACCGACCATTGTTAGTGCAAGCCAAAGGTATCGACCTCGGCCACTGGTAATCAAAACATCCCAGTCTTCTTTATCTTGAGGATAAACAGTCATCACAGTTTGCCAAGCTTGTATGGGTAGGTTTTGAATATGACTCGAAGGCAGTGGTATTTCAGAGCTATAGGTTTTTATTTTAATACGTGAACTTGCTGGCACATCCGCATGTAAAATCACCCGATGCCATTGGCATTGCGATATTCCGCTATCCAAGGGTTCACTTAAATAATCACCCGTGATTTCATAGTTCGTTTTATTATCCAGGCTTATAGCAGCAATTTTCTGACCCTGCATATCGAACCACTGTGCTTGCTCGCGTTCGCATAACTGGCCAAGTTCAACTTGACCATCTATGTCTACTGTAAACGGCAGACCGCGAAAATATTGCGCCACCTCTCCGGCATAACGAACCGTAGCTAAATGCTGCCCATCACCATCGAGCAAGATAGCCGCTTGATCTGCGGTGTCACTAACGACATAAATATAACCCCGGCAGTCCACAGCAATATGACTTACCCCAACAAAACCCGACCAACACTCCAACCATTGTCCTTGCGCCGAAAATCGATGTATACAGGCGTTCGCGGGATCTGTTACTAACAAACGTCCACAATGATCAAACGCAATACCATAAGGTTGCCAAACTTGTGTTAGCTGAGCATGGGCGGGCGGCACTATATGGGCTCGCAACAACCAACCACGCAAGGTAAAAATCGACACACGATGATTACCGGTATCGGCAACATATAACATACCATTGTGGATAGCCACACTGTGTGGATTGAATAGTTCTCGTGATTCCCTGCCTTCTCCAGCGATACATGCTACAGTACGGAATAAACATTCACACGGATCAAATAACTTGAGCGTTACCGTTTCACGATCCAATAAATAAATACGATCATTAACACCGAAGGCCATGTTGCTCGGCAATACCAAACCACCAAAGCTGCCGCTGGCTTCGAATGTGAGACGCCCGCCATCCGGTAAATGCGCTAACTCTAACGCATGGCCATCAAAACTGGGGACGATCTGTGAACTCACCGATGATCGCCATCCGGTACGCTTATCAAGATACCACCAAGTGGGATCGTGAGGTGGCTGGGGAATCGGATGTAGACTTGATTGATGGACGTTGCGCTGGTTCATAAAGTGGTTCCGTAGCTACCTGTCATTTGATGATCTGCGGAATACAACAGCATATTCGACGCGATATTAATATCTTTGCATTCGGCTTGTTCCACGTCATCTAATAACAGCTTTAGCTCAGTGATCCGAGAGACTCCGGCAATATTTAAAACACGACGGTATACTAAGGAAAAATAGATGGCTCCACCAAATGGCCAGCCTGAGCCGAATTCACCACCGTGTAGAGGATGAAAATAATCAACCAAATCTATCTCAATGCTTTCTTGCACTTCAGCTAAATCAGCACTGTCGTCGACAATCACGTCAACATTCACACTTATTTTTTGGTACTGAGGTTTTAACACATAAACCTCAGTTGTTAATAATCGTCGTTGGTTTAAATATTCACAAACAGTTTTTAACATGCCTTCACTGGGCATGGGTTTTTCCGCATCACTATCGGGTACGACAATCACACTAATGACTCCGGGTACTTTTACGGCGGGAAAATCTGGATGATAGAGCGGTAATGCTTTTGCTCGTTTTACATTCGCCGATGCCATCGCTAAGGTTTCAAAATCTTCTGCGCTAACCGCTCGACATTGGCTTTTTAGCGCACGTGGTGCACGTAACTTAGCATCTTCTAAAGCTTCTTCATCACGACCACTATGCGCTGGCAGTAAATTACTAATACCATTTTCATCCACGCCAGTGATACCTGTAAGCAACGACGACAAACTGGCTGCGGCAACATTACCTTGTGCGCCACCACCAATGCGATATTCTCTCGCTATAACGTTGGCACCCGCATTGCCAACATTCGCCACTGGAATACGCCCGTGCACACCATCTCCAAACGTTATTTGGCCCGTGGTTCTATTTAAAACATAGTGCGTATCATCAGCAGCGGAGGCGTAAAAATCTGCTACGACTTGCCATGTGTTGAAACCATCTCCCTCATCAATTTCTAAGGACAAGGAGTCAGCCAATATAGACTTATTTGCTAGACTAAAAACTTGATTTGGTTGGCCGTTACTGCCGCCAAGAACCTCATCTTTAATCGTTTCTGCTTGCATTGCGCTCATGGTATTAGTGCGTACCGCCAATAATTTTGGCACTTTTTCATAGGCGGCGCTGACTAAACGTGCTTGAATCCAAAAACGTGATTCACTAACTTGGCCAATAACAAGCTTCTGCATTTTTCCATTGGCGGGCAATTTTATTTTTACATGCCCAGATTGCATCATTGCATTACTGTCGTCTTTGCGCATACTCATCGCTACCCAATCGCTACCTTGCCAGTATTCCCAAATCAGTTCCGCTGAAGGATAAACAGCGGTTTGAGGCAAGCTGCAATTGACCTTGGTATTATTACTTTCGTCGACGACCGATAATGCCAAATCTAATTCGATTTCAGGCATATTGGCACTGTATTCAAAACCCAATAATAAGGCGCTGTTCTCATTGGCTAAGGAGCCAAAGGGTTCATAACCTGACATCGCCTCAGCATTATCGTTACTGACATCGCGGTAAGAAAAACCATCATAGGTTTGCACTTTATCTAACACCGCAGTTAACGCGGTGAGTGCCTGATCGGTTTCAAAGATAATGGGTTGGCTGCTAGCGGATTGCGCTGACACTTGTGTACGCGCAGGTACAATGATAAAAGCTTCAGTATGCGAAGCCTTTACGGGAAACGAAATTTCAGCGATAGCCGATTCTGCCGGGTTTAATTCGATACCGAGTAATTGTAAAAATTTTAAATAATTATGCTCCGGCACCTTGCCTAGCCGGTAAATCATTATCTCGCTCAACCAAGCGAATACTTGCACCATTGTGATACCGGGATCATTATCATTCACATCGCTCCACACCGGCTGCCACTCCGGGGTGTAGCGTGCTATGCGGGTTCTAATTTCAGCAACAATGTCATCGTAACTACGATCATCGATAACAGGTATATGATCTGCTATGGGCATGACTACTGACCCTCAGTAATATAAAATGGATAAACCATATTGCCTAATGCATTATTGCTTCTAATACGATAGCTAATTCGCATCAGCAATAGATTAGGCTGTTCATCCGTTGCTTGTGCTTCCACGTCCAACACATCGATTCGTGCTTCATAACGAACCAAAGCTTCTCGAATATTTTTAATCACTAAAGTCTGAGTAATGCTATTATTCGGCTCAAATACCAAATCATGTATCCCGCAACCAAAATCTGGCAACATCACACGTTCACCTTTTGCCGTACTAAGAATCAAATAAATGGACTCTTCTATGCGTTGTTCCGCAGTTGATTGAGCAATGCTTCCTTGTGGCGTAACCTGTAGTGGAAACTTCCAACCTGTCCCTAAGAATTCACGTTCCATTTTTCTTTCTTCCTCTTACACTCGATGCCATCAACGTAAACTATCATTATGAAGCTAGCACAGTCACTCCGTTAATCGTCAAGACTCCTTGTACAGCTACATTGCCGTTAAATGCAGACACACCCGATACCGTTATTCCGTTTTGCACCATCAAGCTCGCACCCACATTTAAATCATTTACAACATCCAGATTACCGCTGATATAAAAATTACCACTCACGCTTAAATCACCTACGACTTGTGCTTGCCTTCCTGCTTGCGGAGTTAACACAATATCGCCGGCACTGTTCAACAATACATTGGCACCACTCACGGCCACTTCAATTTCAAATCCCGCGCCTTGCTGACGAATCGCAATTGTCCCCTGCTCCGCAGCCAATGCGGCATCTTTTAAAAACAAACGAATCTCTTCCGCTGTGATGGGATCTTCAGGCTCCATCTTCAAAGAGGCTCGTTGTGTTGCACCAGCGTCATATATTTCCACTTCCTGACTAGGTGAGCTAAATCCTTTTACCGTAACACCATCAGCATCAGTGCCTTCAAATACACAGCGTACGAAATACTTCGGATAGCGGGTCGCTAAATCAGTTGCAAATTTAGATTGGTCAGCGTGATCCGTTAACCCAACAGGCACAATCACCATTTGCCAAATATCATCTTTGTATGCAAGTGTCGTAGGTTCTGGCACTTGAGTTTCTGGTTGCCAACTTTTTTGCTCTTCGTCCCAAATTTGGGTTGTCGCCGCATCGAGTTTTCGATATAAATGAAAACCAAAAACACTGGCATTTTCCGGCAAAAATACACTACTATCTGCAAAACTGACTTGAGCACATTGCACATCGATGGATTGCTCAGCGTTAAACTGCACCGCTGCCTGGCCATCGCTGATAAATTCCGGAGTCGCCACCTTTAACAGACTCACAATAAATTACCCACGCCTGGGGTATAAGCAGAACTAACTACAGATGTAGCAATGATGGTTTGAGCTTGTACCACACCACTAAACGTGGTCATAGGTGCACTTACGTTTAATAAAGATGTAGCGGTCACACTCGCTTGCACGCATTGTATAGTGAGCGGTGCTGACGGCACCGATAGGTTTATACCTTGAGGCCCATCACTCACTGAAATTTCATTACCAGCCTTGGTGGTAAGACTAATGGAGCTAGGGATATCATTAAGGGTCACGGCCTGACCTCCACTAGAGGTAATCGTAATACTCGAGGGAGGCGCATCTTTCATATTAATTTCATGACCACCTGTGGTGATGATCGTAACACCTCCGCTGGCGCCATCTTCCATTTCGATTTCATGCCCTCCGGCAGTCGTAATAATTATTTTCTCACTGCCACTGTTATCATCAAAATCAACCGTATGACCGCTAACGGTTCGCAATCGCCGAACGCTGGTATTAATATCACTATGCGGGGGTAGATCGACACCGTTCCATAAAAAACCAATCACGAATGGATGATCAAACATGCCGTGTTCAAACGCTACCAATACTTCATCGTCGATTTCGGGCATAAAATAACTGCCGCGATCACCACCTGTCATCAATGTAGCAATAGGCGCCCACGCACTGTCTTGTTCTTCTTGGCCTTGTTGTAACCATGGAAACTGCACCTTGATTCGTGCCTCGCCTTGTGGATCTTGTAAGTCTTTCACCACAGCGATAACAACACCCGGGTAACGATTCACTGACTAGCCCCTGCTGTTTGATCTTCGCGACGAGCCTTAAACTTCGTGATGTAGCCTTTATCGTTAAGCGTATGTATCGTCTCGGTAATAAAATAAGTTCCGTTAAACCGTGCACCCACACCTTTAATTTGTACTTTCTGACCAGCCCGTAAATCCGGTAAACCCACCGTGGTACCGCTAGCTTTGACCATTTCCTTCTGCCGTTCCATTAAGATGGCGATGGCACGTTCACGCGCTTGACGAGTGGTGAACACGGGTTCGTCAACGACAACTTCTTCACGTGGGTCACAACGTTGTAATATTTCATATAAATCTTGATTCCGGTTTAGACGGCGATCATCCAAAGTAATGGTTTCACTAATCGGTCGACGAGTTCGTCGGTTCCATCCGTTGACGGTCACTGAACGCACCTGGTTAGCTGTAGTTAAGGTAGGCTTAAAATCAATTAGCGACTGACCCCATGCTAGTTCAAAAGTAATATCGCGCAGACTTGCCATGTCTCCACTCTGCGACGGTCCGAAATATAGTTCACGTCCATCATCGGTATCACGTACAAATACAACATAAGCACGTTCCCGTGCGCGCCTCAATATAAAATCAATATCGTATTGATTACGTTGCGCCACATACTCAAGTTCAGGTTCATCTGCCTGAACATTGCTATCAACGACAATAGGCAGAGGAAAACGGTTTTGCCGTGTTTCTCGATCATTTAAGCTTGCGATATTTTGCACAATTTGACTGTCCGTTTTATTTTCCCAAGAGGTAGAGTATTGTTTGCGACGCAATTGATGTAATACATTTAGACCACGCACTGTTAGTACGCTAGCACCACTGGCACTGAAACTAGGCTCCATGGTGGTAAAAGTGGCACGCATCATTAACACCATGTGATTGACATAACCCAACTTAATGCTAACCTCTTTATCACAAGGTTCAAATAGACGTTGTAGTTGACTTTCATCGCTGCTACCTTGCAGGCTTGCTGATGTTTCGGAGCCAATATATTTAAAATCATTGGTATTGGGATCCCAGTTGTTAATCGTAATTTCAAAATTGTCAATTTCATCTATGTTGTCTTTATAGGTAAGCTGGGTCACATCGCGTAGAACATCTCTAGGCAAACCCACTCCTGCTATTTTTATTTCCATTTGCGGCACATAGAACCCACTACGATTTATGGATTCTTGCTTTAAATTGGTTACAGACATCGTTTTCCCTGTCCTTATTTATTCAATGGGCGGTAAGACAACAAATGTTCCTGGCTTAATACGACGCGGATCGCTAATCGAGTTTGCATCTGCAATACGTCGCCATTTCCCTGGTCGTTTATAATGCCTAGCAGCTAAACTGGATAAGCTTTCATTCGCAGTTAAGACATGACTTTGTGTTTTATCTGGCGAATTTAAATTGAGCTGATTAAGCTGTTGATCTAAAGTTTTATATTCTTTCAATGTAACATTCAATATGGCACGCAAAGGAACACCTTGCGAACTAAACAATGTAAATTTTTGATCAACTTGAGTAAATAAACATTTAAATTCGTTGCGCCTCTGATTACCCAAATTACTCGATATATCACTACCTGAAAACTTATCATTCCAAATAAATTCACATACGGGTGGCGCATGACTATCCGGCTCTATTTTAATAAGCTCATAGATTCTATCAGTTTCTGTGGTAACACTCGTAGCCGTATCACCCATACCGTTTTCTGTGGTATCGAAAAACAATTCTAGTTTTAAAGTTTCCGCTTGCCCTCGAACAAACTGTAACAAAGGTGAATCCAAACCTGGAATATTTATCTCAGCTATTTGCGCGCTTTTGCTAAAATTTAATTCCTTGGGATTGTATTGAACTGGAATAAATTCCATTACACCACTCGCCCAGGTGACTACAATCATTGCATTTTCTGGATGATCCATTTAACTTTCTCTATTTAGTTCATAAGACACACCATTACTAATGCGCTGCTCCGAAAAAACTCGTGCTTTGTGTTCTTCTTGCTCTTCTAACGCCGCTAAAACAGAAGATATAATTTTCTGCATTGTGTTCGGTCCTAATATTGATTCCTCATCGACTGCGTGCACGGTACTAGTTAGATTTTCTATGTGTATGGGCATTGTTATTTGTCCTTCGCAAGTATGAACTAAATAGCCAAATTAATCGCAGCGGTAGCCGCAGCCGCTCCTAAACCCACATAGGGGACTTGGTAAATACCCTCATGCGAAATTTCTATACTTTCAATTGCCACTGCACTCTCTTTGGCATTCATTGTTGGCGCGCTATATTTAACGGGTAAACCACGATGAAAATACCAGATGTTATTCGGTATATGTAATTCGTTTTGCAACATTATGATGCCATCCATGCGTTTACCTTTTCCTTCGGAAAAACCATAATGCCAATCCCACAACGCGGTACCAGCGCCCACGCCTGTTTTTAAAATAATGTTTGACCATTTAACCCGAGTCGGAAATTTTAGACTTGCGCCATTGCGCCCACCTTCTTCTATTTCTTCTATATCTAAAGACATTTCTAAACCACTGCATTCGTTAAATCCACCTAAGGCAATATCCGTAATAGCCGACATCGCAATGGATTTTGCCAAGGCTAGACTACTGCTGGTATCAAGCAAGCTAATCATAAAATTGTAATTAAGTAATGGATCTGTACGTACTCCTAATGCGCCGATAACTGCCACTATTTAACTCCCTGTTGTAAAACTTGATGCATACTTCTTAGAAAAAATATCATTGTAAGTCACTCGTTATTTCAAAAGCATTATCAAATCGCCCGACCCTGAGCACGATAAATTCGAACGGCTTGCTAGGAGCCACACCTATATGTATCCACAAACGTCCGTTGTTACGTTCAGCAGATGGGTTATTTTCGCTATCACATTTTACAAAGAACGCTTGTTCAATACTGTCACCAACTAACGCCCCCTGTTGCCATAATGCGATAAAAAAACTCATTAAAGACAAACGCAGTTTGTTATGGGTCACATGATTATTGGGTTCAAATGCCGCCCATTGCACAGAGAGATAAATCGCTTTAGCAATCATCAGCAACAATCGTCGCACATTGATATAACGCCAATCAGGGTCACTGCTTAAACTACGTGCTCCAAAAATACGAATACCACGGCCAGCAAAGTTTCGTATCACATTCACACCTAGGTGATTCAATAAACCATGACATTCGTCATCCACTGTTATCGTCACGTTTTGCACCCACGATAAAGCAATATTTGCCGGTGCTTTATGTACCCCATTATGCAGTTCACTTTGAGAAAAAAGTCCAGCGACATGACCACTAGGCGGTATAATTCGGTTACCACTTGATTGCAAACGCAATGGATCAATTGTCGTCAGCCATGGAAAATTCAAAACCGCAAAAGCAGAATCAAAACGTTGTCGCCAAGCGCGAATCTCAGCAATGCCCAACGCTTCTTGCCGTGCGGAGCTAAATGGAGCATCCAATAGCGCTATGCGGTCACGACGAAGTTCGCAGATGTTTATCATTTCTGCTTGCACGCGATATATTTCCTCGGTGCTAAATAGTGGCGGTATTTCGGCAGACTCGGTTTTAACTGAGGTAAGCGGCGAAATATAATTCGTCGGTAAACACGGATCAGGTATGCAAGGTTTCAATGGCGCAGTTAACGGGGGTGATTGTGTTTGTATGTTGATATCGGGAATAGCAATTAAAGCGACTTCGCTAACGGTATTTAAAGCACGTACACCACGAGTTTTGGCTTTTTTGACATCATCAGAATCATTAGGTGATGCTTCTTCGCCAATAAAATCCTCAGCACTTAATAGACTTAAGCCGTCTTGACCTCCGGTAAATAGCGTAGGCGTGTGAGGAAGATTAGTAGGTAAACTATTGTCTAATGACGTACTTTCTAAGAGCTGGGTACGATAGTGGGGACTGTTATTTATGTTAAACGCGGCACGTTGCTCTTCAATGATAATATAAGAGGGTGCGGAGGAAATTTTTGCTTGCGGCTGCAACAAGGCGTGATAATCAGGTTCCGCAAGGTTCATTGGGCCGTAACCAGCATGTTCGGGAATAAGACTCAAGCCTTCGTAAGTCGCCACCGCACGGTGTTTGTAATAGACCACTAAAGTATATTCTATACTTTCAACGACGATGCTTTGCTCAAGATGGAAATCTGTTAGTGACTTATCATAGGGTAAACTTTTTGCAGTTTCCTCAGCCTCCCACACCAAACGTTTTTCAATCCCGTCGATTTGATTTACAACATAAAATGCGCTCACAGTTCCTTGACTGAGACGTACTAAACTACCTCGGCTAAAACCGCTAGTAGACTCTACGTAACTGAATTTCCCATCAGTGATAATCGCTTTTGTGGTCGTCTGAAATAGTGTGCTCGGACTGAATTTAATGCTCAGCTCATGCCCCCAGGTTCCTGGGCTTGATGATTTTAACCGCCATACCGCTACTGGTTTAGCCGTATTGTCATTGTACAAAGTATACCCGGAAAATTTAGCGCCACCGCTGGTATCAACCGATGCTACGCGTACCACATAACAACGACGTCCACCATTTTCAAAAAACCCACGTACTGCATAAGCAAGATAAGCACGACTGGAAAAACCACCAAAATGAGCCTCAAATTGACGCCAAGACTGGATCGGAACAGGTGTATTGATAGGACCGCGTTCAGCAATACCAACAAAACCAGCGACATCCGTTGCAATAGCTGTTACACCTGCCACATCGGAATCTACTCTTTCATAGTAAACACCCGGAGTTTGGTAATGATTGCTCATATTATTCAACACACATCTATTATCAATCCGTTAAAACCATTAGCTTTCCAACGCTAAACCTTCGTGTACCAATTCTACGGTTTCTATCGCCACCTCATTACCGGTCGCATTAAAGCCTGGTGCTTCAATTTTATTTGGCCACGCATTTTCAAAATCCCATCGCATTACATCATTACGCTCTTCATCCATAAGAATGACTGATCCGTTACGCCGATCAGATACACCATTAACGATATTACGATACCACTCCCAAAGTTCTGCATTTTTGGTATAACCTCGTTTAAGTGTAATGTTTGAATATTTACGCAAGCCAATAAGTTTTCGCACAGTGAGTGGTACATCAGTCCCTTCACGATATTCCACGGCATCTCCTTCACTGGATAATCCACTTACTTCGCTAAATGCGCCCACGGATAAACCATCGATTTCCATCCTAAAATTAAAACCACGATATGGATCTATACGCTCATCTGTTGCCATTGTTTTGCTCCTGTTCTTTCATATCTCTGACCCTAACCCTCGGCATTTGCCGTCCACAAACCAATACGAATAATGACATATTCGGCAGGCTTTACCGGCGCTACGCCAATTACACATATCAAACGGCCATTATCAATATCGGTTTGTGTCATCGTGGTGCGATCACATTTTACAAAAAAGGCCTGTTCCGTTTTTGTCCCTTCCAATGCTCCGTTACGCCAAACGACGGTTAAAAAGTTGGATATGGTACGGCGTACTCGTGCCCATAATGGTTCTGCATTGGGTTCAAATACGACCCACTGCAAACCTTGATCAATCGATTTTTCCATAAATATTAATAGACGCCTTACATTGACATATTTCCAATCGGTATCACTCGTGATTACCCGTCCACCCCATACCCGAATACCTCGATTATCACGCCGAAAATCACGAATAACATTGATGTTAACGGGATAAGGATTCAATATATCGTGCTCAGCTTTGTTCAACGAACGCTGTAAACCAATGATGCCGCGCACCACTTCATTCGCAGGCGCTTTATGCACACCTCTTTCTATATCGGTACGCGCATAAACGCCCAACATCGATCCACTCGGTGGAATGGAAAAGTCTGCAACTTGCGCCAAATTATTTGGGAACGGATCGGGTATGAGCAACCAAGGATGATACAAGGCGGCGTATTTGGTATCGAATTGTTGGCGTTGGGTTTGCACATCGGTTAAAGTATCATTGGGTGGCACTTCACTATCTAACACGGCAAAACGATAACGCATAAGTTCACAATGGGTAATTAATGCACCTTGAATTTGTGCACTCGTGCGACCGGGTACCGCTACAATACTGATGTTGTCCTTATTTTTTAAACTTTGTATACCGGTTCGATTTTCGGGTTCACGGTCATCAACACCCACATAAGTATTATCGTTTAGCGTTAGAACTGAATCATCACCCGCACGTAAAGCCATGCGAGCAGCTTGCTCACGTCCATCGGGCAAAATATCTTCTAAGGTTTCCGGCCCGAGTCGTACCGCTTCAGCCTCTGCCTGGTTATTTGCTAAATCGAGCACGCGTATATAAGCCGAGTCGCCTTCAGGTCGTCGATCAGATAAACGTAACTCACCACCGATTGCCCCTATAACCGTTTCTAGGTAACGACTATGTCGCGGGTCCATAGATAAATGACGGAATAACTCAACATCAATGGCATTGCTATTACGTGATGGCATGGCGGCATCAGGTTGACGCAATAAATAAACTTCTAGCCGAAATTCTCTCGACCGAACATTTAGTGAACCTTCCATTGCTAAGGTATTCTGCTGATTGGCTGTCAAAGGAATAGCCAATACCAAACGGGATTCGCTACGCGCTAGTTCTACCACCTTAATCGGTTCATCGATGACGATACCCGTCGTAGGATGACTTAGCTCCAACACGGTTCCCACCTCTATACCTGACAATGAAGCCAAACGTATATTGGTAGGATTCACCATGGCGGTAAGCGAAGTTTGCGAGACTAAACCATTTTCCTCATCGGCAACAGCGACTCGTAATCGATTACCCCAAGCACCTACGTCTAAGGCCTCTACCGTAAATATAGGATCACGACCTACGACACTAGAACCCGCTGCATGGGCGCGGGTAAATGCTTCGCCTACTGTCACTTCGGCCGGATTAACTGTGCTCGCATTACTCGCTAAACGGTGATAAAAAATTTCAGCGGTAGCAGTCGTTATACGGACAAACATATTTTGCAAATAAGCATTACCATCGGCGAGTAAAAATGATGTGTCATCCGATGCCTCGTCAATAACAGTAACTGTTGCCTGTAAACCAGTGGTAACAATTGGGTTTTGTCGGCGCACTGTGTCGCCAGTTATGTGAGTTTGCACTAAACTCTGAGCCACTATTATATTACCTGCATTCGGAGCAATGCCGGTCACATTCGGAATCGAATCGATCGTTAGGTATTCATCATCAGGCACGGCTCCTAGACGAATCACGTCACCTTCTACGAGACCAAGACGGTTATCTAATGCAATAACACGCGATCCAACATTGGCATCTGCGGTTAAGGTTTTTGCTACTGGAACAGCAGGATCCAAACCGTGATCAATGGTCAAAGCAGGCGTGATAGTTACTACACTGGTGGCACTATCAACAGCTTGGATTAATACACTCTCTTGTGATCCCAATACCCCCACCGTCAGTGAATCACCAACACTTAGTGCACTTACATCATCTAACGTTATTGTCGTATCGCCAATGCTTGGATCAACGGTGAGAGTGCGATCATCATCGGCAATGGTCACAGCCTCTACTAAAGATCCGCCGCCATATTCCTCGTAAGCACCTGTTGTAACATCTATCTCATTCAGTTCCCCAATGCGGCGTACTTCTTGTTGGGTCGGATCGGCTGCATTATCAATATGCACTAATGTTGTGCGATCATCAAAGCCTCCGTTGCGATCATCAACAAAAATCAAACGTGCTCCACTACTCGGTGCAATAGCGAGGTTGGCAACGGCGACAGAAGTTAGTTGTATTGGCATGACATCCACTGCAACATTATGGGCAAGGGTTAAAGAACCTGTTAAACGTACCCGTGCTTCAGTAGGTGAGGTAAGAGTAACTTCGCTAACATAGAGATATTCTCCAAGGTTGGCGCCGCCAATTTCTAATACGGTAGTACTAGCACCATCCAAAACCGTAATGTCGGCAGCCGCTCCTTGCAACAAAATCGTTTCATCAGCAGCGTCGGTTGCATCAACCAAGGTAAACCCAGCCGAGTACGGGCCGGCATTGGCTGCTAAATCCTCCACTCGCTCAATTTGATTTACTGTATCGGTGATTGCATGCGAAAAATGCAATGGAAAATTCAACGGTACATGGGTGTTGTCCGCTGGATTTCCAACATCAGTGACTTGTCTGTACTCCGCATTACTGCCTGCACCGACACGTATCCAATCATCCACGTTGAGATCACTAACATCTAATGAATATAATAAAGGTGGATTAGCAGCACTACCTGTTTGCTCGTCTAATGCGCGTAATATAACCGTGTCCGCTGAAGCAGCGGTGCCGCGATCATACATAAAACGCGCAGCTTGTGCTGCCCCTTCGGTATCAATAACTCGGGTAACATAAATACGTTTACCGCCGTTATTAAAAAAGCCTTCAATCGCATGCGGTAGGTAACAATGTGCTCCGCTGTCATTGCTAAAATCATTGACATTAAGATAGCCACCAAACCAGCGCGTAAATTCTCCATAACTGGTTACTAGTATGGGTACATTGATAGGCCCGCGTTCGGTCATACCGACTGCTCCCGCAGTACTTGTGCTTACCCCTTCAATGGGTTTTCTACCCATATCGACTTCTTCGACATATACTCCAGGTGCCAAATATTCCGGCATGATTATTCTCCTATAAGGGTTTTTAAAAAGAATGCCCTTGGTTTTTAATGCAACTACAAAATAACTTTACCGCTTTTTATATCTAGAGATAACTACCACTACTCACAACGCCACGTTCAGCTGTTGTTGTTGTCGATTATAGTTGGGCACAAACCCATCAATATCCGTATTACCAACTACACCCGCATCGACATGGATATTCAATTGCGCCACTCGACTTAGAGGAGGTAAATTGAAATAGCCATTGGCGTTGGTATTTACTCGAAATACACTCATAGCATGGTATTCCGCGACCTGAACACCATCGTCAATTTCTATCGATGCATCATTTTCCAAACCATTCGTTGTGCTCAATAACAAACACTGATCACCTACTATTGCGTCACTACCTAGGTTGTTATCCATCCCTGGTGCTTGTGGTAAAACCCGCCGCACCACTGCTTGACGACGATGATTAAATTTAACCGCATGTGCAAGTGCAATAGTGCTAGTTTGATTCGCACTCGCGGCGCCGGTAATATCATCAATCACAATATATTCGGTTATCGCGTTGTCATCAGCAGACACTGCGAGAATATCACCAACAGTTATATTTACCCGGTTCGATAATTCTAATATTTGTTGCCCGGCCAACACATTCACTAACAAAGATTTATCTTCTCCCATAACTTCAAGCAAATCACGTTGACGCACGGTAGTAGATGCAACTGAACGGGCACCGTATAAACCTGATCGCAGTGACACAACTGTTAACAAACTTGGCGGCGGCATCGATGCCGCAGACGGTAACGTTAACCATATTTCACTAATACTGACTTCTGCTAGCGGAGCATTAGTTACTACCCGACCTTGGATAATGGTCGGTTGCCGATGAAGTTGAACAGCATCTAAATCTATAGCCGTAAAAACATTCGGAAAGTTTGCTATAGGCCCTAAGGTAATTTGTTGCATTGCAGGGAGATAACCCTCGACTGAAAAAGTGACACTAAATTCATAAGAATCGGTTGCCAAACTAGGCATGCTAAATAACTCGATAGGAATACCAGTCACACCAACAACGCCACCGTTTGTCACTCGTGACATTAATCCATCCATAGAAGCTTTAACTGCGGCTGTTGTTAGCGGGGCCATTCCTGTCAATTCATCACGTAAATGGGCTTTCACTATCGCTGACATTCTGTAAGCAATGGGCAGCATATCATCCATGGATAATGTGATATTTTGACTATTTACATTGATGCTCGATAAAGCCATCACGTTACTCTACTATCACACCATATTCAGGAACCACCACGTCTACTGGAACAATATTTTCCGGTTCACGCGCCGAATGTATTTCAATGACACTGACTTCATACGAAACTGAAAGCTGATAAGATGCCTCAAGTGCATCCCAAACCCGTGTAATTTCTTCCAAGCCTAAGGGTTCCAAACGCACGCGAATTTCAACACCTGTACCACTTAAATCACCTTGCAACTCACCACCACGTAATAAGGGATGGTCGTGAAATACTTGCAGCACTTTGCCGATAATGGTTTGCTCTAACTCAGGACCAGCAATCAAGTTCGTCGTATTAATAATAGGCGTTATTAAATAGTGCAAACGCACAGGTAATGGAATACGTTGAAGTTGGGTATCTGTAATACGCAACGGTGGTCGATTAAGAAAATCTTCGTCACGTACAACTCTGTACAGCCAAACGGATAAACCTTCATTTTGTTGTTCAGACATTTCTTGGGGAGTATGTAATGATACTTCCATATTACCACCTACATTTGTATCAAAAAAAGGTGCTAAGCCTGTTGTACTAACAAAGCAATTTTCAAGATGATTTTCCAACGTTAAACTCGTTGCGGTGAGTGCTGTATACATAGAGTATTTCGTACCAATTTATATAATTTTATGGAAAGTAATTGCATGTGGAAAGCCTAAGTATTGAACTATTACGCACAAACATTACGACCACGACTTACCAAATTAATAGCATTCATAAGTTGATTAACACCAACATCATTTAGATGAAACTCGGTAAAAATATTCATCTTTCGTCCTCTAGAAGACAAACTAACCACCGTCAACTGTGGAAACAATTCAAGTAGTTTATGCGCAACATCTGTTGCAAACATATTTAGTGTTAGTGCTGAGTCCATAGCGACTACACTCCTATCATCTAAATCCAACAAAACTACATTTACATCATTACTTTTTATGATCGCTACGACAGCGATTGTGGCCACAAAGTCCTCTGCATCTAAAATTTCTTTGTGATCACATTCATATAGCAGTGTCATATTTGAGTGATCCACACAAATTTTTTCAATAATTCTCCGCATTCCAGAACTTTCGCCGATTAACAGTATTCGAACTCCATTCACTCATTCGCCCCGAAAAATGATTCGTCCTGGTCGAGTATCCTCCAGTACAATAGAAAATAAAATGGACCAAAAGGCCTAAAAAGGATTCATTCAAGGATCTAGATCTGTTGTTTAAATTTCAACGTTTTACGGGGAAAATAATCTAGATCTGATGAAGAATAGAATAGAATGGAATGACTGATAAATTAACAACAATGCGCTGTTGGTGAAGTACTAGGAGCCTGTCCGAGAGCAAGGCGCAACATCGTCAGACTAGCAGGGCTAATGTAAGATATTGCAACGCTGTTATCGGCCATTTAGACCGCTAGATATCCCTGTGATTTAGGGTATGAGGTACTAATGAACCACCGCAGGAAGTAATATCTGTAACTTAGTAGCTACTTCGCTACGCCGTCGGATTTGAAGCTTTTCAAGTATATTATGGACATGGTTTTTCACCGTAGAAACTTCTATGCAAAGCTCTTTGGCAATCTCTTTATTTGAAAAACCTTTATTGATCAATTTGGCAATTTGCATTTCGCGATGAGTGATGCGTTTTTCATTTGCGCAATCATACTGATTTCCAGACAATGCTGTTACTTTGCGCAGCAAACTTCCGGCGATTTTCGGAGGGCAAACTAACTCACCATGAGCAGTCGCGCAAACAGCATTAATAAGATCTTTTATGGATGCATCGCGTGACACATAACCAGCGAAACCTGCCTCTGCACATGAAATCACTTCTGACTCTGTTTCGTTAACCGCAAGCGCAATTTTCTTCAGCGGAAGATTTAATATCGATCGAAGAACGTCCTTGCAGTTTGTATTCACCATATCAACTAACAGTAGATCCATAATGTCATTTTGAAGACTATTTTGCAGGTAAGCACTAATATTTGCACTGCAATTACACGTTGTTACTACACTAAACTCATTTTCGGATTCCAAAACGCTTGCTAGTCCTTCACGATACAAGCGTATATCACTAATAATTACTAGGTTAATTTTCAACAACTTACTTCCCTCCAAGTTATTGGATTCCACTGCTTAGTAAACTCCATTTACATTGCTATAGCGTCAACGGAAAATTTGTTGTCGCTTTAAACCTTCATTATCACGTAATCCAGCAACACCGCTAAGAACATTTGCAAATATCCGCATTGCTCACGGCTCTTGCCCATATATTCGTATTGGTAACTTTTTGCACAACACAGAAAACGGATGAGTAATCAAGTAGAATTTACATTAGTTAGATGGACACACTCATAAAATCATACACCGCCCGCTAACTAGATTTACGAAGGAAGTACCATCAAAACAATAGCGTTTTATGGTGAGGTTATTTACCTTGGCGATACTTTGAAACAAGTATTAGCAAAGTAACGAGGATGAGCGAAACCAGAATTTACAAGCCATTTTTAGCTATCACTCATGACACAGTTTCTACCCTGGCGTTTCGCCTGATATAAAAACATATCGGCGCGCTGAAAAAAATCTTCCCAGTCTTCATATTGTTGATATTGGGTTACTCCAAAACTTGCAGTAACTTCACCGACGATTGGAAACATCTTGCTTTGCAAAGACATCCGTAATTTTTCTGCAAGCTCGTTGCATGCCACTAAATTGGTTTGTGGTGTTAGAATAACAAATTCCTCACCGCCCCATCGTGCGATAAGATCAGACTGGCGTATTTGGGTTTTTATTTTGTCAACAATAGCCCTTAATAACCGATCACCTTCTTGATGCCCAAACGCATCATTGATACTTTTAAAGTTATCGATATCTATGACAATCAAAGACAGGTCTTCCTGATAACGAATAACCCGAGCTGCTTCCATACGCAAACGTCGAATAAAACCCCGTCTATTGGTAATACCCGTCAAATAATCAATTTCAGCTTCTTGTTTTAGATAGTAACCATCTCTTTCCTGTTGCTTAATACACCAGATAATAATCAATAATGCCGTAAAAAAAGCAAGTAATGAGTGTATCCAACTATTAAATTCTACCGCTTGTCTGCCGGTAAATTCAAAAAAATAAACATAAGAAAGAATATAAACAAAGATAAAACCAAGACTATATATTCCACCTCGTTTAACCCCAACGAGAAAGCAATACAGAATGGGTAGTACGGGTAACCAAAATAAACTTTCAATATGGTCTAGTTTATAGATAGCAGCAATGAGGCTCATCAAGAACAATGTTATCGCAGCGCCATGACGAATTAAATTTTGGTATTTTGTAGACTTGAACGATAACCACACCCCAAGCAAACATGCACATATTGCTAATAGCTTGGATATTGCAGGTATCCAATACCCTTCTCCATAATCACTAAAAGCAAGAACGGGTAAAATGAGAAGACCGAGAAAAAGAAGATAACGCGAAAACCGTATACCAATGTCTGCTATAGAGTCGCTATTATTATAAAACACTGCCGTTTAACTCTTCAGGTTCGGCGAATGAGTGCTGAGCTTGTCTGTTAATTAAAGCTCTCATTAGAATGAGTCTATGAAAACCCTGTTTTATATTCATATCAAAAAATATTGATGATTTCTGCACAAATCAAGTGAATAGTATTACATTATACTATTTTCCAATAGGCCATCATTCAAGGCTAGAATTCTATCCATGCGCTGCGCTAATTGAATATCATGCGTCACAACGATAAAAGCAGTATTTGTTTCAGACCTTAATTCTAACATCATATCATAGACATGATCTGCCGTTTTGTGATCCAAATTGCCGGTAGGTTCGTCCGCGAGCACGCAACGAGGTTTAGTCACTAAGGCTCGAGCAATCGCAGCACGTTGACGTTCACCACCGGATAGCTCTCCTGGCTTATGACCCAGGCGATGAGCAAGCCCCACTTTCGCTAATATTTCAGCAGCACTTTGTCGCGCTTCCGTCGATGATAGTCGACTCAATAATAGCGGCATTGCAACATTTTCGAGTGCCGTGAATTCCGGCAACAAATGATGAAATTGATAAACAAAGCCTAACGACTGATTCCGAACTAAGCCACGTCGCCGCTCATTCATGGTAGAGAATGCTTCACCCGCGATGGAAACCTTGCCCGAGGTAGGTACGTCTAAGCCACCCAGTAGATGTAATAAAGTACTTTTACCCGATCCTGACGCACCCACAATCGCAACACGCTCACCTTCATTAATCTGGAAATCAATATTTTTTAACACGTCGACTTTGAGCTTGCCGTCACTGAATGATTTATTCAGCCCAGCACATTCTATGATCGCTTGGGGCTTATCACTCATAACGCAAAGCCTCGGCAGGCTGTACCCTGGAACCACGCAAAGCAGGATAAATCGTTGCTAGAAAACTAATAATTAATGCAATACCCGCAATTGAATAGACTTGGCTCCAATGCATATCGGAGGGCAATTCGTTAATATAATAAATTTCCGCCGACAAAAATTCAAAACCAAAAATGCTCTCAAGTGTTGGCACAATCGTATCAATATTTGTAGCAAGTGAAACCCCGCCAATAACCCCTAATAAGGTACCAATCACGCCAATCACCGCACCTTGAATCACAAAGATGCCCATAATCGTTCCAGGGGAAGCGCCCAGTGTTCTGAGTATCGCTATATCTGCCTCTTTATCAACGACGACCATAACCAGGGTCGATACTAGATTAAAAGCTGCAACAGCAACGATTAACATCAAGATCACAAACATGGTAATTTTTTCAATTTTAACCGCACGGAAAAAATTAGCGTGCTGGCTAGTCCAGTCACTCACCCAATATTCACCCGGTAATGACTCCAGTAATTCACGGGTAATAGACATTGCCGCAAACATGTCATCGAGCTTTAAGCGCACACCTGTTACCTCGTCTTGCATCCGAAATAATCGTGCTGCATCTTCTAGGTGAATCAACGCCAAGGTACTGTCATATTCATACATCCCGACTTCAAATATGCCCTTGACTTCAAATCGACGCATCCGTGGTAACAAACCCGCGGGAGTCACAGATGCCTGAGGGATTATCAAGGTCACTTTATCGCCTTTTACAACCCCTAGAAGCCGGGCGAGATCTCGCCCTAGTATCACTCCAAAATCACCGGCGACTAAATTATCTAGGCGCCCAATGATCATTTTGTCACCGACTTCAGATACCTTAGGCTCTTCCTCGGGAAGAATGCCTCTGATCAACGCGCCATTCACTTGCTGGCCAAAACTTAACATGCCTTCTGCACGAATAAAGGGAGCGATGCCGATAACCCTTGGGTGCGCACTGGTCAATTCCGCAATCTTCGGCCAATCAGCTAAACGTCCATCATCACCACGTACAGTGGCATGTGCCGTCATACCGAGAATGCGTTCACGCAATTCTTTTTCGAATCCATTCATCACCGAAATAACCGTAATAAGCGCAGTAACGCCAAGGGCAACGCCTAGCATGGAAACTAAACTAATAAAGGAAATGAAATGGTTACGTCGCTTTGCACGCGTGTAACGCAATCCAATATATAACTCGATAGGTTTAAACATGGGGCCGCATTAAAACATAATATTCTGAAAAAGGCTTGTTATACCGAGACCCTTAAGTCATTGTGAGTATAAGTTGAAAGATATTTATCCATATAGCGAATAAAAATACTGATGAAACGCTTGTTGCGACCCACAACAATCCACTAATAAATAATAAAAATCAACAATTTACAGCATATACGCGTAAGCACTTGCAGGATCTAAGCAATACATTATACTACGCCACTCAAAGACCTAAAGAACCAATATGAACCCAGAACTCGACAAACTCCACCCCTACCCCTTCGAAAAACTGGCACAATTAAAAGCGGAATTCATCCCCCCAAGTTCCTTGGAGCATATTGCACTTTCGATAGGTGAACCCAAGCACCAAGCCCCGGAGTTTGTGCTCAACGAAATTGTCACTGGTATAAGTGACATTGCCAAATACCCGCTCACCAAGGGCATTGACGCACTGCGAACAAGCATTAGCCAATGGCTCACCCGGCGGTTTGAAATTCAAGATGGCTTGCTTAACCCAGAAAAGCATATTATTCCGGTCAACGGAACCCGCGAGGCCTTATTTGCATTTGCCCACGCCGTGATAAACCGTAACAACAAGCCCTTGGTTCTCATGCCCAACCCCTTTTATCAAATTTATGAAGGTGCGGCAGTGCTCGCAGGTGCAAAACCTTATTACCTGAATACCACTAAAAAAAATGCATTCGTGCCTGATTTTGCGTCAATATCTGACAATATATGGCAACAATGTCAAGTGCTCTATATTTGCACCCCTGGTAATCCAACCGGTGCGGTCATACCAGAAAGCACGCTGCAAGAACTTATTCAATTAGCGCTCAAACATGATTTTATCATTGCATCAGACGAATGTTATTCTGAAATATACCCAGACGAAGCACAGCCACCGATTGGCCTGTTAAGCGCCGCTCACCGTATAGGCCACCATGATTTCAAAAACTGTGTTGTTTTTCACAGCTTATCCAAGAGATCAAACTTACCTGGGTTACGCTCCGGTTTTGTTGCGGGCGACGCTGCTATTCTGGGCCAATTTTTACGTTATCGAACTTACCATGGCTGCGCGATGTCGTTACCTTTTCAAGCGGCTAGCGTCAGCGCTTGGAATGATGAAGAACATGTAAAGCAAAATCGCGTACAATATCGAGAAAAATTTTCTGTGGTGACCGAAATACTAAGATCGGTGATATCCGTAGAGCAACCCGATGCGGGATTTTATTTGTGGCTAAAAACACCTATTAATGACCAAACCTTTGCGCAGAAATTATTTTCTGAGCAAAATGTAAGCGTGCTACCCGGCAGTTTTCTTTCCCGCC
>JALUUH010000061.1 GCA_027021445.1 Gammaproteobacteria bacterium
AGGTGGCGCTGACAGCCTGTATCCGAAAGATGATCATTATCCTCAATGCGATGGTCAGAGATCACACACGATGGGATGAAAAGTATGCCTGAGGGCTTGACGGGGGATCACAGTCGCTTGTTATGTGTTTTGAATATTTTACACATCGTTGATTATTAAAGCCGTCTACGCCTTCTTTGTTTGTTTCTCATATAACGATCAAATCTAGATAGTGAGTTAGATCGGTTTTGTGTGTTTGCTTCCTGTTGTCTACGTTCACCATTTGTGATTTCAGTATGAATTGGCGAAATGCTGTTTTTATATATTTCGCCAAAACTATCGCTCTTGAATATTTCTATAAATTTTTCGCGCGGAAATGGAGATAAGTAGGCACTAGATGACGCAGTTTTAGGGAACAAGAACCAGAGTATAGATTGATCGGTATTTTCCGCTTCACCAAAGTCAAAGAAAACTAATGAATTATTATGCCATTCTTTCAGCAACCTACATTCATCAGGGAAGTGCGCTCGTACAATTGGAATATTTGTTTTAAGACGCACGCTTTCTCCCAGCATTTTCTCAAATTGTTTTTTATCGGTTTTTCTCCGCTTTCCATCCACTACCCAAACAAGCTGTTGATAAAATAAATTTCTAGATTGACGTTCTTCTTGACTCAGAAACGAATGTTGGAACTCTAAAACCCATCCATTTTTAGTTTTAACGTCCGCTATATGCTTTTCACCGCTTTCGTCAAAATGTACAATTTCTTGCCATTCTTTGGGGAAATTACTTTTCCATGAACGATGCCATTCTGTTTCATTTTCCCACCACGGGTCACAGTTTCGGTTTCCTTTATGAGACCAATGATTAACTTTCAACTCGCCACACTTGGCAATTAAGTCTGAGCCACAACTTGGACAGATACCCTTAGCGCCTTTAGTTGCTTCAACTTTCTCATTATTGATGATGGCGTATTTCATTTAACGGTCTGCCAGTTCTTTTACACATAACGATTTACATCAGCGGCAGGCGGCCGCAGAGCGCAGCGGCGCGGTTGACTGTCCGCTGAATGTGATTGTTAGGTTCTTTTTGTTATTACCCAATTCACCAATCCAGAATTAATTACTAGATCTGCGATTCTGTCGATATCTATTAGATGGATATTATCCTTGAGCTCAAAGCCCATTAAGTCAAAATCGGTTGTATGCACAACATAATACATTTCATCATATTGTTCATATTCTTCAAATAACGAAATGTAATGCTCAAAAGTTGATAAGTCAGATCTTGATTTTATTTGAACAAACGCTCTTTTTTGCGTTACGGGAGAAAAAATATCCAGATCAATATCTTTTTCTGTCCTACCGAGAACTGATACCCTTTGCCAACCAGAGGCAGAGAAAATCAGATCTATCAAAAGTTCAAAATCATTCCACCAAAGCCCCACGATGAGATCTTTGATACTGTTCTTGAGGGCTGCAAGATTAGTCTTTGCTTTTTGTACTTCAGGTTGGATAACCCCGTTAATTTTATTTATTAGATAATCTTCTAATTCTATCCCGCAAATAGTTCCTCTAAACCCTTGTACTTTAGTTACTCTCCCATCTATATTTTCGATAGCAAGAGGTTGTCCTAGCACATTCACACATGACCATTTTCCAATAACCCTCCGTATCCTGCTACCATCATCTAGTTGTTCTACTTCCCTTGACGCTCGGCACCACCAAAGCCTTCTTTGATAGAACGTAATCCAGAGATCGTCTTCTGATAACTCATAAAAATCTCTAATCTGATTAATATCTCGCGTTGCTGCTCCTTCATTTCCATTCCTAGCATTTAACCAATACTCTCGTACTTTATCCCACTGTCCTAACAACGACTTCCGGTGGTACGGGCTTTCGTATCCGAGACGGATTGCGCCATTTTCGATACACCATTTTTCCCAATCACCCCCCGCCCCTAACTTTATATACCGAACTTTTGATGGACTAATTCTATCCACGCTATCTTCCTTAAGAACCTAACTGTAATTAGGGGCCCTAAATGAGTACTTCAAACACGTCATTTGGGACCAAATAATACGCCGCCATCTTGAAAATCAACATGTTGACGATTTTTATCGGGCCTTGCTCGGTCCCCACGAGGGCCGCTCCCCTGGCGGACCGGCCTCCGAGATTCCGGCGCGCATTTGGAAAAAATATAGCCATAATCGCCGGGTTTTTCACGGGTGAGTCTTTGCGGGCCGTTGCCTGAGTGACTCAACGCACCCGCGCGGTTCCCTCTCCCCGGGGATCGCTGGCGGCGGTGATCTCGCCCGCCTCGCGCTCCCACACCACGGCCTGCATGTTGCCGAAGCCGTTTTCGATGGGCTTGAGTTCGTGGCCCAGCAGGCGCAGTTCGGCGATGGTGTCGGCATCGAAGGCATCCGGTTCGTACTGGATGAGATCCGGCAGGTACTGATGGTGGTAGCGCGGGGTGGTGACGATGGCCGTGGCATCGCCACCGTCGATGAAGGCATTGATGCCGTGGAACACCATGGTGATGATGCGGCTGCCGCCGGGGGTGCCGAGGATGGCGATACGCTTTCCGTTTTCGACG
>JALUUH010000062.1 GCA_027021445.1 Gammaproteobacteria bacterium
CCTATAAGGAAATTGAAGCACCAAAGCTTGCCGATATGGATCAATACCGGGAAGCATTGATACAAAACTGGGAGCCTATGCTTGCACACCAGCTTCCCGCGCTTCCTGCATTTGAGTTGTACTGGGATGCACTACCGGAATTTTTCGAATGGTTAGAAAAACCAGAAACTGAAAGAAGAACCGCACTGGGCACGGTGTCACGAGAAGGCAGCGTCTATCGACCAGCCTATGGCCAACTCAACTTATGTGCGCTTAGTGGGCGATCATTGGAAATCATTCGTTTCGCGGCAGGCAACAGATTATGCGTTAATCTGGATTACACTACCAATGATGGCAAGCGTAGCTCTCGCGTTATCGAACCTTATTCACTACGCCAAGCGCAAAACGGCAATATCTTGCTCTTTGCCGTGCGAGCAGATGACGGACAAATCAGAGCCTATAAGATTGACCAAATTAATGATGCATCCGTGGTCAATCAAACATTCACACCGCGTTATCAGATTGAGCTTTCTCCAAGCCTAAGTGTTTCTCCGGTTCAAATATCAACGGGTACCCTGGCAAGTCTGGACATACCAAAAAGCACAACTTCTCGTCCGAGCGCTAGAAGAAGCAGGAAAACAGGATTTTCAAACAGTGGGCCAACCTATGTATATCGCTGCCCGGTTTGCCAGAAAACATTCAGGCGCAAAAAACAGGACTCCAAACTCAACCCTCATAAGGGCATCTCTATTAATTAACCAAAATCAAGTATAATTACCCTTTCAATAAACTCAAGAGCAAGGTTATGACAAACGATCTATTTGGTTCCATGTTTGATCTTCAGGACAATCGGATTGATAAACTGGGAAATCCATTATTGGCATTGGATAAGACTATAGATTGGGAAGCCTTTCGTAAAACGCTCAATCGAGTAAACAAGAAACGGATCAAAGGTCGTGCAGGCGCAAAACCAAAAGAAGTGGTGATGATGTTTAAGGGGCTGGTGATTCAAAGCCTTTATGGCCTGAGTGATGATCAGTTAGAGTATCAAATAGAAGACAGACGGAGCTTTCAACGGTTTCTGGGGTTAAGCAACCATCAGCGTTCGCCGGATGCAAAAACATTTTGGGCGTTCAGAAATCGCTTGTCAGAGCTTAAACTGGTCGATAAATTATTTGTTGAATTATCCAAGCAGTTGAACAAAGCGGGATACATTGCACGCCAAGGTCAAATTATTGATGCAAGCATTGTTCCGGCGCCGGTGCAACGGAACAGCCGAGAGGAGAACGCTCAGCTAAAACGGGGTGATGTTCCGGAGGACTGGGAAGGAAACAAGCGTAAACAAAAGGATGTAGATGCCCGTTGGACAAAGAAACACGGCAAGAGTCACTATGGATACAAGAACCATATTAGTATAGACAACAAAAACAAACTAATTCGTCATTATGATGTGACCGATGCGAGCGTGCATGATTCGAATGTATTTGAAGAGTTGCTGGATGCTGACAATAGCAGCGCGGATGTATGGGCGGACAGTGCATATAGTTCGCAAGAGAAAGAGGAAAAGCTTGTTGGGCTTGGTTATCGCAGCAAGGTGCATCGTAAGGGGAAGCGCGGTAAGCCATTAAACGCATATTCTAAACAGGCGAACACGAAAAAATCAAAAGTTCGTTGTCGGGTAGAGCATGTGTTTGGATCACAGAATGATTTGCGAAGAAAAGCGATCAGCGCTATAGGAATTGTACGAGCAAGAACAGAGATAGGTATGATGAATATGGTGTATAACATGAGGCGTTTTTGTTTTCTTGAACGGGCGAGTGCGTCTTGAAAATGGAAAGAGAAGGAAAAAAGCTCAAAAAGCATGAAATAACGAACTAATAAGTCTCAATAAGAACGGGGTTTTGTTATTTTTCCACAAAAAATTCTGAAGAGAGAAGATTTACAAAGAAAACTCAATTAATAGAGGTGCCCTTAAGTTAAACAAGGAAAGTATCAATGATTAAATATATGTTAGGTGTTGCCGCCGGAATGTCAGTTGTTCCGTTTGCTTATTTGGCTCAGTCTATCGATGACGCTGGCGCTAAGTTTTATTTTGTAACTGCAATAACTCCTATTCTTGTTATTTTAGGAACTGCCTATGCTGCTAAGAAAGTGTCTGGTATAAAAGTTAACTAATACAAATTACATCAAGCAAGGCAGTGAAGCCAACAACGCAACAAGAATCAACAGGGAAGAGGTTTGTTCTTATACAATCTATAAACCAAATAACCCGTAAAATAAGTAGGTTAGTTTTTTCGCTGCGCTACAAATATTCCTCAATTTAGTGCGTTATATGGACAACTAAAAATGTCATTGCTCATCGTCTATTTGTGGTTTATTGGTGTTGCACTTGTGGGGCTCTCAGCAATCCTTGCAATAGTTTATCGAAACCCTGAACTTACAAAGGAGCAAATTGACCTGGTCAAGGTATTTGTTACAACCCAGTTAAGCAACTTTTCTTAGTTCCATCATTTCCATTTCATACTGATTCGGGCTTTTGTAATCAAGATACGAATGCAGCCTGTAACTGTTATAAAAC
>JALUUH010000063.1 GCA_027021445.1 Gammaproteobacteria bacterium
GAATTTGAGTAGCCAGGCTTTGTAGCCACTCTTCTTCCATTCGATTTCCCGCATGCGCCCATTTAATCCAATTGACGATGCGTATTGAAATAGGGTAAGGCTCCCAACCATTGCCATGGCCTATGGGGTTCTCTTCAATCCACCGATTGATAAGGTTTACGTGAATTTTTTCGCGTTGGCTAGCATCGTCAGCATTTAGATCATCGAAATAATGAAGATTATACAACCAGAGTTTATCTAGTTTTGAACTATTCCAATCAATCGCACTCTTAAACACGTTGCATTGATTAAGAAAACAGAATTCCTGATTCCCAATAATTTTTTTCGGCTTTACAACGGGGCTAATCCACTCCCCATGAGCATATTGAATTGCTGGAGCTTTAGAAAAATCAGATTTCACTTTTACATAGCGATAGTAGAGCCTCCAGTAAAGCTGTGTAAACTTTAAGTGTCGAAGTGTATGGTAATAACGCGCAAACAATTTAGACTACAGCAGCCAGACGCAAAGATTCAGCTACTTCGATTGATATACGAGAACTTTCGATAATTTCTTCGTAAGGGATTGGCGCTTCTTTACCTTCTCTAACTGCATCTATAAACGATTTAGCGCATGCTATCTGGCCTTTATCTTGACGTGAAAGTTTCATTTTCTTAAATCCACTCCATCCAAAACCTGTAAGAACTCGATAGTTGTCCATCTGTAAAACTGCGTTATCACAAAATACTTCGACACGCTCTTTTGGAAATAATGAACTACCATTTGCCATATAATGAATTGTACCAAACGAACCATCTTTAAATGCCAAGTTGATCGATGTTTTGTCTTCTCTAATTTCTAAACCTGGAACAGCACCCATCATCATAGCCTGGTGTTTAATTATTGGATGCCCCACAAGAAATCGCATTAAATCTATAAAATGACAACCCTCACCAATTATGCGGCCGCCACCAATCACAGTATCCTGAACCCAATGTTCAACCGGGATTGCACCTGCATTGACAGTGATAATAAATGATTTCGGAGAACGACGACGGCTTAAGAGTTCTTTCATCTTTACAATATGAGGAGCATAACGACGGTTAAACCCGACCATGAAACGTGATGACTGTTCACCTTGCTGGGCGTTTCGATATGCCTGGCCTATTTCATCCAATTCACTCAATGTTAATGCCAATGGTTTTTCAACAAAAACGTTTTTTCCCGCATTAAGCGCAGATATAACTTGAGCGGCGTGTGCATTATGTCGAGTTACAATCGCAACCGTATTAATGGTATTACTTGTTAGAATATCCGCAATTTCCGTTGATGCAGTTTGAAAATCATTTTTCTTGCCATGATGAACCCCACTGACACCACCACTCGTTACCAATGTATCAAGTACAGCACCTGCCTTTTTGAATGCAGGAATTAACGTGCGCGAAGCGTAATTACCGGCTCCAATAAAGCCGACACATGGTACTGAGGAACTTAACGGTGAACTATTCTTATCAATAAACTTTAAGGCTACAGATGCTGACCTCAGTATTTCTTCAGGTTTTTCCGGATATTCAAGAACAATCCCCAAAGCCGAAGAATCATCTAGTAGCTTATAAGCATCTATCGCTTCCTCTATTGGAAATCGATGCGTAATTAGTGGTTTTATTTTTAACGCACCACAAGCCATCATATCGAGCACGGCTTCAAAATTTCTTTGTTCCGTCCAACGTACAAAGCCTACAGGATAATCATGACCATGCTCTTCATACGAAGGATCATAACGACCAGGGCCATACGATGCAGACACTTGGAAAGTAATTTCTTTCTTAAAAAAATCATCACGACGAAGATTAAGACCAACCACTCCAACAAGAACTATCCTACCGCGCTTTCTGCACATTTCTGCTGATTGATGCATTATTTCATCAGATTTAGAAGCTGCGGTGATTAACACACCATCAACACCTCTTCCTCGAGAAAATCGTTGTGCCGCAATGATAGGATCTTCCCCCTTAGAAAGATCAACCGTTTCAGCGCCGAACTGGTGAGCTAACTCGCACTTGCGACTATCGAAGTCAACTCCCAAAACTCTGCAACCATTTGCTCGGAGTATTTGCACACAAATCAAACCAATTAATCCCAGCCCGGTTACAACAATAGCCTCACCCAATGTTGGCTTTATTAATCGAATGCCTTGTAATCCAATCGCACCGAGCACGGTAAATGCTGCTGATTCGTCATCAACCTCATCAGGTATTTTTACACATAAATTTTTTGGGACACGAACAACCTCGGCATGATTACCATTTGAAACAATCCGATCTCCCGCTTCAAACCCCTCAACACCAGACTCAAGTACAACACCGGCATTGCAATAACCAAGTGGAAGCGGCTGATCTAGTTTTGATCGAACAGCATCTACAGTTGGCATCAGTCCATCTGTCTTTATTTTCCCCAAAACCTGCTTAACTTTATCGGGTTGCTGTCTCGCTTTGTCAAGATAATTTGCTTTACCAAAATCAATAA
>JALUUH010000064.1 GCA_027021445.1 Gammaproteobacteria bacterium
AATATTCATGCCATTTACCAATAGGTAGTTGTGAGCAAATTATAGTTGAAGCGCTTTCATATCTGTCTTCTAATATTTGCAACAGGATTAGTTTGACGGAGTGGGTGATGGGCTGTAAACCAAAATCGTCTAGAATGATGAGTTTAGCTTTTTTCATTCTGTCCAACCATTTGATGAGTGTGCCATCTGTTTTGGCCAAGGCGATTTGTTCTGTAAATCGATTCATGTTAAAGTAGAGTGTTCTGTAACCATGTACGCAGGCATTGTTTCCAAGGGCGCAGGCGAGGTAGGATTTACCACATCCTGTGGCACCGGCGATGAGTACATTTTCACCCCGATCGAGATAAGAGCAATCGGCTAGGAGCATTAACTTTTCTTTTGACAGGTTTCTTTTTTCAGAACAGCTAATGTCCTGGATGGTTGCCTGATAACGAAGTTTGCTAAGTCTCAAAAACATTTTCATTCGTTTGTGAGTACGGTGTTGTTGTTCTGCGTCAACCAGATTAGCCAACATTTCGTGGGCATCGGGTTGTTGATTAATGGGTAGGTTCAGGACTGCTTCATAAGCCCTGACCATGCCTTCTAGCTTCATTTGTTTCATCGTTTCAATCGATCCGTTTTTCATAGTTATTGATTTTATATTAAAAAATGAGTTTTCTTTTATTTATAGTTTTCGGGGCCTCTAATATTTTCATGCTCTGGGGAACTGAAGAGGTCGGGCTCTTCAGTTCTCTGTTCCAACTTGTGTTGTAAAATTCTTTTAAGCATGGAATAAGAGGTTTTCCCAATTTCTTGACAGCGTAAAGCGGCCAATTCCAATCGTTCAGTGGAATGTTTCCGACCCAGACTAAAAATGCCTTTACAGCTATTATAACTTTGTGCTTCATGCATTCTTGATGATAAAATTTGCTCAATTACCCAATGAGTGGCCGGGCCAATTTTTTCGGCCTCTCTCAGGAAATAGGCCGCATCATAGCCGCGGGATTTTTTCCATTCCCGATGACTTCTCGGCATATGAGTATCACAGGTCCGGTGTTGATAAGCATTTCTGCACAAGAGCCTTTTATGTATTGCAATTCGCTGGTTATCAATATATACCTCAACGGTTTTAGAGGTATAAATGACAGTGGTTTGCCGGCCAACATATTTAAAAGGAACACTATAGTAGTTTCTTTCTTCTCCCAGAAAAACATGATAATTTCGCTGCACTTTCGCCTTTGTTGTTTTCTTTACTTCAAATAATTCACCGGGAAGATCTTTCATCACCGGGAGCTCAACACTATCAAATACCTCCTGTCGCGAGCCTGCCTTCTTTTGATAAGGTTTGGCGTTGTGGATGGTGAGTTGATGGGAGATGGCTTCGTTTATTTCTTCCTGACTGTGAAATATTTCATTTCGCAGAGGAGCATAAATCCGTGTGTAGGCCGTTCTAACCATATTCTCTACACTGGCTTTATCCTTTGGTTTTGCAACTCGGGTAGCTTGCAAGTCAAGCTGGTAATGCGCGGCTAACTGAACGCATAATTCATTGAATTGAGGGTCGTACCTGTCAGCTCTAGTAACATAAGATTTTAGATTATCCGATAAAATGACTTTAGGAAGCTTTCCAAAAAACAGCAATGCCTGATTTAAACCATATACAAAATCACCAACCTTTTGACTTCCCAGCGCTATGGCAAAAGTATGCTGACTGTGGGGCATAACGGCAACAAGAACCTCACATTCATGTACCTCACCACTGGAGATATCCACCCAACGCATCTTCTTTCCGGCAAAATCAACCTGCATGACTTCTCCCGGCACATGAACCATGCTCAAGGTCAAATCCTTTCTGCCAATTGCTCGTTTAAACCGCTCACAGAACTGGCTGTAACCGTAGCCTTCAGGATGCTCCAATCGGTATTCTTCCCAAAGTAAATATCTGGTAACTCCCGTCCGGGAAAGCTCCTTAATCCAATTATCTACCTTGCTGTTAAAGACTTCTTCACGGTTATTTATTTGCTCATAATCGGAAGAATAAAAAATGCTAAGCAGTTCTGAATCCGACAGAGAAAGAAGCTTCGAGAGGTCCTTATTATGTGTTTTTGCCCGCCGAATATATTGTTTGACGGTGTTCTTTGATAACTTTAATCGACGCGAAGTAGCCTTAAGTGATTCGGTCAATAAATAAGTTTTGATAATTAATTTTACTTGATCCATACGTTTTATTTTACCCATGTCATAGCATTTAGTGAGCCGCGAACATGGTGATTTTTATCGTATGTATCCACAAATTTAGGGGGTCAAACCTCCGGAATGTTATTAACATTCTATGTTAATAAAGGGGGGTCAAACCTCCGGAATAGGGGGGTCAGACCAAATCGGATTGGGGGGGTCAGAGCCATCGGAATATGCAAGAAAGAATTATTTATTTGCCGGAAATCATGAAGCCGCGGCAAACATTGCTAAATTTTATACGATATTTTCCACTTGCAAAAAGCACGGTA
>JALUUH010000065.1 GCA_027021445.1 Gammaproteobacteria bacterium
GCGCCGTTTCCTGCCATCATGTTTTGTTTCTCCACCATCGACCTGCTCGGTGCACTCTGTGCTGGAAATGCCTCTCGGAACGCACCTACCGCAAGGCAGTCTTCCGACTACATGCGACGTTTCATGCACTACACAGACGAACAGGCCACATTGCTGATGGCCATATTCAGACACAAGATCGTGCACTTGGCGCAGCCCAGAGCTGTAAGCGAGTACAGCGGTAAGAAAGTGGCATGGCGTTACTGGCATGACAATGCTGAACGACACCTGAAGCTGATAAAATTGAAAGAAAAAACGGAACTTCAGCTAACGTCATCGTGGACAGTCACAGCAGATCATGAGTTCGAAATAAGCATCGCACATCTTGTAAAGGACATAGTGGCATCTGCCCAGGAACCGGGGGGCTACCTGCACACCCTCAAGACAGACGCAGACTTACAGGATCGGTTTGAAAAGGCACTGTCAGAAATTTATGCGACTTGAAGCAAACATTGCGGCTAACAACCGCGTGGAGTCCGACCCTGGGGACGCTGCGCGCCGTAAAACAGCGAGCTCGAGCAGACGGCCCCTTGGCACGCAAGCGTGTCTCCGCGCCGCGGCTCAGCTCTCGGCCACGTTAGCCAAGCTCTGTGAAAGGCATTCTCTGCGAGTAGAGGAGGTATCATCATGATTACCTATTTGATCGTTAAGCTTATCGGGAAATGTAATCTAGGTTGCAATTACTGTTACTACATGAATGACCTCGCTAATGATTTTCGAACTAGGATTGCCTTAGAGACCGCAGTCCACATGTATGAGCGTTTTTCGGCATATGCACGTGCCATGTCATTGCCCACAGTTGCTTTTTCATGGCATGGGGGTGAACCAACCTTGGTTGGAAAGGAGTTTTTTCAGAATCTCTTAGAAGAACAGCGCAGGCATTTCGACCCTGATATAAGAGTTAATAATCAGATACAGACCAATGGTACTTTGGTAGATGAGCAATGGGCTGAGCTTTTCTCAATTCATAATTTTTCCGTCGGCGTTAGCATAGATGGTTCTCCCGAAAATCACGATCGCAATAGGTATTATCATAACAAGAATGGTTCTTATGATCGTGTTGTGCAATGTATTAACTTACTACGTTCTTATGGTGTCCGTTTCGGAACAATCACTGTAATCGATCCGAGTCTCAACGGGAGTGATGTTTTTGACCATCACTACAGACTTGGCATTCGCAAAATGGATTTTAATCTTCCCATAGTGCCTTATGCTAACTTCCTGAAGCAACATGGATTGACTGGTGCATCAGCTTTTGCAAAATTTATGCGCGATGTCCTCGATGCATGGCTGGAAAAAGATGATCCAGAAGTCGAAATTCGCAATCTTGTGAGCCTCATGCGCCTAATCATAGGTGCATCACCAATACACTGCCATTCGACTAATCAATGTGATAGATATCTAACTATAGAGTCTAATGGCGATGTTGGACTATGTGAGAATTTGCGGGTGATAGACAAAAGAAATTCTCAAATTATACCTATCGGGGGACTCTCAGAAATCTATAATACGAGGATGAATGTCAATAAACATACGTTTTTTGAGATAGAATCCGCCATACGAGACAAGTTCAATAAATACCACTTTAATAAGCGAGGTGATATATGTAATGCATGTGATGTTAAAGACGTTTGTAACTCTGGATGTCCTGTTCATCGATTTAGAGAGGGTGAGGGTTTTCAAAATCCGAGTTTTTTCTGTGAATACTATAAGTTATTAATTGGACATATATCTCAAAGACTCAATAGAGAATTTAGCTATTGCATTCCAGGCTCTCAACCTATGGTTTCTGGTAAAACAACAACATAAAACTCTTGTGGGCCGGACCGCTCTTTCGTGGTAACCCTTAAACAAAGGAGGAATAAGCCATGAATGAGAAACAAACTCAGTATGTGATTGAAGTTAAGGTGCCTCGGCTGACGATCGAGGATGCCATTGCTATGGATCTGCCCGCGAAGGTTAAAAGCAGCGTGGTTAGCAAGGTAGTGGAAAAGGCTTTGTCGGAGGCAAGAGAGGCCGTCGCTACCGGTAAAGTTAGCGTAAAAGATCTAATGAGATCATGGGTTGATGCCTGGGGGGATTCTTGGGGTGAGACATGGGGCAACTCTGGTTTTGCCGCAAGAACTCCTATAGAAACCCTAATGGAGAAAAAATGACTAAGCTGTTCGTTTTTAATCAGACGTAGTCGTTCAAACTACGAAAAAAGAGCGGTCCGCCCACAATGGTTTTTGAGCTAGACAAACGTGAATATGTTTTTATACATAGCGTCTTAAGTTATTTGTATGACTAACCTTCTTTGCTAACAGATTCCAGGTATTCGTTAATGGCATCAATGGGGCGTTTGCCCCGGTTGCGATAGCCCCGGTGGGGGCGTTCTTCGTTATAATGTTTGAGC
>JALUUH010000066.1 GCA_027021445.1 Gammaproteobacteria bacterium
TCCCATTTGCCGCCCGAACAGGTTGATCCCTGCCGATCCATCCTGGATATATATCTGCAATCTTTCTTGATGTAGTATGCCTGTCTCAACTGTAACACGCCCGGCGACGGTAACTGTATCGCCGAGCAGGTCGGGGATATAATCCCCGTTTATATCGGCACGGGCTTCGGCAATTGGAATAATGCGTTGCATTTTTGTCGCGCCGGCAACAAATGTTGCCGCGACACAAAACATAACGAACAATATATATAAATATTCCTTATTATTATTCAAATTGCTATTTTCTCTAATAAAATAACTCGTTGTTACTAAGCTTAATTTACTCAGCGGTGGATAAAAAAAATAATAAGAATTGTTGCCAAACACGTCGGTAATAAATATGGCCTCAATCGGTAAGGGAAAAAGGAAAGGGGCGTTCAACCTGTTTGATATGAACAGAATTCCACTGTTTTCTCCGGTTGCGACTGATTCGCCTAATACCGGAGAAGGCGATTCAGTTGATTGAATAGTGCAAAAATTTGGTAACATATTTTATGGTTTGTAGTTTAAAAAGAAGTAAAATTGCATTGTTGGTATTTCGGCTGTCGATTTGAAAAAACAACAAGAATAAGGAGTACAGGCATGGCATATATAGATTGGAAAGAATCATACAGCGTCGGGATCAAATTAATGGACGAACATCATAAAAAACTTATCAGTATTATTAATGAACTACACGAGGGTATCAGTTCGGGTGACAGCGAAAAGGCTCTGCGTAAAACACTATCGGCTCTGGTTGATTATACCAAGTACCATTTTACGGCCGAAGAATCTTTAATGACACAATATGAATACCCCGAATATTCGACTCATAAGGAATCTCATCAGAAATTATTGAAAGCATTATCGGATTTACAGCATCAATATGAAGAAAAGAAAGGTGGATTAACAATAATATTAAAAATCGAGAATTTTTTAAGTAACTGGCTTATTAATCATATCCTGGAATCCGATAAAAAATACGGGCCGTATCTGAACAGTAAAGGTGTGATATGAAATAAGGGTTTGAATAGTTTTTACTTCGTTACGCCCTACGATCCCCGGCCTCTTGTTTCGTGGTAAGCAGCCGGGAAACCACCGCTCCCCTTAACCCGCAAAAGGGGATTGAAAACCTGAATATTTCCCCCTTGTTTCTTTAAAGAGTATCTGTTCATAAGTTCGATATATCATAAACCTGTCGCGGTAGTCCAATTCCGACGATTTATCAAAGGAACACGCGACTTCGATCTATTAAACCGGCGGGCAAAGTCAGGTAGTATTCAACCGGATTCCGGAGGTTGCCCGTTTTGTCGAGTCAACCGTGATTTCTACAGGGATATCAGGGTGTCAAGTAACAAAACAATTATTTCATCAGGGAGTTGGCAGAGTAAACGACGCCCTTATTATAATGCGGGAACTTAAACAATAACGCTACATTTGATGGACAGGCGAAAGTTTGATGTTAATCACTGTGGTTGTTAATTATAATTCGTAAATTGACGTTTGGATTTCTCTCTAAACAGGTTAAATAAATTTGATAATTGATAATTGATGAGATTGTAAAAAGAAAGGCCCAGGTTGTCATTTCCGGTCCCCCTATCTATCACGGAAAATTCTCACTGATATAGAGATATCTTCATTTCATCAGGATAAAAATCATGGGTTTTCACTATTTCATCAATTATCACAAAACATTATTGTAACGGAAGCAAAAATGATTCATAGCAGCGTATTTCAAAAAATAAAGAGACGGAATGAGAGGGGATTGGTGTCACTAATGTTCCTGATGATGTTGACCTCCTTCCCGTACGCAAATGCGTCGGCACAAACTGTTTTTGAAAATTCTGACACCGGGAATTGGTCTCCTGACGGAGAAAATAGTGTTAATATACCGGATTCAATATCTTATGTATTTCTGGTAAGTGTGGATGGACTTCGTCCCGATGCGATAACAAATTTAGGCTATAAGAACCTGCCGAATTTCTATCGTTTGCGAATTACCGGCGCTTTTACGGACAATGCAAGGACCGATTATTACTATACCGTTACCCTGCCTAATCATACAACCATGCTGACCGGCAGAATGGTGGTCGGTGCACAGGGCCACAATGTCACTTTCAATAATGATAATAATGGTACAATTGCTTCCGTACGTGGGTACTATGTTGCCGGTGTTTTTGATGTGATTCATGATAATGGTTTAAGTACGGCAATGTATGCCGGAAAGGATAAATTCAACTTCCTGAATCGAACCTGGAATGGAGATAATGGCGCGGAGGATACTGTTGGAACGGACGATGGCCGCGATAAAATTGACCTGTTTGTAAAAAATTCAAATACGGCCTTTCTGATGAACACGTTTATTTCAAACATGAAATCTTCTCCTCACCGCTTTTCGTTTATCCATTTTCG
>JALUUH010000067.1 GCA_027021445.1 Gammaproteobacteria bacterium
TCCAGGTGGTTATACTTATACACCTCTGGCTGACGCCAGTGGTTTTGATTTTTTTAAGTTTCGTGCCTGTGACCCATACGATGCATGCTCAGATGAAATGACTATTTTTATCACGATTACTGACGGTGAGGTTGCTGATGAATTGAGCATAGATCTCACACCTGACGATGGTCAGGTGAATGGCTTGGTTATTCTATCAAAAACGGAGCTAGCAGAAATTGCGCCTGATAATACGTATACCTACCCACTCGGCGGATATTTTTTTAGCATCGAAGATGTTCCTATGAATGATGATGGGTCTCCCGCTCAAACCGTTGTTACGATTCAGTTAGCTGCTGGCGTGGATATTCCAGACAATGCCGAGGTTCGCAAACTTGATAATACTGGTGTATGGCAAACAGTCAGTAATGTCGCGAGTGTGAATACCTCTAGTGCTATTTTTGATCGAGTGAATAAAAAAATCATTCTAAGCTTGGTTGATAATGATATTTTTGATTTGAATCCAGAGCTAGGCATTATTAACGATCCGATTGCTCTGGGTTTTGCACCGAATAATGCGCCGGATGATGCTGATGGTGATGGTGATGGATTCACAGACGGCAATGATGCCTATCCAAATGACCCTAATCGAGCCATTAATTGTCCAGCGGGTCAGTATGGTGCATTTGAGTGTGTTACAGCAGCACCCGGTTATTTTGTGGCTGAAAGCGGACAGATCGTGCCAACGGCTTGCCCACTTGGATCCTTTTCTGCTGCTAGTGGAGCCGTCGCGTGCACAGCCGCCGCTTTGGGAAATTATGTAGATACCACCGGCTCATCAAGCACGCAGATTTGCCCTGAAGGCACAACCACTGCATCGACCGGATCTATCAACGCTCAGGCATGTTTGCCAATCAACGATAATACCGCGCCCGATAATAGTAGTAACGATGCTAAAGCTAGTAATACGGATAGTAGCGATGCTGACACGAGTAACACGGTTAGTGTAGGTGGATTCGGTATCTGGTTTGCCATTGTATTGTTCGCCAATGTTTTCGTGCGACTTGTGCTGAAAAACCGCAGAACAATATTTTAATTGTGGTTTATTCCCTATTTCCGAAGATCTACTCAAGTTTTACTTTACGAGAGACGATATTAGTTAAGCAATGAATATTTTCTTGAGTATTCACAAAGCAGATGATTTAATCATTAACATGAAGAATTCGAATATAAACCAAGACACTGAAGAATTACGCGATAGGATTATAGATGCGGCTGAAAATCGCTTTCTAACCTACGGTTTTGGAAAAACCACCATGGCTGAAATTGCCAAAGACGCTCATATGTCAGCGGCCAATCTTTATCGGTATTTTCAAAATAAACACGATATTGCAGGGTGTTGCGCTGAAAGGTGCATGGACGACCGCAACGAAAAGCTTCGCATTGCCGTACGCCAGGCCCATTTATCTGCAGCAGAGAAACTACTGGTTTTCGCTACAGAAGCTTTTAAGTTTAATCTCGACATGCATAAAGACAGACCTAAAATTAATGAGTTAGTTGATCTTATCTCAAGCCAACAACAAGGACTCGTCAAAGCAAAAATTGCTGCACAAGTCTCTCTAATTGCCGAAATTTTATCTTTGGGTGTCGAATCAGGAGAGTTTGAAATAGATGATGTGATAGCGACAGCAGGAACCGTTTATATCAGTTTAATTGTTTTTGATGTACCGACTTTCTTATCACTGTATTCTAAAGAAGAATTTGAAACGATGGCGGCCAACGTAGTCAATTTATTGCTGAAAGGCTTGGAGAAACGCTAATTTTTGGACGGCAGAGAATACGCCAGCGGCTTGAAGCTGGTTTTTTAATATCCATGCACTGAATATTGTATTTTTTATTTTGTGTTTATTATTTACCATTCACCTCTGTAAAAGTGGAGTTTTATTATGAAAAACTTTGAGCAAGCTTTCGGTCATTGGATACTCAAATACCGTTGGTTAGTGATTATCTTAAGCCTCATTCTGGTATTTGCTGCTGCATCAGGGGGCAAACATCTCAAATTCACGACGGATTATCGCGTGTTTTTTAGTGCTGATAATCCTGAGTTACTGGCCTTCCAAGATTTAGAAAACACCTATACCAAAAACGATAATGTACTTTTTGTTCTCACGCCCAAAAGTGGCGAAGTATTTACCACCGAATCATTGGAGGCCGTGGAGTGGCTAACTGAGCAATCTTGGCAAATGCCCTACTCCATTCGGGTAGACTCGCTTACCAACTTTCAACACAGCTGGGCTGAGGAAGATGACCTCGTCGTTGAAGACTTGGTTTCTGATGCAGCTAGTTTGACTACTGACGATCTTAAAAAAATCAAGCAAATCGCTTTGCATGAACCCTTGCTCGTTAATAGGTTGATTGCACCGGATGCCAGAGTTACCGGTGTCAATATAACCATTCAGTTACCCGGTATCAATGAAACCGTAGAAACACCCGCCGTTGTTGCATTTGCTCGTGATATTTCGCAACAACTAAAAAGCAAATATCCATCAATGGAAGTTCACTTAACCGGCATGGTGTTAATGAATAATGCATTTTCTGAAGCATCAATGCTCGACATGCAAACACTCATACCTTTGAGTTTTGCGGTTATGTTAATTAGCCTAGGATTATTAATAAAAGGATTTACCGGCACACTAGCCACTTTGAGTGTAATAGGTTTGAGTATCGCAGCAGCTATGGGTGCGGGCGGCTATTTGGGTTTTCCAATTTCACCGCCTTCAGCGAGTTCCCCCATCATCATATTAACCATCGCCATTGCAAATTCGGTTCACATCCTGGTTTCCATTTTACAACAGATTAGAAAGGGCTTAACAAAAAATGCAGCAATTGTTGAATCTCTCAGAATTAATCTACAACCTGTTACGTTAGCCAGTGTGACCACGGCAATCGGCTTTTTAACCATGAATTTTTCAGATGTGCCGCCGTTTCAACACTTGGGTAATTTTGTTGCGATGGGCGTTTTAACTTCATTGATTTTATCACTTACTTTTTTACCCGCCTTAATGTCTTTTCTACCGATTAAAGCCAAACCAAGAGCGGAGAATTATAAAGACCCTTTCGAAAGATTTGGTCATTTTGTTGTTGAGAAGCGCAAGGTATTTTTTTGGAGCTCCTTGCTTGTTATTGTCACGCTCATTAGCTTTCTTCCGCGCAATGAATTAAACGATGTTTTTGTCAACTACTTCGACGAAAGCGTCGCATTTAGAGTAGATACCGATTATGCAACGGAACATTTAACCGGTACATACAACATCTCTTATTCTTTAGAAGCCAAAGGCAAAGGCGGTATTAGCACGCCTGAGTTCATGCAGGAAGTGGATGCTTTTGCGCAATGGTTTAAAGAGCAGCCCGAAACAATCCATGTCAGCACCTACACCGATATTTTAAAAAAATTAAACAAAAATATGCATGGTGATGATGATGCGTGGTACAAATTACCTGATGAGAGAGATCTAGCCGCGCAATACCTACTGCTTTATGAAATGTCATTGCCGTATGGTTTAGACTTAAACAATCAAATTAATATCGATAAGTCTGCAACCCGATTTGTGGTCACTTTGATAACCTTATCTTCCAATGAACTGATCTCGTTATCAGCACGTGCGAATCAATGGCTACAAGACAATACCACACACATTACTAAATACGCAGCATCTGGCCCCTCGGTTATGTTTGCGAATATTGGAAAGAGAAATATTCAAAGCATGTTGTTAGGAACCACCATTGCATTATTATTAATCTCTTTCATTCTAATTATCGCCTTTCGTTCATTCAAAATGGGAATTGTGAGTCTCATTCCTAATCTTGCTCCCGCCGCTCTTGGATTCGGTTTATGGGGAATAATGGTCGGCGAAGTTGGCCTGGCACTCTCGGTGGTCAGTGGAATGACACTGGGAATTGTGGTTGATGATACCGTCCACTTTCTAAGTAAATATCTCAGAGCAAGGCGTGAAATGGGCTATGATGCGGCAAATGCCGTACGTTATGCATTTACCACCGTAGGGCGTGCTCTGTTAATAACATCTATCGTATTAGTGCTTGGTTTTTCTGTCTTAGCGCTTTCAAGCTTTGAACTTAATTCAGGCATGGGGCTATTGACCGCTATTATTATTACCTTTGCAATATTGGCTGATTTTCTATTTTTGCCAACGCTATTAATCAAACTTGAGGAGAAGAAAAATGCAAAAGCTACTGTTGATCCCGCTACTATCACTCATACTTCCGCTTAATGTATCTGCTACAACCGCTGAAGATAGAGGCATGCAAATAGCCATTGAAGCTGATCAGCGAGATACCGGCTGGCGTGACCAGCAAGCAAAAATTGTTATGACGCTACGCAATAAACAAGGTGATGAAACAACACGCGAAAATCGCATGAGCATCTTAGAGGTTGCAGATGATGGTGATAAAAGTCTCATCGTATTCGACACACCTGCAGATGTTAAAGGCACTGCATTTTTAAGCCATACACATTCTCTAAGGGCCGATGATCAGTGGTTATTTTTACCCGCATTAAAAAGGATAAAGCGCATCTCTTCGTCCAATAAATCAGGACCGTTCATGGGAACTGAATTTGCCTATGAGGACTTATCATCTCAAGAAGTAGAGAAATATGCCTATAAATACCTTAGAGATGAAGAAAGTAATGGGTATCAAACTTTTGTGATTGAACGAATTCCCCAGTATAAAAATTCAGGATATAAACGCCAATTAGTCTGGATAGATAAAACCATGTATCAGCCGGTCAAGATCGAATATTATGACCGCAAGGGAGAATTGCTTAAAACCTTGACTTACCATGAGTACAAGCAATATTTAGACAAATTTTGGCGTTCAAGTCGGATGGAAATGATCAACCATCAAACAGCAAAAAGTACGACACTCTCTTGGTTTGACTATAAATTTAATACCGGCCTAAAAGATAGAAATTTTGATAAAAATAGCCTTAAAAGAGCACGCTAGGTCATAAAAATGAATCCATCAAATGAAACGATTCATTTTTTTTATCTGATCTTGCTCTTACTAGGAATAACATCAACCAGTATAGCGGCTGAATGGTCCGGAAATCTATCGACCGAAGTGCGTGGATTTAAGAATAATGCTCCATCGGATCAACAAGAAGATCTCTATTCATCCATCGCATTTAAACCTGAGTTTTTTCATCAATGGGAAAATGGCCAATCAATTACATTTTCTGCATTCGGGCGAGCAAGTGATAATAATGAATCTCGAACCCGTGCTGATATCCGGGAACTCTACTGGAACTATAGTGCCGATGCATGGGAGTTACGACTCGGTATTCGTAAGATTTTTTGGGGCGTCACCGAATCAGTACATCTGGTTGATATCATCAATCAAACTGATTTAGTGGAAGGGTTTTATGGTGAAGAGAAACTCGGTCAACCGATGCTAAATTTTGCGTGGATTACGGATCTAGGCACGACCGACTTTTTTATACTACCAGGATTTAGAGAGAGAAATTTTTCAAGTCAAGATGCCCGCTTACGCCCTGCACTTCCGATTAATTCAAATAATGCTGTTTATGAATCTTCGCGAGAAAAGCAACGCATCGATGCAGCGGTACGTTGGTCTCACTATTTTGGCGATTGGGATATTGGAATCAGTCATTTCTATGGCACCAGTAGAGAACCGCGGTTAGTCTTTGAGAGTGGGCGGCTAGTACCGAACTATGACATCATTAACCAAACCGGCTTAGACTTGCAATCCACGTTAGGAAGCTGGCTTTGGAAAACAGAAATTATCCGCCGTAGTTCCAATATAAAGACCTATTATGCGTCCGCAATTGGGCTTGAGTACAGTTTCTTTGACCTAAATTCAACCGGTGTTGATATCGGCCTGGTGACAGAGTGGTTATATGATTCAAGAGAGCAACAAGCCACAACGCCTTTTGACAATGATACTATGTTCGGTTTGCGATTTGCGTTAAATGATGCGCAAAGTGCTGAATTTCTCGCCGCAATTATTATCGACAATAATAATAAAGGCAATATCTTTAGCCTAGAGGCTAGTCGACGAGTGGGAGAGCAATTTAAACTGAGTATTGAGGCTAATCTATTTCAGAATATTGACACAAATACGCTCTTGGCATCCTTTGCAAACGATGATTATGCTCAAATCGAACTGGCCTATTATTTCTAAACAGCTTATTACTTCGGAAAATTTAGAGTAAGATAATCACTATACCCGTGGCGTTATGGATTAAGGCATCTGTTAGCGGCCTTTACATTCAATACTAGGAATTGGCAAATCAATGGAATATCGTAAATTAGGCCGTACAGGATTAGATATCAGCGTTATTGGTCTGGGTACTATGACTTGGGGTTTTCAAAACTCGCAAGCCGAAGGCTTTGCGCAAATGGACTATGCGCTTGAACAAGGCGTAAATTTTTTTGATACCGCCGAAATGTACGCGGTTCCCCCCTCTAAAGATACCTTTGGAAGCACCGAGACGATTATTGGCAATTGGTTTGCCTCACGAAAAAATCGTGAAAAAGTCATTCTTGCGTCGAAAATTACCGGGCCAGGCTTACCCTGGGTAAGAGGTGGCACGTACAAAATAGACCAAAAAAATATTCTACTCGCCGTTGAAGCTAGCTTAAAAAGATTGCAAACAGAGTATATCGACCTTTATCAATTGCACTGGCCCAACCGAGGCTCTTATCATTTTGGACAAATCTGGAATTACGCACCTAAATTTGATGCCAAAGCCGAGGAAGATAATTTTCTAGAGGTATTGCATACCTTTCACACCTTAATTCAAGCCGGGAAAATTCGGCATATTGGTTTATCCAATGAAACCGCGTGGGGAATGACTAAATGGTTGCAAATAGCGCAACAAAATAATCTTCCACGTTTTGCTTCCATACAAAATGAATATTCGTTACTGTGCCGCATTTTTGAACCCGATCTAAGTGAAATTGCCTTGCATGAAGACTGTGGTTTACTCGCATGGTCTCCGCTCTCAAGAGGCATGCTAAGCGGTAAGTACCTGGATGGTGCTCGCCCTGAAGGTGCGCGATTAACCATTGAGACACGCCCAGAACACCGTATAAGACCCCAAACTGACGACGCGATTAAAAAGTATGTCGAGCTGGCGGCAAAAAACCAATTAGATGCTTGTCAGATGGCCTTGTCATTTGTGAATAACCAGCCTTTTGTCAGCTCTACGCTGATTGGTGCGACCAATATGGAGCAGTTAAAAACTAATATCGATTCTATTTCGCTTAAACTCTCTCCAGAGGTCAAACAGGAAATAGAAAATATAAGACGCGATTACCCCTTACTTTATTAAAATAAATCACAACTGCTCTACGTCAGAGCACATCACTGCTCTCGCAGTTTCAATCATAATTGTTTCAGTTGGTACATCACCTGGAAAACCCTCAGCGGCTCCAGTATCAACTTGTTCTATACTGTCAACTACCCTCATGTCGCTAATTACCTGTCCAAACACCGCATAGCCCCACCCAGCAGCTGTATCTGATCTATAATTTAAGAAATCATTATCAACGGTATTAATAAAAAATTGAGACGTTGCCGAATCCCGCGTATTAGTACGGGCCATTGCAATCGTACCCCTTTTATTCAATAAACCATTATTTGCTTCACTAACGATAGGTGATTTTGTTGTTTTTTTATTTAAATCCGCATCATAACCACCACCCTGGATCATGAAACTTTCTCTCACTCGATGAAAAATAGTCCCATCGTAAAAGCCATCATTGGTATATTCCAAAAAATTAGCCACAGTAATCGGTGCTTTACTTCGATCTAAGTCAATCACTATATCGCCTTCAGTCGTACTAAGAATCACACACCCAAATTCCTCCTCTTCTGATGCACAACCTGCGACCAAAAGAGAAACCAAAATTACCGCTACAGTTTTAATTTTCATTTTATATAAATAATATTCTCATTTGTAATAAGGAATAAGCATTACATTTAACTACCTAAATATCAATCAACTCCACTATGGACATGTCAGTATTATCGGCATAAGTAACAAAGACTAGAACCTCTGCTTACACTTTACTTAAAAACAGGTCTCTCCTCTTCAGGCGACCAATACCAGTTCTTCTGCTGAGATTTCAATTGCACGCCACCAATCCAACGCTCACGGGTTGGCAAGTCCATCCAATTCAATTCACCCGCTAAAAGTTGTTTGCCAATCTCAGTGATAACTAAGAGTTCACGAAACATGGGAGGTTCACTACTATCGCATGATTGTACAGCAAGCGCCGCCGGCGTATTTTCCCATAAACCGCGCAGAATATACAAAAACATAATGTCACCTAAAAACGGCAGCGGTTCTGATTCAGACATCAAAAAATGGAATGTCGGGGCCGCCTGGATTGGCCCATCCCGGTTGATTATTTTTAAGGCTAATTGCTCGGTTAAGCTTAAGCCATTCGATGTCCACGGCAATTCTTGCAACATCCGTTTAAGTGCGCTTGGCATAAAGGGTAATAACGCCATTTGCTTAGAACTCAGTATTGACAACTCGGTAGGATCAACCGAAGTATAGGCATTCCAACAACGTGCTCCAAATACTGTCATCGCTGTTGTTACTTTCTTTCGTTGTTGCCATAGTACAAAAATATTCTCAGGCTGTCGACATAACTGACCTATTCCAATAAAGTGGTTTACGCCAGGATATTGCCCGATTTGAATTAACTCAAGCTTAATACCCTCTAAGCTCACATTCGATAAATGATATAGCACATAGGCTAAGCAAAGCTGATCAAACGGATCATGCTCGAACCATAGAACGAGTCTCTCATATTTTTGATTATTTTCACTTCCTATGTTTCTCAACACTTCTTCTACATGCGCGATTTCTTCATAAGCACTTTTGTCTCTTTTAACGGGCACGTAATCCATGTAAGCAGAATTAATAAACTTAGCGCGTATATTAATAAATGTTTTAATTGGATCGACTGTCGGCACTGGCCCTTGGGCAAAGGGATTACTAATTCCTAAAAAATCCCCGTTAAATCCACAGGTGCGCAACGCTTTGTGGATATCATCTCCACAACGGATATGTAGAGTTCTCAAATCATTATCAAGACATGCTTTCTTAGTTTGTATTTTCTTTTGAGCAATATTTATGAATTCAATATGCGCTTTAAGCTTCGCCCAACTCGCCAGACCATTTTCTTTAGCAATGACATACTGAACATGTGCGAGCTTAATGCCATTAGGCAATTCCAGCTTCGGATACCGGACAACTACACGCTCTAGTGATAAAGAGCAACCCGATTTAACTCCTTTCAATAATCTCTTGGCCTCTTTTTTCAAATGCTCTAAAGATAAAGACTTAACTCGGTTGTTTTGAGAACAAATGACCAGCCTTGCATCTTGCAAGTTGGGAGAAAAATTGGAATTTCCTGCTTCGGGATGAGTTTCGTGAATCAGCTTAATTGCTGCGGTATCACCACTTTGGTAGCGATTGAGCAACACTTTTGCTTGCGCAAGATGATGAGTATAACGGTTACGATCTGACATACGATTCTCCTATTCTACCGCATCCGCTCAACGGCTGAAAAAATCGTATGAGAAACAATATTTATAAGAAATACCCTTGCCAGGCAAGGCCTTTTCCGCGGATGGGATACGCACAAGGAGCGTAGGCATATAGTGCGTTTATTTTAAGTCCTTGTCAATATCGTATATCTTTTTAAAGATGTTCCCGCTAAGTGCGGAATGGGTCACTGTTTTTCCGTTCCATGGGCCATCCCTGGCCCGTCCCGCGTCCATCCCTGGCGCTAGTCACTGCAAAACAGTGACCCATTCCTTTGTGAATCTATTAGTGTGAGCTACTGATCTTTTCAGTTTTATGACGGGTGCTCAACGGAAAAAAACGTCTTCAACTCTGTCAATATCAATAATAACACCTTGGTCATCAACATCAATTAACTCAACTGTTTGAGCATGTTCCTGCAGCATGTTCTGCGCTCCACAATCTCCAGAGAGAAGACAGAGTTGAGAATAATAGTGACGGGAAAATCCAACAGGGTTTCCGCGTTGCATATTGTATCGTGGAGCAACGATTTGATGTTTTTGCAGTGACTTTTTTAATGCGGATAAAGTACTGACCTGTATGTAAGGCATATCGGATAACGCTATAAACCATCCATCCCATTCTGAATTTTGAGTTACACCGAAAGACAAACTCTCTCCCATTCCCTTATCTGCACCTGGGCAAATTAAATAGTTTATTTGCAATCGTATTAAGAGTTCCTGCACTTGAACATCTTCAGGATTAATAATGACACTAATAAGATCAAAACACTGTCGATATACAGCAAAAGTCTCGAGCAACATAGGTCTGTCATTTATCAGCGTTAACAGCTTATTCTGTCCAAAACGTGTACTACGACCTGCTGCGAGAAGTATGACGCCAAACTTCTTATTCAACATTATTTTTTTTCGCAATCACTTCAGCCATTATTGATATAGCGATTTCAGCCGGACGTTTGCTTCTTATATCAATACCGGCGGGGCCGTGTAAGCGGGCAATTTGCTCTTCAGATAAATCTAATTGACGAAGCCGTTCTCTTCTTTTTTGATGGGTTTTCCTCGATCCCATCGCGGCGACATAGAAAGCCGGTGATCTCAATGCTTCCATTAAGGCCATATCATCAAGTTTTGGGTCATGCGCCAATGTTATAATCGCACACCGATCATCGATGATAATTTGCTTAATTAAGTCGTCGGGCATTGATTGGCTCACTGGAATTTCAGCCAAACTCCAGCTTGCTTGATACAATTCACGTGGGTCACAAACCACGACTTGGTAATTTAAAGATTGAGCCATAGGTGCAAGATACTTCGCAACTTGTGTTGCGCCGATAAGCAAGAGAATAGGCGGACGATCAAAAATCTGAAAGACTTTTCCATTTTCCCTAAAGACTGTCAAACTATTACATTCTTTGTGATCTAAAAATTCAACTTCGCCCGTATGCAAGCAAACACTTCGAATAATGCGTTTCTGATTTTCACTCGCACTCAATATCGACGAAATTGATTCTTCCGATGTTAGCTTTTCAATTAAAAGATCTAGGCTTCCGCCGCAGGGTAACATTAACGCAAGATTATCGTGATCCCAGGCAGATAAGGTTTGCACGGATATAACAGGGAATTCATTTAACTGAATGCGTTCCACTAAAAATTCTTCGAGACAGCCGCCGGAGATAGAGCCGCAGACTTCACCATCCGCTCGTATCGCGATAAACACGCCAACTTCGCGCGGCGCTGAGCCAGATACTTTTATTAAGCTTATCCACCACACGGGATATCCTGACTGCAACCAGTCAATAGCCATTTCCACGATGACCTGTTGCTCAGCTTTCATGTGAGCTTAAGCGGTAAACTCCGCAAACGTATACCCGTAGCCGCAAAGATCGCGTTCGCTACTGCGGGTGCAATAGGCGGCGTACCCGGTTCACCCACCCCGGTAGGTGCATGAGAACTTGGCATAATATAGACCTCAATCTCCGGCATTTCATCCATGCGTAACAACGGATAAGTATCAAAATTACTTTCTTTTACTTGTCCATTATCTAGAGTGATCTCGCCATATAATGCAGCAGTCAAACCAAATACAATGCTGCTTTCCATTTGCGACACGACAATATCAGGATTAATAACATACCCACAATCCACGACACAAAACACACGATGAACTTTTATCTGTTGCTTGAGCACTGACACTTCGACCACTTGTGCTACATAGGTATTCATCGAATAATGCTGCGCAATACCGAGAGAATACGGCGTTATATTTTTCCCCCAAGCAGAAATTTCTGCTACTTTATCTAATACGGCTAAGGCTCTTGTATTTTTCTGTAATAACTCTTTACGGATTTCATAACTATCGCGGCCCACCTCATGGGCAATTTCATCCATAAAACTTTCAACCACAAATGCATTATAAGAGCTACCTACCGAACGCCAAAAACCAACCGGTAAACCCATGTCATGATGGGTATATTCTATTTTGCTATTTTCAATATTATATTGTAAAGGTGATGCGCCTTCAGTAGATGTTGGATCATTAGTCCAGTTCTTCATCGCGTAGCGGGTAAAGTCTTCAGTAACATCTTCCAAAAAATCAGGCAGCCAACCAAGCTTCGGTGCCATCAAATTAGGCAGATTTTGAACTAATATTCCTGGCCCCACTATGTGGTGATACCAAGCGAGTGGCAATCCATTTTCTTTCATTGCAGCACGTAATCGATGCGAACTCGCAGGTCGGTAGAAGTCATTTTGCATATCATCTTCACGTGACCAAACGAGTTTTATGGGAGTGCCTGGTAATTGCTTTGCTATTTCTACGGCTTCTGCCACAAAATCTGTTTCACCACGACGTCCAAATCCTCCACCCAAAAAGGTAGTGTGTACCTGGATATATTTTTGGCGTATACCGGTTATTTTATGTGCCACAAACTGAGAATGTTGCGGTGCTTGCGTAGGCACCCAAATTTCGCAGCTTCCCTGGTTAACGATTGCCGTACAATTCATTGGCTCCATCGTCGCATGTGCGAGATAAGGGAGCTGGTAATAAGCTTCCAGGGTTTTTTTGCCAAAATTAATAATTAACTGAGCATCGCCTTTGGAAGAAACCGTGTCGCCATTTTTTTTTAATAGTTCTTGTTGTTTTTTCTTCAGATTATCGGTATTAGCTTTAGCAAAACTTCCCTCCTCCCATTCAATTTCGACATGTTTTGCGGCTTGTCTTGCATGCCAATAGTTTGTTGCAATAAGCGCCAAGCCCTGAGGAATAACGATGATCTGAACTAAATGTAATTCTTCTAAGCTCTTTTCAGTTTGATAGGATTTGAGTTTCCCAAAACGTACGGGACAACGAATAACAACAGCGATAAGCATATTCGGCAAAATAATATCTATGCCAAATTCTGCTTTTCCGGTGGCTTTAGGCAATGCATCAACACGCGGAATAGAATGCCCAATCCACTTAAAGTTTTTTTTATCTTTGAGGATAATGGTTTTGGGAATAGGAATCCGAGCAGCAAGCTGAACAAAATCACCATAGGTTTGTTGCTTACCTGAATTATGCCGGATGTATCCTTCGACAGCAATGCAATCAGCAGCGTTAACATTCCAGGTTTTCGCGGCAGCTTCGATTAACACCATTCTAGCCGCCGCCCCTGCTTCACGTAACGGATGCCAGGCATCACGGATACTTGAGCTTCTTCCCGTCACCTGGCTGCGATTCGTCGGATTAATATAGGCCTTATCGACTCCGGCGAATTCTAGGGTCACGTGTGTGGGGGCAATATCTAATTCTTCGGCGATTAAGGTAGGCAACGCCGTCATTACGCCCTGCCCCATTTCCGCCCGATCAACCACTAAACGGATATTATTGTCAGGATAGATACGAATCCAAGCATTCGGCTCAAAGTTACTCGGCTTATCCTGCACAAACAAACTACTGGAAAATGACATACCAAAGACCAAACAACCTCCGGTGCCCATGCCAAGTTTTAGAAAGCTCCTACGTTTCATCTGACTGTTTCAACGTCCCAGTGGTGGCAACATTCTGGATTATACGTTGTTGGCCAACCTCATGGGTCACTACTCGTCGAATGGCTTTTTTGATGCGTTGATAACTTCCGCAACGGCACAAATTTTTCGACATCGCTGCATTAATTTGTTGCTCATCAGGCTGCGGAGTTTCGCTCAACAAAGAGACTGCGGACATAATCTGTCCAGATTGGCAATAACCACACTGACTCACATTCTCTGCTATCCAGGCTTGCTGGACAGGATGAAGACTCTCACGATTGGCCAAACCCTCAATAGTAGTAACTTGCTTCCCTTCAACCTGAGCAATGGAAATCATGCATGAAAAAATGGCCTTCTGATCGAGAAGCACGGTACAAGCACCGCAAAGACCTTCGCCACAACCATATTTAGTGCCCGTTAATTGTAAAATATCTCGTATCACCCACAAAAGTGGCATATCCAAATCGACATCTAACCTTATCGGATTATTGTTCAGAACAAAAGAAGTCACAGAATTCTCCTGTATTTTTGTGCAGTCTCAGCATCAGAAGAAAAAGTTAATAACCATAGCTTTTAATTCCAATATTTTATACTACATTTATAGCATACGATAATATCATTTGAATTCATCAAACATTTACTGCAAGTTCTAATTTGAAGCACACGGATTGCTTTAACCCTAGTAAAGTATATTACGCCCCAATTCAGCTTCGAAAAATCGGTTGAGTGGGTAACGCTAATTTTTCTAGCTTCTATAAAGCAAAAATAAATCTCAGATTGTTAAATACAAGGTAAACATAATGATGCAATTAAGTGGATTTGAAATCACAGACACTATTACTGAAACAGATCATCGAGCAGTATATCGCGCAAGGCGAAATAAGGATGATCTCTCTGTGGTATTAAAGGTGTGCAAAAACTCGGGTATCTCACCCAAACTTCTACAACGATTCAAGCAAGCTCAAAAAACCACAAATATTTTAGCCACTAATTCTGTGGTAAAAAATACGGATCTTCAACAAATCGGCAACCATATCGTATTAGTTAATGAAGATTTCGGAAATATACCATTGCGTCAATGGATGAGCAAAAAAGATATTTCTATTGAGGATAAAACACGAGCTTCGATTCGGATTGCCGAAACCATAGGACATATTCATTCACTACGCCTAATTCATCAAAACATTAATACGGAAAGCATTGAAATAAACCAACATACATTGGATGTCAAACTAACTGATTTTGAATACTCTGCTTTTTCCAATGATGAAGATAATAAAAATTACACAATGGATCAATCAACCAGTGATTTGCATTATATCTCGCCAGAACAGACAGGGAAAATAATGTGGGAACGAGATTACCGTACTGACTATTATTCTTACGGTATTGTCCTCTACGAGCTATTCACATCCCAACTTCCCTTTCAAACTAGTGATGTCATGGAAATGATAGATTTTCATCTCGCCAAGACTGCAACACCGCCGAATATGATTAATACCAATCTACCCTCTGCTATTTCAAATATCATAATGAAACTGCTCTCGAAATCAGCGGATGATCGCTACCAGGGATATATTGCAATAAGGAATGACCTGCAAAAATGCTTAGATTCCTTACAAAGAGGCGTGGGAATACCGACCTTCCAGCTCGCACTCAATGATGTCGCCGACCAGTTTCACCTTGGAAGAAAATTATATGGTCGTGATAAGCAACAACAACAATTGCTCGACATATTGAAAAAATCTGCCCATGGGGATATACAAAAAACCATGATTCTATTATCCGGGGCATCTGGAACCGGAAAATCTTCTTTAATTAATCAGGCAAAAAAAGTAATCGACGACAAATACGGCTTTTTAATTCAGGGAAAATTTGATCAATACCAACAAGGAACTCCCTACGTGGCGTTCCAGAAAGCGTTTGATCAATTGGCGGCACAGCTCATATTGGAAAGCGAAGAATATCTTGCTCGACTAAACAAACGAGTTAAATCCACTATCGGCTCTTCCATCCAAGCAATTGTTGATTTAGTTCCGTCACTCTCTGTCATATTTGGTAAACAACAAAGTTTGGCGGCGGTAGACCCACAGAAAGCCAAAAATCGCCTAAACCAAGCAGTACAAGGATTTATTAAGTGTATTGCAAGTCAAGAACATCCCCTAGTATTGGTATTAGACGATATGCAATGGGTAGATGATGCTTCACTAGACCTATTAAGCACTATTGTCGCCCGTAATAACCATAAGTCTTTTTTAATCATTTTGTCCTACCGAGATAATGAAGTCGATGACACACATGCTTTAAGCAAAAAAATTCATGAATATAAAAAACGTAATTTATCCATAGAAAATATTGAACTTAAGGCATTGACTCTAGACGATGTGCGGCACATGGTTGTCGACTGTCTAAAAAGAGATAGCAAAGATATTCATGAACTAGCCCACTGGGCCATTGAAAATACGGATGGAAATCCATTTTATGTCCGCCTTTTCCTGCAGGATGCCTATCGGAAAGGTGATCTATCGTTTGATCCGGTCAGCGAGAAATGGGGGCATAAACTAGACAAGGGAAACAATAGAAAAGCTATTGATGTAGTCGACTTCATGGCGAGCATCTTAAAACTGCTTCCCGATACCACTAAAGACTTATTAAAACTCATCGCATTATCCGGAGGAAGCATTACCCTGGATATGCTTAGTTTACTCAATAAAACCAGTTATAACGATGTAGAAACCTCAATAAAACCCGCAGTGTCAAACGGCTTAGTATTGAAATATGGGAATATGATCCGTATTTCACATGACCGCATTCAACAGGCGGTTAACGCACCCTTAAGCCATCAAGAAAAAATCGACTTGCATTTAGATATAGCAAGAAATCTTTACACTGGACTCAACACAAAACAACGCGAGGAAAAATTATTTACGATAGCTTATCATTACAATCTTGCACGTAAAAAAATAGTCGACAATAATGAACTGATTGAGCTGCTTAAACTAAACATCGAATCTGCAAGAAAATCCTATGCTTCAGGCGCCTACAAAAACGCATTTAATCACGCGAAAATAGCAAAATCATTGCATAGAAGTTTGCCGGAAGGCCATTCCATTTTTAGCCATCAAGTTGATTATGAGTACGCAAAATCAGCATATCTCAACGGTGAATATTCACAAGCCTTGGAAGTTACAGCTCCTCTGTTGAAGAGAGCAATAAATTTAGAGGAAAAAATACCCGCCTTTTCCTTGCTCAAAGATATAAATATGAGTTACGGAAGTGATTTAGACGAAGTTGTTGCAACCGGCATCGAAATACTTAAAAAAGCGAGCATAGAGATTCCTCTCAATCAAAACATACAAATTGACTATATGAATCAGTTACAGAACGCTCTTTCTGGGTCACTAAATATTGCAAATACTCAGGAAATTCTGAATCTAGCCAAGATGGAAGATGAAAATACATTACTCATCATGAAACTCTGTATGGATGTTTGTGAAGCAACCTATTATACCGGCAATATATATTTGATGAAAATCATTATATTAAAAATGATCGAGATGTCATTAAAACATGGAAACTCGGCAGAGTCCGCCTTTGCCTATTCAATGTACGGCATGACTCTTTCGATTGATGAAGACTATGAGCAAGCTTACAAATTTGGCTACTTAGCGACCCAGCTCATCGAAAAATTAGGTGACAAATATTTTTTACCCAAAATAAACAACATATTATGCCTTTATACTAATATTTACAAACGACCTATTGCAAGCAGCATATCGCTCTACAAGGACAACATAAAATGTTGTAAAGAAAATGGAGATTTTCTTTACGGCGTATGGGCTGCATATTCTCTTATTTGGTCAGGTTTGATTAGTGGCAGAGATCTAAGAGAGATTTATATACTGTCGACAACAAACTACGAGTTCGTTAAAGAAACCAATGATCAAAAGATGATTAAGGCCTATCGACTCATGCGCTCCACAATAAGAGCTTTATTGGGCGATAGCGATAATGTCATATTACTCGCAGATGAAGAGATCAATTTTGCAGACCTCGCAGTGAAATGGAAAACAGATGGGTTTTTACCAGGGCCTACATGGTATGCCATATTGCGCTGCCAAATTTTTGCACTCACTGGCGAGTTCAAACAAGGAGTCCAGGTAATACGTGAATACGCTGAGCATTTATCGCCGATGATAGTGCTTTTTCCTATTACTCAATATTACTTCTATTATGGACTATGCTTGGCAGGACTTAGCAAACCGAGTACTGAAACGGACTCGCTTGATCAAGTTGATTACGCCGAATTCAAAGAATGCAGAGAGAAATTAAAAAAATGGTCTATAACTTGTCCTGAGAATTTTTTAGCACAATTCATTTTACTTGATGCCGAGCATTCGAGAATTACCGGAAACTCCTGGCAAGCCGCCGAACGCTACAAACAAGCCGCAATTGAGGCCAAAAAAGGATATTTGCATAATGTCGAAGCATTAGTGCATGAAACAGCCTCTCGGTTTTGGCTCAGTTCAGATTATAAGACTTTCGCAAAAAGTTGTATTGAACAGGCAATAAACAGTTACTTTCGTTGGGGAGCAATGGGGAAAGTACAGCACATAAAATTTAAATATAGAAAACTTTTAGGCCTAGCAAAAAGCGTCACCCCCAAAATTGCAAATATTACTCAGCAAAAAAATACCCCTAATAAAATTGGCTCCATAGATATGCTTGCAGTGATCAGGGCATCGCAGGCAATTTCTAGTGAGATCAGTTTAGACAATATGATCAATAATTTGATGCATACAATTATAGTTAACGCCGATGCGGAAAAAGCAATCCTTATTAGAGAACACAATAATAGTTGGGAGGTAGCTGCTGACTCAAGCACTAATACATCAGCGACACAAAAAAATCCACTCTATCCGATGAGTATTGAAAGTTACCATCAATTACCCATTTCTGTTGTACATCACGTTATCCGCTATGGCGAAAGCATCGTTCTCAATAATGCCTGCGAATCCGGTGATTTCACTAGCGATCCATATATACAAAGCCAACAGATTCGTTCAGTGGCATGTATTCCCCTACACAGTAAAAACAGACTCAATAGCATCGTCTATTTGGAAAATAACCAAGCGACTTTTACATTTACTGAAGGGCCGCTTGAGATATTACGTATTCTATTATCCCAAGCGGTTATTTCTCTCGAGCATTCGATATTGTACGATCAGCTAAAAAATGAAATACGAAGCCGCGAAGAAGCAGAAAATAGAGCGACACTTTTGCTCAACTCGACCGGAGAGGCAATATATGGGATTGATCAACAAGGTGTATGTATTTTTGCGAATCCTGCCTGTTTAAACAAACTAGGTTATGACAACGTATCAGAACTATTGGGAAAAAATATATTTGAGTTAAACTTATTTACCAAAAGTGATCTTCCATCATCGACCCAAAATAAAATACTTCAAACCATTAACACAGGAAATATAATATACAGCGATGATGAATTTTTGTGGCGCAAAAATGGTGAAAAATTTTCAGCTGAATATTGGGCACATCCCATAATAGAGAATGGAAAAATAAAAGGAGTTGTAGTCACTTTTAATGATATAACTGAGCGCAAAAATATTGCGATTGAATTACAAAAGCACCGACAACATCTTGAAGAATTAGTCGCTGTCCGTACATCGGAACTGGGCGAACAAGCACAAATTATTAACCAAATTCAGGATTCTGTATTCAGTATGGATTTGGCGGGTAATATTAAGAGCTGGAATCGAGGGGCGGAAAAGCAATTTGGCTACCACTATGAGCAAGTCGTTGATAAACATATATCTCACCTCTACCCAGGTATTGAAAACGAACAACTCATTAAGGAAATGCTTTCTTCTGCTATAATCCTCGGAAAATACGAAGCTGAACTTCTCCTAAACTCAATAGAAGGTGATATTCGATACACCCATTTATCATTATCGATACTCAAAAATGACGCCAATGAGCCACGCGGTATCGCTGCATATTCAATCGATATTACAGACCGAAAAAAATCTCTTGCATTACTTTCGCAACGTACCGCCGAGCTAACGACGGTTAACCAAGAATTAGAGTCATTTTCATATTCTGTGTCACATGATTTACGCGCCCCGCTACGTGCAATTGACGGATTTAGCATTGCACTAATTGAAGATTGTACTGATATCCTCAGTGAGCAAGCAAAAGATTATTTACAACGGGTTCGCAGCGGTGCACAGCAAATGGGAGAACTTATTGACGACTTATTACGCTTGTCACGGATAACCCGTCGCGAACTGAAACGCGAAAATATTAATCTCAGTCATGTCGTTGAATCCGTTATCAAAAAAATTAATAGTATGCACCCAGAGCAATCCATATCTTATACAATCACAGCTAAAATGTACTGCAATGCTGATCCTGGGCTATTACGCGTTGCGCTTGAAAATTTGCTAGAAAACGCATGGAAGTACTCTAGGAATGTCGGTGACCCACATATCGAGTTTTCTCGAGAAATGCAAAATAACAGCGAAGTATATTATGTACGTGATAATGGCATTGGTTTCGATATGCGATATGCCGATAAACTATTCGGTGCATTCCAAAGGCTGCATAGCGCAACTGAATTTGAAGGCAACGGTATCGGGCTTGCCACCGCCCAACGGGTAATCCATCTCCATGGCGGCGAAATCTGGGCAAAATCCGCTTTGCATAAGGGGGCAACTTTCTTTTTCACCTTGCAATCCGATAAGCATTTAAAAAACTGGACAAAAAATGAAAGATTTACTCATCTTTCAACAGATTCCATGCCCACCTTTAATAAAGCTTAAGGAATAAAATGGCCCATTCCGATAGATGTTTTTTGCTGATTGAGGATAACCCTAATGATGAAGAACTTACATTACGCGCACTCAAAAAAAACAGTATTTTAAATGAAATTGTTATCGCACGAGATGGTGTTGAAGCACTAGACTATTTGTTTGGAATCGGAGCATACAGCGGACGGGATATTCAAGTTCAGCCCGAGTTAATACTTTTGGATCTCAAACTACCCAAAATTGACGGCCTTGAAGTATTACGGCAAATTCGATCAAATCCTGCGACCGCACTACAACCCGTCGTTATATTAACCACATCGAATGAACAAAAAGATATCGCAACGAGTTACCGCTTAGGCGCAAATAGTTATATTCAAAAACCTGTATTTTTTGAAAACTTTATAACCGCTGTTGGCCAGCTTGGGCTTTATTGGCTAGTATTAAACCAACCACCCAAAAATAGTGAAACCTAATATGCAGAGTAATACCTTTTCAAGGATTATAAATTCTTCGTACATCGAACCGATTAAATCGTTCGAAGATAAATTAATAAATATTTTAATTATTGAAGATTCAGAAAATGATACTTTATTAGTACTCCACGAATTAAAAAAAAATGGTTATACACCTATATCACATAGAGTGGAAACGGCTTCTTCTTTAAAGCTTTCTTTGTCTGAACACCAATGGGATATCATTATTTCTGACCATAATATTCCAGGTTTTAATTCTGCATCCGCACTTTCAATTGTTAAATCTACGGATACAGACATACCATTTATCATCGTCTCAGGTAGCATAGGAGAAGATCTCGCTGTCGCTGCAATGAAAGCCGGTGCGCACGATTATATCATGAAAGGAAACCTCACTCGATTAGTTCCAGCCATTGAAAGAGAAATACGCGAATACAAATCTCGCTGTGCTCGTCGTAGTGCTGAGGCTACTATACGCCATATGGCATTTCATGACGCGCTCACGGGCTTGTCCAATAGAACAGAATTTGAACGACGCTTACAATTAGCCATTGACAACATTTATAATGATAAAAACAAACATGCACTGCTTTATATTGATCTTGATCAATTCAAAATAATTAATGATACCTGCGGTCACATAGCAGGTGACGAGTTACTTAGGCAATTAGTCGTTATTCTGGAGCAAATAATACGTGGAAGTGATACGCTCGCGCGCCTTGGGGGTGATGAGTTTGGTGTATTATTGGAAAGTTGTCCATTAGATCGAGCAATGTTAATCGCAGAAAATTTGCTCAATTCAATTAGAAATTTTCGCTTTAGCTGGAATGAAAAAACATTTGTGGTTGGCGCAAGTATTGGTCTGGTGATGATATCCACCACTGAATCGACCATCACAGAAATACTCAGTGCAGCTGATATGGCCTGTTATACGGCAAAAGACTTAGGCCGAAATCAAGTTCATATCTATCGTGAAGATGATATTGAGCAGATGCAGCGTCGCGGTGACATGCAGTGGGTAACACGAATTCAGCACGCATTAGATAATAATCGCCTACAACTTTATAAACAGCGTATATCATCGTTAAAAACCACAAATACATCCCAAGAACACTACGAATGTTTGTTACGCCTAGAAGAAATTGATGGCACCATCAATTTGCCCGGATCTTTTATACCTGCAGCAGAACGTTATAACTTGATGCCTACCATCGATAGGTGGGTAATTAACAATATATTTTCGCATCTAATGCAAACTCATGATTACAATGCCGGGCCTATTTCTAATAGTATATGTTTTATTAATTTGTCCGGAGCTTCACTCAGTGATAAAAACATCTTCTCACTTATTCATGATTTACTACAAGAAAGCAAGCTGCCGCCGAGCATGTTCTGTTTTGAGATTACTGAAACTTTTGCAATCTCAAATCTGTCAGTAGCCATCGACTTTATTAAAGAAATCAGAGCTGAAGGATGCAGTTTTGCACTCGACGATTTTGGATCCGGGTTTAGTTCTTTTTCTTACCTGCAAACTATTCCATTAGATTATTTAAAAATAGACGGTTCATTTATTCGTGATATGTTAACTGATCCGATTAATTCGGCAATCGTAGAGTCTATCAATCGTATTGGACATGTTGCGGGATTGAAAACGATCGCTGAGTTTGTTGAGTCAAAAAATACTTTAGTTTCGCTACAAAAAATAGGAATTGATTATGCGCAAGGATACGCCATCCATCCGCCTGCACCTATCAAGTACCACTAGGAGCCTGTCCGAGAACAGACTGACCTACTGCGGCCAATCCATTGTGGCCATATTTCCCGATTAAATTCGTTAAAGATGCTCAATATTCGCCTCATTGAGTCGAAAAATCTGACTCAAAATGGTTTGCCCTCGCTACGATCGCTGTTCTCGGACAAGCTCCTAGGAGGTGGAAAGAAAAAATAAAGCTCGTATTTTTTTGGTAGTTTCAACTGAAATATCAAGAAACTCCTTTTGCAGTTAACACTATTGCATACTGTTTATCTGTTCCCTTGATATGCTCTGACAACCAATTACTGAGAAACACCAGAAGTTCATCCACTATACCTTCTTCTTGCAGGTTAAACCGGTCTTGAAGATCAATAATCTGCGCAATAAGTTTTTTATGCTTTTCCTTATGATTCACTAAATCATCATAGTCATTACGTTCCAATAAGCCCTCTTCATAGCCAAAATGAGAACCCGTATAGTCAACCAAACCTTGTAGAATTCGACCAATGAGATGTCTATTATTGTTGGTTTTTGCATTATAATTTACTTCATTAATCATGTTAATCAGAACGCGATGTTGGCGATCTATTTCTTCTATCCCCACGCTGAACGTGTCATCCCAAACGAATAATTCATAACCTTTTATAGCAGCACAGGCCTCTAAATTTGATTTATTAATTAAAAATCGTTTCAAATGAGATTGAGTTTCGCCCGCCATTGCATTCATTCGCGTACTTCCTTCTACCGTACTCAAGGCTATTTCCGCTGATTGTTGTGCAGCGTTGGTCATATTAGACACATTATTATTTAAATTAATCGACATATTTCTCTGCTGCTCAGCAGTTGTAGCTATTAAGCTATTCATTTCACTCATCGAAGAAACAAGATTTGTTACCTCTTGTAAAACCAAACCGGCTTCACTCGCTTGTTCTACACTCATGGAGACTTGCTGATTGCTGGACTGCATAACCTCTACCGCGTTTGCAGTACCGGCCTGTAATAACTCAATCGTACTTTGTATTTCGAGAGTAGAATCCTGGGTTTTTTTTGCTAAATGACGTACTTCATCAGCAACGACTGCAAAACCTCGCCCTTGTTCTCCTGCTCTTGCTGCTTCAATAGCTGCATTTAATGCAAGTAAGTTTGTTTGATCTGCGATTTCACGAATAACATTGAGAATGCTACTAATTTTTTGGCTATCTTCTTCAAGTTTAATTATAACACCAGAAACATGTTCAAGCTCACTGGCAAGATGTTTGATCGAAGCTACGGCTGCTGCGACAACACGCTGACCATTATTTGTTGCCTCACTCGCACGTAGCGCTGATTTTGCAGCGTTTGCAGTATTTTCTGCAACATCCTGGATCGTCGTCGAAAGTTCTTCAATCGATTGGGCAGTCGCAGCACTGTCTTTCACTTGACTGCTGACCGAGTTTTCTGTGAGCTGGCTTGATAGTGTCAAATTTTTTGCAACATCCACCAGTAAATTACTAATCACTATAACAGATCCAATAGTTTGACTAACTCCCTGAGATATCAAGTTAATAGATGAGTCAATCTGCGCCATTTCATCTTGAGTATTTAATTCCAAACGTTCAGTAAGATCGCCATCAGCAATTTTTTTTGAACTGAAAAGCAGCATACTCAGGCTTTTGTGAATACTGGCATAGAATCCAAATAATAAATAAGCCAATATTGATACCATTACGACAATTACTACTAACGTAATATTTCTTAGTGTTTTATGTTCATTTAGATGGCTCTTTAATAGCTGATCAAGCTTAACAATAACAGCATCATATAAATCGAGATTAGCATCGATCAATTGCTTACTTTTTTCCTGGTAAAATTCTACATTCGTATTCAATTCGTGTTTTTCTAATAGCTGCTCTTCACTTAAAATAATGAATTGATGCACACTTTCATATGCTAATTGAAATATATTTTCGAGTGATGGGTATTGTGAAATACTACTCCCTAGGTTTTCTGCAAGAACATCATGACTGAAACGAATTTTATCGAGTAACACAGCTATTTTTTGCTGGGTGACTGGGTTGATTAGTCTTTTCGCAGGTATCCTGGCGACTACTACACTTAGTTGCCCTGTATACTCAATTAAAATAGGCAGTTGATTAATCACCGCATCGGTTAGATTCGCTATTTTTAACTGAGGGTCATGCAACAAATTGCTTTTATGACCGACAAATCTAAGATACGCTTCAATCCTCGCCAACAGCACCGCATGTAATTTAGAACTTGATTCACGGGTTGATGTTTTTGATTGCTGCAGGATTGTCTTCCACTGTTGCGCAAGATTTTCAGCGCCTCCCCAGGGGCTCATATCATTATACTTTCGTTCAAGCCCCGTTAGCGTTAATAAATGTGTTGTTATTTCGCTTTGAAGCTTTTTAAGCTGTTCATCAGCTTCCAGTTCGCCGCCTAAATAGAGATCCGTCAAGGTTTGAGCTTTTAATACACCGACTAATAGCTGTCGTAAAGGAACTAAAAATTCTACTCCTTTACGCTCAGCTTCGATAAAAACGATCTCTTTATTTAAATTCGAGAAAGTGATGTAACTTAAAACGACAAGAGGAAATAAGCACAAAGCCAAAATCAAAATAAACTTGCTTCTCAGTCTCAACCGATTCATTAATGAGATTGCTGGTAGAAAAAACATCTGCATTCTAGTCCTCCGAATTTTCGAATTTAGTTAAGCTCATAAACGACCGCAATCCGTTGAATTCAACTCAGAATGCTTAAGTACTAAACATTAGTTCAAGCACTTATAGCCTTGTTTTTAACGACTTCAATTGCGGATTCTTGAGATTACCTGAGTATTTTTTCGAGAGACAACGCAGAAGCAGCTGTCGAGTTAATAGCAGGTCTATTACGAGGAATTTTCTTCTATGTCCCTTGGCTAGGCGCACCCCGAACTGAAGAAGGTGTGCGATAACACCTAAGCCTCAATCGATTAAATTTCAATCATCAATCAAGCCAAGCTTTAGATCATCAGCCTAATAAATGACTTCATCGTTATGGATTACTATTCCACCGGCAATTCCCATGGCTATTGTTTTTCTAAAGACACGCTAGATATGTAACTTGAAAGTAACAGTTGAAAAACCAGTAACCCGGCGAAATTTTTAGACTAGCATCAAGCTAACCCTTATCAAACTAGGCGACTGTCCGAGAACTGCATTCAACTCGCCAATTTAAAAGAATTTCGCTTCTTTGATATAAGCCCTTGGGCGACTTTGATCCGTATCGTCTCGGCGCGTTTTTGCGAATGCGTCATGCTTGTTACACTTCGAAGCTGCAGATACTTATCAATTAAAACCGCCTCCTCCGTATCTCCCCATGATTGTGGGTTATCGATTGGCAATTGATTTTTCAGCGATTCAACAGCTTGGGCGAGAATTTTGGGAACATGCCCAGGGCGATTAACATGTTGATCTAATAACAAGGCAACACCGTACTCAGAACTCACATAATCTGCAATGTAGAAATTTCCTATTTTTCGATTATCTTGCTGGTAAAAAACAGCAATACGATCGATGGCATGCAGCGTTTCAATTTCGCGCACATTATTATCAAAACCCGCAGACCAGAAACGATAAGCCCACGCTAAAGTTCGTAGCTTATTTTTATTGTCTTTATTGTTCAACAATACACCATTAAGATCAAAATAGCCGCGCATAGCGACACCTTTTCGATTCGTTATCTTCGCGATAGAAAGGCCATATTGCGCAAAGTACTCTTGGTAAGTCTCAGGATATGTTTTCTGTAATCGATCAAGCAAAGCAGGTAATTCCCCAGCAGCTGTTGTCGCCCCACATGTCCACTGAAATATACCGAAAGAAAGAAAAGAATTATCCCAAGTATTTATCGCTTCATATTTTCCTTCATTTTCTGATGCAGCTATCATCACGTTTAGTGATGATTTCAATTTAACAGGGAAACGAGATTGGTTGCTTTCTATATAATCTTTTATACTTGTTTCACCATAATTAAATATTCCCTTTTTATGCTTAGTACCAAACTTCGTGCCATCGGTTGCGATAGCGGCTTTATCTTGAAAATAAAAACGTCCCTCAGATTGGCGATTTTTTGTATTGTTCTCATTGATATATTTTTTACTCACGTAACCGACTAAATCATTGATGGTAACTTTTAACCAATCATCAGTTTGATCAATAATTTCTACCACGCTATCCTTTGGAATAACTTGTAATATTTCACCACTAGGAGAGGCGCGAAGATTGAGGCGTGAGGCGGAGACCTTTCCGGTCTTCTTGGTTTGTTTTGGAACTTCCTGGTCAGACATAAGCTTAATATATTGCACCGCAACATAACCGGGTTTGCCTTCTGTTACTACTTGAAGCCAGTCACCTGTGCGTGCAAGAATATCAACACGAGTAAACTTCGGTAAAACCTTTACCACATCTCCACCTGGGGTTCTTCGCAAATTCAAAAAATCAACAGCGACTTTACCGGAAGCATAAACAGTATCCATTGGCATTGCTCTCTCCTAGTTGTTAATCTCCACAGAATGAGTGCTTCAAAAAAATAATTAAGTTGAATGCAAAACAAATTACACTTTTTATTCTTAGCCGCCTATCCTACACTATACACAATTGTTATTACTATCTTTATGTTACGGACACATAAACTCCCTCGCTCTTTATTTCTATTGTCTAGATAGCGTTAGACACGTATAGTATTACATCCCGTTAAACACTAAACTAACCCGATTAAATTGATAGGTTTTTAATTTGAAAAGATATAATTATTTTTCCTTACAAACATTAACTACATTTTTTATTCTTTCGTTCTCTGCCTTTTCTGTTTGGGCATGTGAGTTAAAAAACACACATTTAGTACCACACAAAAACGGTACCGTTTTAGACAAACAAAAGAACCTTACTTGGATGCGTTGCACGCTTGGCCAAGAATGGATAGCCGACCATTGTGAAGGTTTGTCTACTCGGTTTCCATGGTGGGATTTAAAAAAGAATGTTTCCACCTTCAATGAAGAGGGTGGATTTAACGAAAAAACCGATTGGCGATTACCAACTAAAAAAGAGTTGGAAACACTCATTGAACCCACTTGCTTTGATCCCGCTATCAATAAAACACTATTCCCTCTCACAGCCCCAAGTGGATATTGGGCTTCAGATGTATTTAATCATTCCGCACCAAAATACGCTTGGTTGGTATTTTTTCTCCATGGGCAAGCCTATTTTAGCGATAAATCTGTTGATTGGTTTGTACGTTTAGTAAGAGATGAGAAGTAGAGAATTATAAATGGCCGTTGAACGTGCAGTGTTAGCTGGTGGATGTTTTTGGGGAATGCAAGATCTCATTCGAAAACTTAATGGCATAAATTCAACACGTGTCGGTTATACCGGAGGCGATGTTATTAACGCCACTTATCGGAATCATGGCAGTCACGCCGAAAGCATTGAGATTTTTTTTGATAACGAGATCATTAGTTTTCGTGAAATTCTAGAGTTTTTTTTTCAAATTCATGATCCTACAACGAAAAATCGCCAAGGCAATGATCAAGGAGTTTCATACCGGTCAGTCATCTATTATGTTTCTAACGAACAAATGCAAGAGGCATTGCGTACCATTGATGATGTCAATGAATCTAAACTCTGGCCAGGAAAAGTTGTAACAGAGTTAGCACCAGTGAGTGATTTTTGGGAAGCAGAACCGGAACACCAGGATTATTTAAAACGCAGCCCCAATGGTTATACCTGTCATTTTCCGCGACCCCATTGGGTTTTACCAAAAAAAAATTGAGCTGATAAAAACACCTGAGTCTTGAAGGAAAAACATTACGCCGCTCTCATGACAATTGAAATATTGTGAGCGTAAAGGGGTTTTTGAATAGGGGGTCTGTTTGCAATAATTGGAGAGATTCTTGCGCTTTCATTAGAAAAAAGAAGCTTGGTAAAAGTGTGGGGTGGTATGGAAATGTGGGAGCCTGACTGGAAAACAAATATACGTATGAGACTATGCTTCCATCTATTTCTCAAAGGGATTTAAAATATTTACGCCAGTTCTGAGAAAATCTTTTTCATTACGAGTTACTACAGTCAGGCCATAGATTAATGCGGTTGCAGCAATTTGTTTATCAAGTGCATGCTCGTGATGAGGTGAACGTAGTTTCCCCCACATTTGAGCGACATCTTCATCAATTTCTAAAATATTATCTTTGTATTCATTCAAGATAATATGTAGCCATTTTTCCAATTGGTTCGCTTGTTTTGTATCACCTCTATGCTGCACTAATTCAACACCTCGTCGCAGCTCACCAATAGTTACAACAGACAAATACAAGTTCACATTATTTCGAATAGCATCTTTAAAAAATTTAGCGACACCTTTATTAGTACTCGTTTTCTTGCGGATTTCGCTAAGAACACTTGTATCAACTAAATACATCAACGCCATCCGAATCATCAATACGGCGAAAATCGCTATCTTCACCAACATTCGGCATCGCCACCAAGAGCTGAGCAAACGACTTTTTCTTAGCCCCTAAAAGAGCTTGTTTAAGAATTTCGCGATGCTCTGCTTCTGCGCTACGGCCGTGTTTAGCCGCTCGGAGTTTTAAGGCTGTAACCACCTCCGGCTCAAGATCTCGTACTAAAAGTCTAGTCATAGTCACAATTCTCCAATAATGCTATCAATGATAGCACTGATGTGTGTAATATGCAAGCATTGATAGTTGGATAGAAATTATTAAACACATATTCACCAAAACCCACAAGTATTCTTTCGGCGCACAAAGGTATTAGCCCCTAAATATCGCCTAATTTTTCCTCTATTCCGAGCGCCCCGATTTTGCCCTTCAACTTCTCTGCAAGGCGGCTAGATATTGTTCAATTTGACCAAAGAATTTTTACGAGAGCGAGCTGGGCTCTCACGCGACTGAGAATAACTGGATTAAAATGCTCTGGGCGGGCGCTCTTGCCGGCAACCTCAAATGCTTGAGAATATTCACGATGGTCGGTGGGGCTTCTATAGCAGCGATGGTTTTGAGTTTGCCTTGGCAATGAGGGCAAATCTCTATATCGATGTTGAAGACTCGTTTGAGTCAACGTGTCCAGGAAATGTATTGTTTGCGAATGCTTGTGCAGGCAACCACTTCTGTATCTTTGCCATCATCAGTACTGTCTGCGGGTGGTTGGGAAATTATCTGGGAACGCAATTTTATCACCACTCTAAATGGGCAGTTCAACAACAAAAAACGTAGATGTATTATCTTTTACGACAACAACTTCTGAGCTTTCTTCATAAGTGATTGCATGTAATTCTGTTTTCTTACTGAGCTTAATATCCAGACATTTATAACCTTTAACCGCATCAAACCACCGCACTTCATTTTGATTTATTAACCACAACTCAGCAAGTGCAGGTGTATCGCTTTGTGTGTTCTTAACTTCCACACAAAGATCACCAACTACATTATTTCCTACCCAAATCGTCACATTCGTGTGCGGAAAATTGTCTGCATGTGCTAACGAACTTAACGAATATAATAAGAAGCTACCACAGCAGATTGATATTAATGTTTTCATTATTTATCCCCTTTGCTAATCAATAAGTTATATTTTTTGAAAATAATCCTTTGGATAATTCTTAACATAAAACAGAGGGGTAAAAATTATGTAAAAAATATAAACACACTTTTCGATTGAAAAACCATTGATATCCACTACAAATTTACTCCGCGTAGATTGACAATATCCACTAAATAATTAATGAAAAAATATTTTCGACAATAACCGAGGAGTTTCGAAATACATTGGCCCACACGATAAGTTGTATTAGAATTACATCAATCATATTGTCAAGGTGAGTCATGAGTGATTCAAGTTTTGTAATTCATAATGTATTTTTGGTCGAGGACGATGAGGCGACTCGTCAACGCTTAGTGCAAGCTATTAACGCACATAAAAGCCTGACCGTTGTATGGAGCTGTGCAACGCTTAGAGAAGGCTTGGCGGCACTTAAAACTCTACATCCAGATGTTTTGCTGGTTGATTTAGGTTTACCGGATGGCTCAGGCATCGAACTTATTCGCGCCGCACGTTTACTTAATTATGCCATTGAAATCATGGTAATCTCAGTATTCAGCGATGAACGTCATACCCTTGAAGCGATTAAAGCAGGCGCTTCTGGATATCTATTAAAAGACAGCGATACCACTTATATTGGAGATGCTATTTTGCGTTTATTAGCGGGAGAGTCTCCCATTAGCGCTGGCATTGCACGCCATGTGTTAAAATCCTGTCGTAAGGCCAACCACTCTCTTGACTTCGCAGAAAGTCTTAAAAAACGATCACCCAAACTAACAAAACGTGAGGTTGAAGTTCTTCAGTGTATCACCAAAGGCTATACCTATTACGAAGTGGCAAGCATGTTGGGCATGTCACGCAATACCATAACCTCGCATATAAAAAACATTTATCGCAAATTAGAAGTTCATTCACGCGGAGAAGCAGTATTTGAAGCCATGCAATCTGGGCTTATCGATGCACCGTCATAAACCTAAACTTGTGATCATTAATGCTGCGTAAAACCAAGCTGGGTTATGTACTAGTATGGACTACGTTTTATATACTTTGTGTGGCCATTGCCACATTGGTTTTTCTCTACGAATTACCGCTACCTAATAACAGTTTGACACTCGCAGAAGCTGAGTTTGCACCGGTCAATACCACTAACCTTAACAATATCCCTGAAACGAGCTGGACAACAACAAGCTTACCCGATAATTGGCGCAAGCAGGAAGAGACAAAAGCAGAAATCGTCAACGGTTGGTATCGGGCTAACATCGAACTTGAGGTAGCACCTGATCAACTATGGGCCATTTTGGTTTCTTCCGCTAGGATGAATATTGCGATCTATCTAAACGGAAATCTGCTGGGACAAGGCGGACGTTTTGCCGATCCGGTGGCACGAAACTGGTTGACTCCCTTGTTTTTTTCGATCCCCAGCGGCTTGTTAAAAGCCGAAAAAAACATCCTGCATGTACGGATAAAAGCCGACCAACCCGGCATGGGTTTTCTGCCCAAACTGCATCTAGCACCCTATGAGCAGCTTGTTGCATCGTATGATACCCATTATTTTGTTCGCATTACCAGCGTGCAAATTATTACCATTTTATTATTCGCTCAAAGTGCCGGGATCGGACTGCTATGGTTTATTCGCAAACGTGAGGTGTATTACGGATATTATGCGCTTGGAACCTTGCTCTGGGGTTTGCACAACTTCAATATATTTGTAATACATATCCCTATGAATACGCGACTATGGGATTGGTTCGCTTTTTGTACGCTGGGTTTTTATGCCTTTTTATCGGTCTTATTTTTTCATCGATTTTTTGGTGAAAAAATTCCGAAAATTGAAATACCAATGCTTGTTTTTGCCCTTCTTTGCTCCTCTATTCTTTTTTTTCTGGACGGGAAAATATTTTATTTTGTCGCATTATCCATTTGGTATCCCGCTGCATGCATAGCAGGTGTTTATGGTACGCTTTATCTTGCGGTGAATGCCTGGAGGCATCGCAACACAGAATTACAAATTATTACCGCCTCCGGAATCGTCACGATGTTTTATGCGACCCATGATATATTAATGAGACACAATGTGATTGATTGGGGAAATGGGTTTTTTATCCAATATGCGGCGGTCATCTTAGTACCGGGTTTTGCTATTATTTTATTATACCGGTTTGCGTCTTCGTTGGATGAAGCAGAAACATTGAACCTGGATCTTGAAAAACGCGTTGAGGAAAAACATCAGGAACTCAGGAAAAATCATCAAAAACTTCAGCAGCTAGAAAACGAACGCATACGTACCGAAGAACGTGAACGTTTGATGCTGGATATGCATGATGGCATGGGCGGAAGCCTGGTTTCTACACTAGCCATGATTGAGATGGGAAAAGTAAATATAGATGAGGTTGCCGACGCCTTACGTAGTTCTTTGGATGATCTGTACTTAATGATTAACTCCATGGATATCCAAGAAGATGAACTCATCAGTGTGCTCGGTAATTTCAGGGATCGCATTACCCCAAAACTAAACCACAGTAATATTCAGATAGAATGGAATATTGAAGACATTCCATCTATCCCCGGCCTTAACCCGCGCAATGCGTTGCATGTATTGCGCATACTTCAAGAAGCGGTAACCAATATCATTAAGCATGCTCATGCGAGCAAAATTAGTTTTTCAGTAAAATCAACCGGTGATCAATATGAAAACGCGAGTATTGTTATAAAAATTAGCGACAACGGACAAGGTTTCCATGCACAAAACCCAACAGGATTAGGTATTGATAACATGCATCAGCGAGCATTGAGTATGGGTAGTACGTTATCTATACATTCAAATTCACTCGGTACACAAGTCAAATTAATAATCCCAACAGTTGCGAAGCCTAAAATGATAACAGAGTAAGTACTGCCCATCCCTTATAATGCATATTTCTTGCATTGCGCTATAGATTTATCGCCCCCTCATAACATTGAATAAAAAGATGAAAAACCGTGAAACCGTTAACTAGGCAATAAGGTGCAAGTAAAAATTAGGCCCGCGCGAAACCAAGACATCCCCTTCCTTGCATGGGTGATGTTTACGGCTGCGCGCTCTCATCTCGCCGTGTGTCCGTGGAGTGTGATCTACGATGAATCAGAAACACGAACCCAAATACTACTGGCGCGTTTGTCGCAAATTCCAGCTCTGCATTGGTCCCATGTCTCGAAGTTCTGGATTGCGCAGGTAGACGGAACGTCGGCCGCCGCCATGTGTGGATTTGTGCCTGCGCAGACGACACTCTCCATTCCAGCCGAACCTGAACTTAGCGTCGCTAAACAAGAATTTGGCTATTCTGAACAACGTCTCGCCGGTATCCGCGAGCGACTCACGACCGCATCGCACGGGTTTCCCGAGGACCTGCCCAACATCTGGGCAATTGAAAACGTTGCCGTTCTAGCGAAATTTCGCGGCAAAGGCTTGATTGATCAGCTGTTCGAGCATACCCTTGAAGAGGGACGAAAAAAAGGCTTTAAACAGGTACAGATCCTGAGTCTGATCGGCAATGAACCGGGCCAGCGAGCATTTGAGCGCAACGGATTCAAGGTATTATCACAGAAGACAAACGCGGCGTTCGACGAGTTGTTCGGAACGCCTGGTGCTAAACTGCTTACGCGAAATTTATGACTGAGTCGGCCACGACAATTACGCTTTGGGTATAAAGTATGCGAGATAAATATGAAATTTTCAGATAATGATAAAGTCAATAAGTTCTTGCTCGATTTGCAATCTATAGCGCCGGACAAACTGACGATAATCGAGTCAGTAAGAAAGATATTTCTGAGTACTAACAAAGAACTTATTGAAGATATAAAATATGGCGGATTGGTTTTTAACCTATCCAATGCATTAATAGCCGGTATCTTTCCTTACAAAAAACACATCTCTATTGAATTTAGTAATGGTGTTGATTTCCCTGACCCATCCGGAATGCTTGAAGGAAAGGGAAAGCAAAGAAGGCATTTGAAGATTGTCGAAAAACAAGACATTAAAACTAAAAATGTCAAAATGTTCGTCACTGAAGCGGTAAAAGATCAAACCTAATTAACCTCCCCAGTTTGCCATGCCTCAAACGGATAAAAAGATTTTTTCTAATCCTGGCTCACTTTCTGGCGCAGTAATTTCAATTTTCCGCGCCTGTCTTTATTGTTCAGGCGTTTTGTTTTAGACGCTTTCGTCGGCTTGGTAGGCCTTCTCATTCGCTTAACAAGCATCACACTCTCAACTAATTCTGTTAGTCGCAATAACGCCACGGCCTTATTCTTATCTTGACTGCGAAATTCCTGTGCCTTTATCACAACAACGCCATCTGAAGTTATTCGCTGATCGCGCAAGGCAAGCAGTCTTTGTTTATAAACGTCGGGAAGTGAAGAACCGCGAATATCAAAGCGTAGATGAATCGCAGAGTTAACCTTGTTAACATTCTGGCCACCCGCTCCCTGCGCTCTGATTGCAGTCATATCCACTTCATGAAGAGGAACAACATATCGGGGAAAAATTTTCGTGGTACTTGCGCTCATTAGAAAAAATCAATGAATCCTTCGCAGCATCATCAATGCCACACTCAAAAAAAACAAGGTAGGAGTAACAGCCGTTAATAGCGGATTAAACTCATAGACTAATCCTATATAATTTGCTACCTGCCCCAAAATATAAAACCCAATACCCATCAAAGTTCCAATCATAATCCGGTGTCCAGAGCTCACCGATCTCAACGGCCCAAAAATAAAAGGAACCGCCAATAAAACCATCGTAACCACGGAAATGGGAGCCATAATTTTTGTCCAAAATGCCTGCACAAATGCCCGCGACTCAATATCATTTGCTTGTAAGAACTGAGAGTAAGTATACAAGGTCGTCAACGACATTGTCTGCGGATTAATAACCACCGTTTGCAATATCTCCGGTTCCAACAAAGACTGCCATGGTAGTTTTTCATACTGCGAAAATACCACGCCTTCCAGTGATACGTTCTCTTGCACTACCTGTTCCAGCAACCATGCATTTTTTTGTAAATATTTCGCGCTTTCCGCTTGCATTCTCATGACCAGCTGTTGATGCTCATCTAATGTATAGATTTGAATATCTCCAGCACCAATTCCAGGAATCATTTTATTCATTTGAATAAAATGATCGCCTTCCCGCACCCAAAAACCTTTTTTAGTTTCCAGCACCTTACCTTCGGTAAATGCTAAGCTGCGTTTCGTTTCAGCAAACGTTTCAGCAGGTGGAGCAATAAACTCCCCAATCACAATAACAGCAGCCATCACTATCAATGCTACTTTTAATACCGATACCACCATTCGATTAATCGAAACACCAGCAGCACGAAAAGCGGTTAGTTCAGAAGAACCCGCGAGTGTGCCCAAGCCCATCAGCGTACCTAATAAAGATGCTGGGGGGAAAATCTCATACAATAAACGCGGCACCGAAAAAAACACATATATTGCAGCTTGCAAAACATCGTATGCACCGCGTCCCGTTTTTGCCAATTCGTCAACAAACTCAGCAAATGTCAAAATAGCAAGCAAAACAAATATTACGATGAACATCGATTGTAAAACACTAAGCGCAATATAACGATCAAGCAGTTTCATCAGCGTTGCAACGATTTAAGGCCGGAAAAAAGATAGGCAATCCCGTATTGCCTATGCCATATATAAAATACCAGAGAAATAAACAGAGCATGCGCCCACCAAATGCCAAGATAAGAAGGAAGTACTTCTTGTTTCAACCAGGTCTTTCCTATCATCATCAAATACAAATAGCTAATAAAAAAAATAAGCGCGATAAACAACTTTGCAAACCGGCCTTGGCGTGGATCAGAACGACTCAATAAAACCGCCAACAAGGCGAGCACTATGCATGAAATAGGCATCGCCAAACGCCAATGAAGCTCAGCAATCTCACTCGGTTGAGATGAACTCAACAACTCACTCATTGACTGCGTCGACGCACGTGCTGCGGTCGATTTATCGCCTTGTTGCCACACTTGCACTTCGCCTTTTTCGAACTCATGGAATCGATATCCACGACCCTCAGCGAGCACCTCGTAGCGCGTCCCCTTTTCCAGGACTAAATAACGCGCCTTACCCTGATCGGCCTTTCTTAAAAACCCACGCTGTGCGGTAAAAATATCGATTTTTCCATCAATTTCCAGATGCACAAACACATCCCTCATCTGCTTGCTCACAGGATCTATACTTTCAATATAGAAAATGCCTTGTCCTTTTCGAATCTGATGAAAACGTCCTGGAGCAATAAATGCGACTTCAGACTCAGCACCTGCCTGGTCACGAATTAAATATTGCGTTTTCTCAGCCCAGGGCGCAACCCAGAAGGATAAGCTGGCAACGAGGGCTGCGACCAACAACACAAATACGGCTAAGGCTCGAATTAAGTGTGGTATGCCAATGCCACAGGACTCCATCGCGGTTATTTCGGAGTCCTTATACATTCTTCCCAAGCTAATCAAAATAGCTAAAAATAAGGAAAAAGGAATAATCAACACCATATAATTCAGGGTAAACAAACTCAGCAGTTTAAAAATAAACTCAGTCGGTAAATGCCCCGATGCAGCGTCTGACATATAACGGATAAAATGTTTGCTGGCAAAGATCAAAATTAGAACAACCAATACTGCAAACAGATTAGCCATGACTTCTTTGACTAAATAACGGTTTATCAGCACAATATTATCTGCCAACCCACAGTAAAAAAGAATAAAGATTGCTTTGCGCTTTTCTGTAATAATGACGACATTGACCAACCTAAATACGGCATAAATATTTGCGCTAAAGAACTTTTATAGCGGTATATTAATTTAATGATACAATCTACTCTCGCATGCTCCACCACACGTAGACATCTAAACATATAGGGATTGAATTTTAGCACGCGGCGAACATAAAAAGACTTAAACTTTTTTCGTTGCAATGTTACTAACAATCTATTACCCGTGAGTACCTCTGGAAACTGCTCTCCAAAGGTCTCCATATAGCTTTTGAGGATATTTCATGGATTTCAACGTAATAACCGGCACCTTAAATACGCTGAAAACAGGCTGTCTAATAATCGGTGTTTTCGAAAAAAACAAACTGAGCGCAAGTGCCAAAGATCTCGATAGTGCGGCAGAAAAGTACCTCTCTCGTTTTCTGAAAAAAGGGGATTTTAAAGCAACTATCGGTGAGACCTATGTATTACACGATCTGCCAAATATTACCGCTGAACGGATCTTACTCGTTGGATGCGGCATAGAAAAAGACTTAAATCCGGCAAACTACCTTAAAATTCTGACACATTCTGCCGAAACATTAAACACTGTTGCCACCACGAATGCCATCTCTTGCTTACCGGAGCTAACACTTAAAGACCTTGACCTACGGTGGAAAACAAACGTCGCAACACGCGCCATAATCACCAGCACCTACCGTAGCGACACCTTAAAAACTCAACAAGCTGAGCAAACTTCCCGTTTGAAAAAAGTAAGCTGGTTTGCCGCAGATAAACACGCGGCTAACTCGATGAAAAAAGGCGTAGACTTTGGCACTGCAATCGCTGACGGCATCAATCTGTCACGCGAACTGGGCAATCTTCCTGGAAATGTATGCACTCCTAGCTATCTCGCAGAACTAGCAATCTCTCTCTCCAATCAGCATAAGAAGCTTAAAAGCAAAATACTGGAGGAGCAAGATATGGAGCGTCTGGGTATGGGCGCTTTATTATCCGTCTCGCGCGGGAGTCGACAGCCAGCCAAGCTCATTATTATGGAATACTCCGGTACCGCAAAAGATAAAAAACCAGTGGTCTTTGTAGGCAAGGGACTCACCTTTGACTCCGGTGGAATATCCATAAAACCTTCGCCATCAATGGATGAAATGAAATATGACATGTGTGGCGGAGCGAGCGTCTTTGGCGCCATCAAGGCAATTGCAGCATTAGAATTACCGATTAATGTCATTGGCGTAGTACCCAGTTCGGAAAATATGCCCGATGGCGACGCCAATAAACCCGGCGATATCGTGACGAGCTTATCCGGCCAAACCATTGAAGTATTAAATACGGATGCAGAAGGCCGTTTGATTCTTTGCGATGCACTCACCTATTGTGAAAAATTCAAACCCGATGTCGTCATTGATATTGCCACCTTAACCGGTGCCTGTGTCATCGCCCTGGGAAGTCACGCAACGGCTTTATTTAGCAATAATGATAAATTAGCACAAGATCTAGAAAAAGCGGGCAACACTAGCCTAGACCGAACCTGGCGAATGCCACTTTGGGACGATTACCAGGAACAACTAAAAAGCAATTTTGCAGATATGGCAAACATCGGTGGACGTGAAGGAGGAAGCATTACCGCCGCCTGCTTTTTATCTCGATATACCAAGGATTACCGCTGGGCACACCTGGACATCGCGGGATCTGCATGGATAGGTGGTAGCAAAAAAGGCTCCACAGGCCGACCGGTTTCGTTACTCGTACAATATGTCATTGATCGCTGCGGAAAATCTATAAAATAAAGCAGACTTTCAAAAACTTAGCGCGGCATATATATTGCTTTTCTTACCCAAACTAATAATTGACACGATAGATGACGCAAGTAGACTTTTACGTAATCGATGATGATGTTAAGCACGGCGCAGAAAAATTCGCCTGTAAACTCACCGAAAAAATATACAAACAAGGTTATTCCGTCTACATCCATACGGAAGACGATAAACAGTCCGCACGCATGGACGACTTATTATGGACATTTCGGCAAGGTAGCTTTATACCTCATGCCAGAGCGGAGAATACACCGGATGAAAATATCAAAGTCATTATCGGCGCTAATGATCAGCTACAATGCAAGGGTGAAGTATTAATTAATCTCGCTTCGGAAATACCCGCTTCTTATCAAAAATTCAGCCGAATTGCTGAGCTAGTAGTCAAAGAACCACAGCGCAAAGCAAGCGCACGAGAACATTATCGGTATTACCGGGATCAAGGGTGCGCAGTGGCATCCCATCAAGTAAGTAGGTAGCTTTATGGCAGATCAAAAATCAGCAAAACCAACAACAGACTCAAGCACTCCTTCGACCACAAACCCCTCAATCCCCATTGAAAAAGCCTCTATTTCTCATGCACTTGGCAGCCTTGAAGACTCTGACAAAAGCACCTCAATTGATCCACAATCAGAACACCAACTTGGCGATATTAGCTCAATGATCGAGCAAGCAGATGAAGATGCCGGCGATTTCGCGTTATTAGATGAAGCGATTGCTGAACTCGAAAGCGATGAATCAGTAACCGATCCCAATATTCCAACTTTGTCAGATATTGTAGAGCCTGGCTCCCATATCGCAACTGCAATCGACGACGCATATACCGAAGCCGAACTCGGCGTAGTTCCGACGTTAAACCATGTAGCCACCGAAGTTGCAACACCTGAGAGCGCACATAGTGAACCTAGCGCGATCAACAGCACTCCAGCAAGCCAAGCAGAAACACTTGAGACTGTCGTCGATTCAGCACAAATGAGCGCCAGTACCATCGAGCCACGAACAGAGCAAAATGCGGCAAATGCCACACTTGAATTCAACCATACCGACAAGCCACCCGAAGAAGAAATGTTTACCGCGTCCGAACTTATCCTCGCCGAAGAAGAAGATCCCTTAAGTACATACTCCAGACCGGTTCCTGCTACCGAGCATCATGTTAACCTAGGTGCTGAAAACACCGCAGGTTTATCCATTTCGATACCTTATTCATTGCATAACCAGCTTTCGAAAAAAATTGACAATTTAGTCATTGAAGCCACCACCTCAATGACCAATGAACTACACCATCAACTCACATTGCGCTTAAATGGACTGGTAGCCAAGTCCGTAGAATCGGTACTACCCAAGCTCATTGACCAAATGGTAACCAGCTTAAGAGATGAGGTTAATGGCCAAGTTAAGCATGAACTTCCCAGTATCATTAATGAAGTACTGGGCAAGACCAATATCCCTAAAGATTAAATAAATGAGACCTTTACACGAAAAATAGTTTTCGAGTCTGCTAATCCATCACGAGCAACATCCAATACTCGCAATCAGTAAGCATTTCTAGGATAATTCGGCCACTTTCATTAACACAGCCAGAGCATCATGGAAAAAACCTATAAGCCCCACGAAATCGAGCAACGTTGGTATCAGACCTGGGAGTCTGATGGTCACTTCACCCCAAGCGGCGAAGGCGAACCCTATAGTATTATGATCCCACCGCCCAATGTAACGGGCAGCCTCCACATGGGGCACGGCTTTAACAACACAGTGATGGATGCAATGACCCGTTTCCAGCGCATGAAGGGGCGTAATACCTTGTGGCAACCCGGCACCGACCACGCCGGCATTGCCACGCAAATGGTGGTAGAACGTCAACTCGCTACAGATAATAAAACTCGCCACGATCTTGGCCGTGAAGAATTTATTGAACGAGTATGGAAATGGAAAGAAGAGTCTGGTGATAATATTAGCCGCCAACTACGACGCATGGGTAGTTCTCTGGATTGGCAGAACGAACGCTTCACTATGGACGAAGGCCTCTCGAATGCCACCAAAGAGGTTTTTGTGCGACTACACGAAGAAGGTCTCATTTATCGCGGCAAGCGCCTGGTTAATTGGGATCCCGTTCTCCATACCGCAGTTTCAGATTTAGAAGTATTAAACCAAGAAGAAAACGGCTTTCTTTGGCATTTACGTTACCCGTTAGCCAGTGGCGAAGGCTTTCTGGTGGTCGCCACTACCAGACCCGAAACCCTGTTAGGAGATGCTGCTGTGGCCGTACACCCTGGAGATGATCGATACAAACATCTCATCGGGCAAAAAGTGACACTGCCCTTTACCCAGCGACTCATCCCCATCATTGCTGACGATTATGTTGACCCAGAATTTGGTACCGGTATCGTAAAAATTACCCCTGCTCACGATTTTAATGATTATCAAATTTGGCAACGACATCGTGATGAAACAGCCATCGTGAATCTACCCAACGGCGGACTCATCAATATCTTTACCATCAGCGCATCTATCATCGATAGTGATGACGAGCATGGTGATTTGATTCCACAGGAGTTTCGTGGACTTGATCGTTTTGCCGCACGCAAACTACTGATCGAAGAATTAGCAGAAAATGATCTATTAGAAAAAACCGATGATCATAAGCTTGTAGTACCTCGCGGTGATCGCTCCGGTGCGGTGATTGAACCTTTTCTCACTGATCAATGGTATGTCAAAGTCGCCCCACTCGCCGAACCTGCGATCAAAGCCGTAGCAGATGGCTCGATACGCTTTATCCCCGACAACTGGAAAAACACCTATTATGATTGGATGCACAACATCGAAGACTGGTGTATCTCAAGACAAATATGGTGGGGACATCGTATTCCAGCATGGTATGACAAGCAAGGTAATATATTTGTAGGACGTTCAGAAAAAGAAATACGAGAAAAACACCAGCTCGCTGACGATATAATACTCAAGCAAGACGAAGATGTTTTAGACACCTGGTTTTCCTCTGCATTATGGCCTTTTTCTACCTTGGGCTGGCCTAGCAACAAAGAACGGGTAACAACATTTTACCCCACCAGTGTTTTAGTCACGGGTTTCGACATTATCTTTTTTTGGGTTGCCCGAATGATTATGATGGGCATTAAATTCATGGGTGACGTTCCCTTTCGAGATATTTATATTCACGGCCTAATACGTGATACCCAAGGCCAAAAAATGTCTAAATCAAAAGGCAATGTATTGGATCCCATCGACTTAATCGACGGCATAGAACTAGAAGCCTTGGTCGAAAAACGCACCAGCAGCTTGATGCAGCCGCATCTCGCCAAGCGTATTGAAAAAGCCACACGCAAAGACTTCCCCAATGGCATACCCGCGTTTGGAACCGATGCCTTGCGTTTTACTTTTGCAGCACTCGCTTCAACCGGGCGTGATATCAGCTTCGACTTACAACGCGTAGAAGGCTATCGTAATTTTTGTAATAAACTGTGGAATGCTGCGCGCTATGTATTAATAAACACCGAAGGCCAAGATTGTGGTACCAACGATGAGACCCAGGAACTCAGCTTACCCGACCGATGGATCACCTCTCGCCTACAAGAAACCATTGAACAGGTTAACCGCCACATGGCCTCATATCGGCTTGATCTTGCTGCACAAAGTATTTATGAATTCACCTGGAATGAATACTGTGATTGGTATTTGGAGTTATCCAAGCCCGTATTGCAAAATGAAAAAAGCAGCGCTAGCGAATTAAGAGGAACTCGCGCAACACTGGTTGGCGTACTCGAAACCCTGCTTCGTCTCGCTCATCCGATCATGCCTTTTATCACCGAAGAAATTTGGCAACGCGTCGCCCCACTCGTAGGAAAAAAAGGCAACACCATAATGTGTGAAAGCTATCCTAATCAAAATGAGGCTTTAATCAATGCCGCAGCGGTCGAGCAAATGGAGTGGGTAAAAACGTTCATACTCGGTATTCGGAAAATTCGCAGCGGAATGGATATCGCTCCAGGAAAAGCATTATCGATACTGCTACAAAATGCATCTGACAATGACAAATCATGGCTGGAGGCCAATCGAATATTCTTGCAACGTCTCGCTAGGCTAGAAAAAATTGAATATATTGGCGAACAAGCACCAGAAGCCGCAACCGCGCTCGTGGGTAATATGCGCATATTGATTCCACTGGCAGGATTAATTGACCAAGAGGCAGAATTGGCACGCTTAGAAAAGGAAATTACTAAAATTCAAAAGCTAGCCAATGCAACGAGTGGAAAGCTGGCTAATGCAAAATTTGTAGAGAATGCACCACCGGCGGTCGTGACGAAAGAAAGAGATAAGCTTGCTGGGTTTAAAGTCTCGTTAGACAATTTAAACGAACAGCTTGAACGCATTCGTAAAATGTAAATATTTAGGAATGCAGGGATTATAAGGAATGGCACGTAATAACGAATAAAATCAATAAAAACTCTGGCAAAAAAAACCAAATCCCTTCGAACATTGCCAGAGCCTTGCTATGAACCTGCTAACACTCCATCGAACTTAGGAAAACTCTACTGCGCCGATTTTCCAAGTCGGACAAACAGCCTCCTAGGAGCTTGTCTGAGAACAAACTGACCTACTGCGACCAAAACCAACGTGCGTGACGTTCACTGTTCTCGGACAGGCTCCTAGCGCGCACTATATGAAATAATAACCGGGTTAGGATTGTTCAACGCTCGTTTGCCCTTTTTGCTATTCATTCTCACCATTTCTAGACTCTCGCATTTAGGGCACTTAACAGAGTTAAAGCGCGCAATATGATAGATAGTCCAAGCCAATGGAACAAGTAACAAGGGCAAGAATTGAGACAATGCTGTTAAAAAAATAAAATAAAGCCACATTCCCACGTCAACTGCAAAGCTTGATTTCAGCTGGGGAATAGGTCTTCCCACATAACTGCATTCAGTACAGACTTTGTTTTTCATCACACACCTCCAATATATTCTCAGGTGAAATAAAAAAATAGTTAACTCTATAATATAACTGTAGTCCTTAATTTGAGTTTTTAACAGCATTATCGGACTATAAATACGATATTATTTAAAAAAATTTCTGCAACTTAAACACTAACACCCAGGCTCAGCTAACATTCATTTAAACTCAAATTAAAAACCCTTTTGTCGCTTCTATACCCGTGGCCATTTGAGGTATAGGTTTTTAGTGTGCGTCATATTCATTTCATGGCAAGGCGAAATGACAAGTAATAGCTGGACTATTGCGAGGAATTTCAACGAAGCCATGGAATGAAGAGGGCGTGCAATAAGACCTATATTCCAATCGCTACGGGTATATACCCAGTAAAAAACGAATAGCTAATAAACTTTATCGCCCACTTATTTTTAGC
>JALUUH010000068.1 GCA_027021445.1 Gammaproteobacteria bacterium
CGGCTTCGACGCCACCGGCTAATTCTCCGTCTGCGGTGGGTAAATCAAACGGTGGTAAAAAAGCCAGGCCCATGGCTGCAATGAAAAATAGCGCAAACCCCAGCGGTTGATAAGCCATATTCCACAACCCGGCCTGCGAGATAACGATATCGGTTGTTACCAATGACTCTGCACGCATTGCAACCGCTGTGATCGGCATAACAATCAACATCGCGTAAGCAAGCAGTTGACCGAGAAAACGCCAGCCACCAATCATTGCATACGCACCATTTGGTCCCCAACCTGCCATGATTAATGCCACTAAGACATACGCTAATGCGGCGTTGAGAAAGAGTGCGCCAGTGGCTAAATCTGCGATAATCAAGTCAGGCGATAAAGGAATAACTGCTGCTGCAAGCAGGGCCGCGATCAATAATAAAACCGGGCCAACTTCAAAAAAAAGCAAATCGGGTTTACGTGGGATGACAGACTCACGTCCCAATAATGCGATGGCGGAATAAGCCGGTCCGCTGAATTGAAATCGCCGGTTTACAATCCAGGCTTCTAACACAGCGACGAGATAAACACCAATCGAAAGTATGACTAATATCAATAAGACGGTCACTGGTGAATTTCCCACGGCGACAAATCTAATGAACCAACCGCGATGAGGGCATCTCCTAATTCTTGTTGATCAGTCAGTGCATCTAGCAAACTTAAATGATGGTTTGAGGGTGCTTCTAAGTGTGCCGAGCTGACAAAACCTTTATCCATTGACAATTGAAGTGTGGCCTTGCCACGTGGTGTTTCGATGCTTGATTGTCCTTTGCCACTTAGCTCATCGAGCTTAATCATTTCAGCTAAATTGATAGCTCCTGCAGCTTCTATTAGCTCAATGCTTTGCTTGATTTCATCAAGCCGAATTTGCAAACGTGCCCAGGCATCACCTTCGTGACGATTGATTGTTTTGAATCCTAATGAAAGATATATTTCATCACTGCTGCGCACATCATTGTTCACCCCAATTGAGCGTGCGACTACACCGCAAAGCGCATCACTTGCCAAAAGTCGAGCGATGCCTGAGGTGCGTGGTTTTAACAGTGGTGTATTGCGAATATGTTTTATTAACTTTTCTAAAGCAGGTTTTAGCTTTGCGATTTCTGTTATGTCCGCCGCTAAAACTTTTAATTGCAATAAGCCGGCACTACGTGCCAGCCACGCAAAACCTGTTTGCTGTGCAAACAATACTAACCAGCTTAAATGGCTGGCAATTCGTTCTCGTTCCAGTGCGCCGATACGTGCTTTTGCTATGCTCGTTTCAATCTGGATATCTGCAATATTTTCCATGGCTTTACAAATAAGCAGTTGCGATGCAACCGGGGTTAATGGGTCAAGACTTAAAAAATGTTTCACAAAACAACCCGCGTGCATGGGCGCAGATTCGAGTAAGGCAATATTTTCAGTGATCGCATGTGATGTTGATCCGGCGACCGTATCACCATCAAGGGTGAAGGTGAGTTGCAAACCGCTTGGCAAGCCTGGAAAAAATGGCCCAAACGGCGCGTCTATCCATTCCATTTGCAGATCATCACTGCTGCGCGGTAAATCCTTAGTGACATCAATCATTGACATAAATCCAGATTCATCATGATTCATTTGAGCGTGCTCACTGTGATCTATTGGCTCATGTTGATGCGTAGACAAGTTTTGTTTGTCGCGTGGTTCTAAAAACATGCCGCACTTAGGACAAGACCCTGGTTCGTTTTGCACAACCTCAGGATGCATGGGACAAAAATATTCCGTCGCCGTATTATCCTCTTGCAGATGTTGCTCATGCTCATGTTGATGTGTAGACGAGCTTTGTTTGTCGCGTGGTTCTAAAAACATGCCGCACTTAGGACAAGACCCTGGTTCGTTTTGCACAACCTCGGGATGCATGGGACAAAAGTATTCCGTCGCCGTATTATCCTCTTGCAGATGTTGCTCATGCTCATGTTGATGCGTAGACGAGCTTTGTTTGTCGCGTGGCTCTAAAAACATGCCGCACTTAGGGCAAGACCCCGGTTCGTTTTGCACAACCTCGGGATGCATGGGGCAAAAATATTCCGTCGCCGTATTATGTTGCATAGACTGATCTCCATGAGTTGATGAGCTTAACTTTTCGCGTGGTTCTAAAAACATGCCGCACTTAGGGCAAGACCCCGGTTCATTTTGCACAATCTCGGGATGCATGGGACAAAAGTATTCCATGGCAGACTTATCTAGCGACGAGTGAGCTGGTTTTTCTGTTGCCACTAAAGATAAATTGGATACAGCCTCTGTAGGGTGACCTGTCTTTTCATTCGACGATGCTTGCACAGTATTCGCTTGCACTTCACGTGGAACAAGGAACATTCCGCATTTAGGACAGGATCCCGGTTCATCCCGTATGACTTCAGGATGCATCGGGCACACGTATTCGATACGTATATGTAATGCAGGTGCATCGTAATCTTTTATGTCGAGTTGAAAAGCAGACTTTTCAAATACGGTACGTAATTCAGCAACACCACTGATTAAGTCTTGCTGAGATAAGCCAACAGAAACATCCGCTGTGGGTAAAGGGCTAAGTCCATCTTGGTTTGCAACACCGACCGTACATAAAACTTTTGGGCGCATCATTTGGGCATAAGCAATCGATGCTGCTTCGCATATAACCGGTGGAAGATCACCAACAATTAATAACACACTCGCATGACGCGGGCTTGCTACAATCTGTAATCCTGCTGCTTCGAGGTTCAAGCCATGAGCACGGGCAATGTCTTGTCCGGGAATAACGAACACTTGTAATTTTTTTGCCATTGCTTTGGCAAAAAAACGTTGTAGCCCTGAAAATTTTCCTTGACGAGCACCGCTGTTCATTTATTGTCTCCGCAGTGCACCCTGACTCCATCCGTATAATAAACCCAGAAATAGAATAAGCAGAAAAACACCCATATCTAACAAGGCGACAATGCCTACTTCTTTATAAACAACAGCCCACGGATACATATAGGCCATTTCCATATCAAAGGCTAAAAATAACAGTGCATAACCATAATAACGTGCGTGATAACGAACCCAGACTGGGTCGCGTGATAACTGCCCTGCGGTTGCAGGTACATCTTTTCCAGGCTCTTGTCGCGATTTTCCCACTGCGCGAGTCAAGGCAAACAAGCTTAATGCAAAGCCAATAACACCTATTATAAGACCGAAAAGTATTCCGTACTGTTGTAACATGCCCACCTATAAGTATCCCTATTCTTAAGTTAATTTAGAGTACTCGGCCCTCATGAGCAATGCTAACGAATCAACTACAAGTATGCAATAAGAATCAGTTATATAAAATTGATAGCAAACATGCACGCTAACATTGTTGAATGTTTTGACATTACTTCTGTGCATTGAAGTGACGACACGCCCTAACATCAACCGCATTTTTTTTCCATCCTCGCATTTTGATTTTTACGATCAATGGTTAAATTGAATCGCACAAGCTAAATAACCAGGTTGCATTTAACTTAAGGTATGTTCTTTAAAGATTGGTGTAGCACCTAGCTAAATCAAACGGGCACTATTTATGCTTGGTTAGGTCGTCAATAAACCCAATATCCTCGCTGTTTATCGCGCGATAGGAAGATGTCATATGCACACACGAATCAAAAAAATCACCCCTAAGCTTATAATTACATATTTTGTTTTGATGGTAATAAGCCAAACGTTGTTAACCACAGACGCTGAAGCAATACCTGCGTTTGCGCGCCAAACCAGTCAACCTTGCACGAGTTGTCATTCACAACATTTTCCAACGCTCAATAGTTTTGGTCGAATGTTCAAAGCTTCGGCTTACACCATGGTTGGCAGTCAACCACAAGTTGAGGGTAATGGTATGTCATTACCCGAGTCACTCAATGCTGCATTAGTCGGTAATTTGCAATACATTAATGCTAACGAGCAAGAGATTGGTTTCCCTGCGGCTCTTTCATTATATCTAGCGGGTAAAGCTGGGAACAACGCAGGATTTTTGTTTGAAGTGCCATTCGATAATCAAAAAATTGAAGCCATGGATGATAGTGGCAATTCTATCAAAGGTGAAACCATGGGTGCGGTCGCTCGCTTTGGCTCATTTAAAGCCAATTATGTGGATCAGCTAGGCGATTTTTTTGTTGGCACTCATGCTTATAGTACCGAAATGGCTGGCCCTGCTTATGGTTATGAACTCCTTTCTACGGGTGCCATGGGCATGAATGTCGCGCAAACTGGTGCTAATGCGATGGGTGCGATAGGTATGCATATGGAGCACGGTGCGACCTTAATGTCGCAGTTTATGAAGGCCATGCCTGACGCAGATATGCCGATGGCTGGCGCCGCAACAGGGTTAGGTGCATCGGTGCAAAATAATCTAGGTTTTGCTTACTTTTCATCTTATGTTGCGGAACAAAAAGTAGAACATTTTGTTAGCCCAGCATTGGGAAATTATTTAAGGGTAGCATGGACTCCTTCTTATGCAGGCTTTGATTTTGGCGCGGGTTTTCAATCATACTTTGGAGAAACCACGGCGGGTAGCAAGAACGTTAAGGCAAAAGCAAATACCTTGGATTTTCAGGCACAGGGAGAAATACTGGGCAAAGCCGTCGGTTTATATGTGACCTATGCTAATACGCCAAAATCCTCCATGGGATCAATAAACCATTACAATATGTCCACAGGTGGCGATAATACTGCGCTGGGTGTACTGGCTGAGGTGGGAGTGATAGACAAGCTTTCGCTTTCACTCGGTTTTGTGAATGCAACTTTCTGGATGGATATGGAAAATTCAATGGGCATGAACATGTCAATGAAGCAAGAGGGTAGTTCCGCGACGGTTGGCGTGGAATATCTTTTTCTACCCAATGTGCGTTTTGCGCTGCGTTATGCAAGCTTTGGTCGCGACCTCAATGACTCTTCGAGCACAGCAACCATCTATGCGGGTATTTAATTCGGCATAAAATACCGTCATTTAAATCGGGATCAAGCATAGATCTTGATCCCGATTGATTCTCTTATCGCTGAGCGGATCAATTTCCAGTTTTGCATGCCCTTTAATGGCAATAATATCTTGTCCCGGCCAACCAAAAGAGTTCACAGGTATTGCTGGAACAGCGCGAATACTTTCCTCCACGGGGCCGGTGACATGCCGAATGAGATGTGCATCTTTTGCTTGCATGCGATAGAGGGTTTTTTCACTATGCCCATCATCTGCAAAAATAGTATTTCCAAATAATACGGATACCGTTAATATTGCCGAAATAGATAGGGTTTTGTTGCTCATACAATCCTCCTGATTGAAATGTTATACTCAGAGCTTCTAATTTAACGAATTGAAATATTTTTTAAGTTGACTAATTTAGTATGAAGAAAAAAATATTTATTATTGGAAATGGGTTTGCATCATTATTTTTGATTCAGTACTTTCTTTTATTACCTGTATTTCCTTTTTTTACCGGGTTTTTCCGGCGGATTTATGCAAAATATGAAATTACGGTGATTGGCAATGGGTCTTTTATTTATTTCCCCGCCATTCCCGAGTTCATCACGGGTAAAAAAAACAAAGAAAAAATTACACTGGATATTCGACCTTTTCTGAAGCGTAGAAATATTCAATTTATCAATGCAATGGTGATTGACATCCAGGACGGTGGACGCACAGTCATCACTAATAATGGCCATTATAAAAATGATATGCTGTTTTTAGGTATTGGGCCTAGCTTTTTAAAAAATGATATTGCCGGCACCCAGGCACATACCTTGTCCCCGTGTGACGGGCCAGATAGTATGGCCTTATTTATTGATAAACTTGAGTCCATGGATAGCGGGGTTATTTATCTGGGATTTAAAATTAATAAAAAAGACGGTTTTGTTTCCGGACGCGCAGGACAAATGTATGAATGTGCTTGCTTATTAGATTATGCATTAAAAAAACGCGGGGTACGTGATAAATTCGAAATCCACTTTTTTTCGTCAAATTTAAGCCAGGGCGATTCTGGATTGATTACGGATAAATTACGCGAACGAGACATTATACTAGATTATGCTTATGAACCCGTGGAGTTTGTTGCAGGAGGTATGTTAGATCAAGACGGTACTTTTCGAAAAGCTGATTTAGTACTTTTTTCATCCGGCATAACCGGTTTTGATTGGTTACAAAAATCGTGTTTGCCTGTTTCCAAAGGTGGTCAAATCGCAGTAGATAAATACGGCCAAGTTAATGGCTTAAGCCAAGTTTTTGCGGCTGGAGATTGTGCCAGCCATGAGAATCCTCCACCATGGGTTCCGCACCAGGCACATATGGCGCAACTACGCTCCCAAGCCGCAGCAAAAAACATGGCATTAGTGCTTGCTGGCAAAAAATCAAAACACCTTTATCGTTTTGAGCTGTCGTGCATCATGAATATGGAAAATGATGCGCTATGGTTGCATATGGCCAGCGATAATAAACCCCCTTTTTGGAATATTTTCCCCAAGCAATCAAAAATACTGACGCGTGTGAAAAATAATTTTGAAAGATTTTATTTGTTTTATTTGAAATATTTATAGAGACCTACTTTCTGTTTGTTGCCGTTATTCTTATAGAAAAACCCCTGAAAATAATCGATCGGGTTAACAATACGAATACCATTTTTATCATAGGGACGTTTTAAATTGGCGACAATTTGGATGGTTTGTTTTGGTTTTAAACGTTCTTTTAGCAGAATAAAACTGTTAGATGCCCGTCAATAATAAATCAATTGCTCCGAGTATTTCGTAGCGATAGTTTTCGAGAGAAATTGATTCTTTTTTAAGAATGGATTTTGGAACTGAAGTCAGTTGATGAGTGAGTAATACAAATGATTTTTCCTCAATTTTTATGATAGGGCAAAGTTTTTTAACATTATTATCATTTAGTATTTTTAGCGGGGAAAGAGGGATAACAATTCGTGAATTTAAATTATCCAATAAATCGCTTTGCACATTTACAATATAAGGGTAAGTCTTTTTCGTATTCTTATTTTCATTTTTATATAGCGTGAATTGGCTCATTAAAAATTTCTGTATGAGTCAGAAAATAGGCCATTTTCTTCGGCTAAGTTATTTAGCGAATTTAAGGCTTGTTTATTCTCTTTTAGCCATGTTTCCCGTGCAACCTTCTTCACTTGTTGTGTTAAAGCATGTTCTAATGTGGCTGAAAGGTTGATGTTTAATTCCTTGGCCTTTTTAAGTAAATCGCTGTTTATGCTGAGATTTGCTGATTTTTTAGGAGCTGTTTCATTATATATTCTTTGCATATTTGTATCCTCATGGTTTATGCGCACAGATCGTGTTGTTTAAATGTAGCACAGAGATAGGCATCTAACAAGACGCAGCTTTGCCCAATACCAAATGAGTTTGAAGTAAGCCCTTATTTCCAATACGGAATGAGTCTAAGGTAGGTGAAATAAGCTTAAATTCTGTCATGATTCTCTGAAGTGGTCTAATTTGAACCAGGCCCTCGATTAAGAGCAAATGAGATAAAACTTAATTTAAGGTTATACAGACGAACTTATCCAAGGCAATCAAGCCATCGCCTTTCGCAACAACAGTGGGGTCATATATGACTCCAGCGCTCTCTTCTATCCAAAATATATTTTCTATAGGAAAGTACAGCGAGTATTGCCGGGCTTGTCCAACAATATAATAAGGTTGTGGTTCGCAAGCTCACACGAATCTATCCTTCTTCGTTATGTGTTTTATGGCCTAAAAGATTTGAGCTGTAATTCATTAACAATCTTGAAATGCTTTACGTTGCTAGAAACAAGCACCATATTATTTTCGACCGCTGTAGCAGCTATAATGGCATCACCCGCTCTCATGTTTGATGAAAGAGCATACTCTTCCACATATATCAGCGCTCGGTGTCCTATGTTCTCGGTGAAAGGTAAAATTGAAAATTCAAATTCACTGATAAAATCTTTCACATATTTGTGGTGAACTTTGTTCTTTGCCCCCTGGAGCAATTCCATGTAGTTCTGAATGGAAAGATATCTGTCTTCATCCTTTTCAATGAGTTTGGCTGCTTTCTCACTCCCCCTTTGAACCCATATCAAAATGTCGGTATCAAAGATCATGCCGAGGCTTTCTCAGGTTTTCTAGCTCTTTTAGTACTGCCGTCTCCGACTCACTGTACATTCCAAAAAATGGATGGTCTTTGACCTTCAGTTCTGACTTCTCTCTAGCAGGTTTTATTATCCCTTTTACTTTACCGTGATAAAGAACTGTAACACTCTCATTCCTATCGAGAGCTTTTAGAATATCATTCGTCTTATACCTCAGATCAACTATAGAAGCCTTCATAACCATCTCAGTAATAATTTTTCAATATGACTATTTATTCTAGTCATTTTGTCAGGAATATCAAGAGGTATATTTTATCTATTTGATTCAGAGTATTGCGACTATGGTTGGTGCTTGCGCATCAAATAGGGGCACACATCAAACAAGCAAATAAGAGTCCCAAATAGGGGACAGACCATGATTAAAGTGTTTTTCAGCATTGCGGGAGATGATTAATGCCACGCAGGGCGCGTATCTCAATACCGGGAATAGTCTGGCATATCATTTTCTGCCAACGCTTTATCTTTACGATTTAACTCTTTTTTAGGGCCTTATTTTCTTGGGTTAATGCTTTCATTTTTGAGCGAGAATCCGCTTTACTCATTTCGGAGGAACTCACGATATCAAGTTTCCACTGCTTAACATGGTGTGGATAAATACCTTGTTCCCTGCAATATTCACTGAGTGCTTCTTCGCTCATTGTGCTACTGAGAATGACTACATTAAGTCGTTCTTCTAATGTCCAATCTTGTGGGCGTTTATCTTGGCTCAAGCCATTTATCTCTTTAGTTGAATGGGTTTCAAATTCTTGGTTTCTTGCTTTAACGATCCAGTTTTCTAATGTTGAACAACCTATCATAAACGAAACAAAGGACGTTTTTGTTGGGGTAGTAATTATGTGCGTAAAGATGGAGAAGTAAAGTGGGTTGAGTTGTTTCGTATGGCGGATATTCCTGTCCGTTACCATACGAAAATACGAAGTGAAGCTAATCCCTATGATATGCAATATGATGATTACTTTAAGCGCCGCGCTGAAATTAATCGCAAAACGGCAATCAGAGACCGGATGTTTTTCTCTTCAGATGCTTATGCTAAATTAACGCAATGGAAATAACAATATTACAAATAAGCAGCCGGGTCGTAAGCGATCGGCTTAAGAAAGGCTTGAGCTGTATGATGGGAAACTATCACGTACAGTTCTTAGGGAGGAACGGGTCGTAAGGCCCTGACCTACCCGGTGCCTTGATGGAGAAATATTTTTGCTTATCAGAAAGGCTAAGGCTACAGAAGCAAACTCATTAACAGAACTTACAGTGAACTCAAAAGCTTATTGGGGCTACTCCGAAAAATTCATGGCTGCGTGCATTGATGAGTTGGTGGTTCCAAAGGAAAAATTAGAAAATCCGAATTTTTGCTATATGGTTGCCGAGGTTAACAATAAGTTGCTCGGTTATTATGGTTTGGAGCCATTATCGAAAGTAGAAATCGAGCTGTCAGCTCTGTTTGTAGAGTCAAGTAATATTGGGTCTGGTATTGGGAAAGCACTTCTAGCACATGCAATGAACGTTGCACTTGATATGGGAGGAATAGATTTAGTCCTTCAATCCGACCCTAATGCTGAGGGGTTCTATATTGCAAATGGTTGGCTTCTTACAGGAAAACGAGAATCATTGAGTTTTCCTGGGCGTTACCTACCAACGTTTAGTATTTCGTTGCGTGAAAGTATGAATACATGAATAACAAGGTAAATTTAACGGATTGCCAAAAAAATAATAGCACTTGCAATAATCTCGTTATGAGATACAATTTGAAGTATGCTCATCATTATTCGAAAGCGATTGTTGGATTTTGCTAAAAAGCATCCGAATACTTCTGTATCCTTAGATGCATGGTATCGAATAGTCAAACAAACCGAGATAGCTAACTTTTCGGAATTAAGAGAAATATTTCCAAGCGCGGACAAAGTAGGTAATTTGATCGTATTTAATATCGGTGGCAATAAAATCAGGCTAATTGCTGCCATACACTTCAATACTCAATGTTTGTATATTCGCTACGTTTTAACACATGTTGAATACAACAAGGGGAAATGGAAAAAATCATGAATAGGCAATTAGAGAACATATCGAAAGTGTGGCCAAGCATTAAAGCTGTCTTCTCCGTTCCACATTCTGAAGCAGAATACCTAGCGCTAGTTAAAACACTGGATAGTTTAGTTGATGAGGTCGGAAATAATCAAAACCATAAATTGGCACCCGTAATGGAAACAATCGGAAATCTGATTGAAAATTATGAGAATCAAGCCTGTAAAATAAAGGAGGCTTCTCCGATTGATGCGCTTAAATACCTTATGCAAGAACATGATCTAAAGCAATCTGATTTACAAGAAATAGGGAGTCAGGGCGTGGTATCTGAAGTACTAGCTGGAAAGCGAATACTCAATCTTGAACAGATAAAAAAAATCAGTAAAAAATTTCATGTTTCACCGTTAGTGTTCATTTAGTATAGAATAAATTTAGTAATTAAAATGGCATAACAACACGCCCTGAGGTGGACAACAAGTTTTTTCACACCTGCGAAATTCCCTGAAGCAAAGGTGATCCGCGCTTTTTCAGTGCATTAAGGTAGGTTGATTCGTCGTATGGCTTTTTGTCTTTCCAGCACCGAAAAGCAATCCTAATCCACTTGAAAGCCAGTGAACGAATGACGGCATTATATTGTTTTCCCCTATTGATTTGTTGCTCATAATAAGCTCTCGCCCAAAATGAATAACGCACCGTTTGGCCTGCCCATTCGACAAAGGTTTGCCGTAGAAATGTGGGGCAACTATAAGGCCAGTGAACCCATTTCTTTTGACCACTCTGCTCAACAACCGGTGCAATCCCGCGTATTTTTGCACCTCGGTAGCGGCAATGCCGTGACTTTCTGGAAGGCAAACTGAAGCTCGAGCTGAATATGGAGAAAACCCATATCACGCATGTGAATGATGGCTTTGTCTTTCTGGGACACAGAATTATTCGAAAACGAGGCCCAAAAGGTAATATGCGTGTGGTCTCCGGTATTCCAAAGGATAAAGCCAAAGCCTTTGCTCACTCGTTGAGTCAAACACTATCGGGAGATTATAGTTGTAGCAAGATTGACAAGGTAGAAAAGCTCAATCAGAAACTCAAGGGTTGGTCGCAGTTCTATCGTCATACTGACTTCACTGCAAAAGTTTACCGTAAAATAGATCGCATCGTTTTCTGGAAACTAGCGCACTGGTTGGCTCGCAAGTATCGCTGTTCAGTCAGATCGTTATTGATGAAATGGTGTAAACGACCGACACCTAATCAGGCTAAGACATGGGTTCTATTTGGCAAGACTAACCAGGGTTATTTATTCGATGCTTCACTATTTCGATTAGTGAGCAGCAAAAAATTATCCTTTCGTTGGAGACTGCCGGAATCAAACCCGTATCTTAGAGTAGAAATAAGAAAGACAGTCACCTCTCGCTACGCGGATGTTGCAATGGCCGTTGGCCATGATTAAGTGGAGAGCCGTATGCGCTGAAAGGTGCACGTACGGTTCGGAGAGGAGAGGCAGAAAAATAGTTCGACTACGTTCTGCCTCTTACTCTACTGCCAACACAAGTTAAAGGCATTTTTTCTACAATATTATCTTCACGATATCCCATATATATGGGGTTATGTACAAGATGAAAATTTCGTAGACTCAGATTTTATTGCATATTTTTGTTGGGTAAAGCCGTACTGATTGCATACAATGTATGAGTGCATCAGGCTACTCACAGTGGCGCTCAACTTGTACTTTGGTAAATTAAATTAAACATCAGGAGAGATATATCGTTAATCATTTACCTACACACTCGTTCAGCAGCCTATTTCAGACTCTCTGTAAGATCTCTATTTTTTTTATCATATCTATTATCTATTCGGCCCTTACTTTCGCCGCAACTCCGGTAAGTGACTGGATAAAATATTACGATGGACTTGGTTACAATAATGATAAGGCGGTTAAAATAGTCCACGACTCTTCTGGAAATATTTATGTAACTGGTACAGCCACCGAAGGATCACTTAATTTGGACATCTCAACGATTAAATATGATGCTTCTGGTAATCAACTATGGATCGCTGTTTATGATGGTGGCTTAAATGATAATGCTGTAGATCTAACGATTGATAACATGGGCAATGTCTATGTCGCAGGTAATCGTGAAATCGCTAATAACGAAAGTCAATTTGTAACAATTAAATATGATTCTAACGGAAATAAAATTTGGCTGAGTACCTATCACGATGAAAATATTGATATTGCTGCCGCATTGACGATTGATAGTAACGGCAATACTTATGTCACGGGTTCAAGCGAAGACCATTACTACGATAAAAATTATACAACAATTAAATATGACAACCAGGGTACTCAAATTTGGGTCGCAAATTATGACAATAGTTTAATGGACGCCACAGTTGCGATTGCAATTGATAGCGCAGGCGATGTTTACGTCACTGGTTCCAGCCAGGATCAATATTATAACGATAACTATACAACGATTAAATATGACAGTCTGGGTACTCAGCTTTGGGTGGCCAGTTATGACAACGGTTTCAACGATAGCGCAGTCGACTTGGTAGTAGACAATTTAGGAAGCCTCTATGTCACTGGAATTAGCGCTAATGGCACTGCCAACGATTATGCTTCTGTCAAATATGATGCTGCAAATGGTAGTCAACTTTGGGTTTCACGTTATGACAATGGTGACGAAGATCAAGCCATCGGACTTACTGTTAATGATGCAGGTGATATCTATGTAACAGGATCAAGTAAAAATTCTTCTGGTAAATTTGATTATGCCACCATTAAATACGATAAAAACACAGGTACTGTCATCTGGTTTAGCCGCTATGATAACGGAGAAATAGATACAGCTAAAGATCTCGCTATCGATGACACCGGAAATATTTATATTTTCGGTACCAGTAAAGCTTCCGCGGGAAATCAAGACTACGCCACTATCAAATACAGTTCACAAACTGGTGATGAAATTTGGGTAGTGCGTCACGACAGTGGATTCATTGATACGGCAATCGCGTTATCAGTGGACACAAACAGTTTTTATGTGACAGGTTTCAGAGCAGGTAACAATAATATTGATTATGCCACAATAAAATATACTCAAAGCACGGGTCCCGATTTAGTAATGACTGGTATTAGCGGTCCTGCAACTGCGGTTCAAGGTGATGCCATTGTTCTTAACAGTACAGTTGAAAATCAGGGTGGTACCACTGCAGGTGTTTTTCGTTTGGGATACTATCTCTCAACTGATTCGAGTATTACAACTGCAGATGTTTACCTAGGTGAGCGTAATGAATATGGCTTACTTGCGGCAGGTGCAAGCAGTAGTGGAAATCATTCATTTGGACCATTAACTATCCCAGCTAACTTGACACCGGGAAGCTATTATATTGGGGCTATTGCAGATTACCTGGACTCTGTTGTCGAAGATGATGAGGCTAACAATGCACTAAGTGGAAATAGCATCACTATTACTATTTCACCACTCTAGTATTTTAATAGTTTTTGCATAAAGTTACAGTTTTTTGGTTCTTCGCGATTTCATACACTAAACGCGCTGCTAGGTTAGCAGTGCGTTGCTCACTATCATAGTTTGGGTTGAGTTCGGCAATATCAGTGGTGCGCCACACTACCTGATATTTTTTACAAACTGTTTTAATTAATTTAAGCGCATTGATTACAAAGAGTGGATCGACTCCGAGAGCCGCAGGTGCGCTGACGCCGGGTGCTGTGCTTGCGGGGAATACATCAAGACAGACGGTCAAATAAAGCTCATCTATTTGGGATAAAAATTGCGAGAGTGATTTTTCTATTTCAGTTAAATGCGCTAGTGTGCAGTTCGTATCTAGATGCCAGTGAACCTTTTTTTGTTTTGCAAATTTAAATAATGCGTGGCTATTAGCGCTGGGGTTTATTCCAAAGACATAATAATTGAAATTCTTTTTGTGTTCCTTACACCACGCAGATATTTGTCGGAAAGCTGTGCCTGAATTTGCGTGTGGATTAGGGTTTCGTAGATCAAAATGAGCATCGAAATTAATAATTCCAAGGTGTCGTTTGGGGGCGTTTGCAGATAAATAGTGCGCTGTGCCTAGAAAGCTCCCCCAAGCCATTTCATGTCCGCCTCCGAGGATGATTGGTTGACCATTTGCGCTGAGTATTTTGCAGACTTGTCGCGCCAGGGATTGCTGTGCTGCTTCGAGATTTTCATCGTTGCAACTTATATCGCCAGCATCATGCACTGAAATATTTGTTGGAAAAACTGTATTTGCAAGTGCCGTTCTGATTTGTACTGGCCCTTGCTTCGCTCCGGGTCGGCCTTGGTTGCGTCGAACACCTTCGTCACAGGCAAAGCCAATGAGGGTGACCGAGTCTTTTAAATCACTTATGTTATCCCACGGTTGTATTTTTTGATGTAGACGTGCTGAATTTCCTGCGGTGGTTTTCTGCGCGGTATTATCGATCCTGCCTTTCCATAAAGACATGTCAGCAGGTTTATACATGTTGCCCTCCCACCCAGATATCCCTGGGTGAATGCATATTAATGCTGTAACTCAGCTGATTAGGATGTGCTATATCCCATAATACGAGATCCGCATCATAACCTGATTTTAATATTCCTTTGCATTGATTCAGTGCCAGTGCTTGTGCGGCATGACGGGTTACACCGAGCATTGATTCTTCAGGGGTCAGGCCAAATAAAACACAGGCTTGATTCATCGCAAGAAGTAAGGATGCCATAGGGGCACTTCCTGGGTTGCAATCAGTGGCCACCGCCATCGCTAGTTTGGCGTTTCGCATGGCTTTTATCGGTGGTTTTTGTGGCTCATTGAGGTAATAAAATGCAGCTGGTAATAATACGGCAACCACGTTATTTTGTTTGAGCATTTTAATCTCTTCGATGCGTATAAATTCTAGATGATCAGCCGATAAACCGTTGTACTTGGCGATTAATGTTGCGCCTCCTTGATGGCTTAATTGCTCAACATGGCCTTTTACTCGAAAACCTAAGTCGCTCGCAGATTGATACACTTTTTCGCATTGTTGTAAGTTAAAACCGATGTCTTCACAAAAAACATCGACCGCATCAGCCAGTTTTTTACGCGCGATTTGGGGCAATACTTGTTCGCAGATGAAATCAATATAGTCGTCTGCGTGTTCTTTATATTCTAGAGGAATGGCATGCGCGCCTAAATACGTGGTTTGTACCTTAACCTGTATTTGATCTTGCAAAGACTTTGCGACCTCCAGCATGCGAAGCTCGGTATCTAAGTCTAAACCATATCCGGACTTGATTTCGACGGTGGTGACGCCTTCTTTACATAATTGTCTTAGGCGTGATAGGGCGTCTCGTTTTAAAATGTCGCTACTTGCTTTTCGAGTGGCTGTGACAGTGTTATTAATTCCCCCCCCATGTTGCGCAATTTCTGCGTAGCTTATGCCTTGCAAACGCTGCTCAAATTCATCCGCTCTATGGCCCGCGTATACCAGATGTGTATGGCAATCAATGAATCCAGGTGTTAACCAGCCGTTATGTCCATCCACTCTATTTGCATTGTTGAAAACAGGGGCTTGATCTCGTTTTCCTAACCAGGTGATGCGCTTGTTATGAACCGCGAGTAATGCATTTTCAATTTTTCCGAATGGCTCGCCGTTGTTTTGCATCGTTGCGAGGTTGACGTTTTCAATAATCCAATCAGCTTGTTGCAAGTGTTATGACTCCATAAAACGAGGCTAAAAGGGCATGTTCATTTATAAAGAATTGGCGAAATTAATCGCTTGTTTGGCTGACGGCAAGCCGTTAGTTTGTCAAATTTACTCAATCATTTTAATGCAAGGCATAGTCCGCGACGGGTGTAGCTCAGATTTAGTGATAAGAATAAGTCTAATGCAGATGCTAAATTACGTTATAATAAACAAGGAAATAAAATAACTGTAAAAAAATAAGCAGTGCATATTTTGCAAATATACCCCTTTTTTAGCCCAGCATATGGTGTCATGATACAGTGCGTATTTACTTTCAATTACAAATTTATGCTGTTTGAATGATAACCACTGTTTAGTTTGGAATTTCTTGCTTGAATTGAGATGGAAGTTACCGATGAAAACTAAATCCTTGCTTCATTGGGGGCTAAACATGGAAACAGAGAGCGTAGGTGTAATTACGCTGAAGTAGTAAGAAGATTTAGATCTAAATAATGATTAGCATGAAACTGATGAAAAAAAGGTTTGATATTTCCAACACCGCACACGGTCGTGCAAATGGATATATTAACTACATAATACGTAAGTTCCTGCGCCTCACCCGTTTTTCCATCACGCTTTTTCTGCTACCGGCCTTTGTTTCGCTGTTGCCTCAGTCTTGGCAGCAGTCTATGATTTTGAATTCCTTAAAACTAGATACTGCCGAAGCGGCCATTCGTTTTGAGCAAGAGGTTGCTCGGAATTCGGTCAATAATGGTTTTTTTTCTAGCACGCTTGTACTGACGGTTACAGCGAATACAACTGCGGGCAATTCGATTATTATTACGGCGGCCTCTAGTCTCAATCCGGTCTCATCCGCGAGTTGTAGTGACTCGCGAGGCAATACATATACACGAGATGCAACGGTTCCCAGTTCTGGCAGCAATACCCGGCTCACCATTTGTGCGGCTCATAATACCACGGCACTTACCCCCAGCGATACCATCACCATTAATTTTGGTTTTACGGTACAAACTCGCGTTGCGGTAGCGAATGAATTTTCCGGTATTGCGACGGTATCGGCATTAGATAGAATATCACTTAATTCTGGTATATTTTCTAGCGCGCCATTTACCGGCTCTACCGGCATCACTTCCCAGGCAAACGAACTCGTTATAGGCGCCGTTGCGGTTGCCGGCCCCAACAGTGACTCATTCAATACCGATCCGACTTATACGGTACTCGGGCGTGTTGGCACTAATAGCTCCTCCTTCGGAAGCAACCAAACCATTAATTCAGCCTATAAAATTGTTTCTTCCATCGGTAGTCAATCCTTGAGCTCGTCGATCATGAGTCCCTCTCGATCCTGGGCTGCAGGGGTAGTCACTTATAGAGCGGCGGCCGTTACTGTTAATACGGCCCCCATGGGTGGTTTTACGAACAGTAATATAATTCCTGCTGCGCAAATCACCCAAGCCACGGATGGCAGTGGGGTACTCACGATTACCTGGAAAGCCGTGGATGCAGAGATGGACAACGTTACGCTGAACACCTTTGAGTATTCGGTCGATGGCGGCAGTGTGTGGAATATACCGAGCAATGGGGATGCATCGGCCTCTTTAATAGCCAGCGGGGCTCCCTGGAGTTCGGCCACGACGTTTGCCGCTGCTGCTGCACACAGTTTTACGTTTAATACACAACATGCTGATGTCACAGGATTAGCTGGTATAGATCAAAGCGATGTACAAATCCGTTTCACTGTCAACGATGGGACCCTCGATAGTGTTGTGCCGGTCGCCTCGGTGAATGTGCAAATCGATAATGCTTTGCCCACCGCGACCTACGCCTCCGCTTCTTATGATTCCGCCAGTAATACTTTGAGTATTACCGGTACCAACTTCGATACGATGGCTCCGGTGGGAACCGATATTAAAAACATCGTCAATGGGAATAATTTTATCTGGGATATTAATGGTGATAATGCCATCACCCCAGATGTTGGCTTTGCGCTTGCTGATGTCATGAGTCTTACCGTGAGTAGTGCAACCACCTTGACCTTAGTATTGACGGAGGCCAAAGGCATCTCGTTAGAAGGTACGACGGATTTTGGTTCGATGGGCGGGGCGGATACCTTTGATGTCAGCAATGGTTTAAGCGTGGATCTTTTTGGTAACATCGCCACTGCCGATGGGGTGGCCAATGCGCCGATTACTATTAATGCTGCTAATATGGCCCCCGTCGGTGGTTTCATCGCGGATAATGTCATTCCCAGCGCACAAGTCGTACAAGCCAGCGATGGCTCGGGGCTGTTAACGATTACTTGGAAAGCCGTGGATGCCGAGGCCGATAATGTCACCTTGAACAGCTTTGAGTATTCAGTGGATGGTGGCAATGTGTGGAATACACCCACCAATGCGGATGCCTCTTTGGCTCTCTCCGCCAACTGGGCTGATAACGGCTCGGCCTGGACTTCCGCCACCACGTTTGCTGCCGCCACTGCGCACAGCTTTACCTTTGATACCCAACATGCCGATGTCACAGGATTAACGGGCATAGATCAAAGTGATGTGCAGATTCGTTTTACCGTTAACGATGGCACGATAGACAGTGTGGCTCCCGCCACCTCGATGAATGTGCGAGTGGATAATGCCATACCGACCGCCACCTATAGCTCCGCTTCTTATGATTCAGCGACGAATACTTTAATCCTCACTGGCAGTAATTTTACCAGTATCGCAAATACCGGTTCTGATGTTAAAGGCCTGGTGGATTGGACGAAGTTCCTTTGGGATATTAATGGGGATAATGGCATGACCGCCAATGTCAGCCTTGCACTCGTCGATGTCACCAGTCTCACCGTGAGCAATGCGACCACCTTGCGCTTGGTCTTGACCGGCGCCGCCGCAACCGCCTTGGAAGGCACGGCGGATTTTGGTTCGGTGGGTGGTGTGGATACACTGGATATTAGCACCGGTTTTAGCGGGGATGGGGTTGGTAATGTTGCCACTGCCGATGCCGTGGCCAATGTCCCGATGATTATTAATACGGTTAATACGGCTCCCGTCGGTGGTTTCGCCGCCAACAATGTCATTCCCAGCGCACAAGTCGTACAAGCCAGCGATGGCTCGGGGCTGTTAACGATTACTTGGAAAGCCGTGGATGCCGAGGCCGATAATGTCACCTTGAACAGCTTTGAGTATTCAGTCGATGGTGGCAATGTGTGGAATACACCCACCAATGCGGATGCCTCTTTGGCTCTCTCCGCCAACTGGGCTGATAACGGCTCGGCCTGGACTTCCGCCACCACGTTTGCTGCCGCCACTGCGCACAGCTTTACCTTTGATACCCAACATGCCGATGTCACAGGATTAACGGGCATAGATCAAAGTGATGTGCAGATTCGTTTTACCGTTAACGATGGCACTTTCGATAGCGTGGCACCGGCCACCTCGGTGAATGTGCCTGTCGATAATGCCATACCAACTACCACCATCACCTCGGCTTCTTATAATGCGACCAGCAATACCTTAAGCATCGCCGGCACGAACTTCGATACCATCGCCACGGTAGGCACCGATATTAAAGGTTTGGTAAATTGGAACCAATTTATTTGGGATATCAACGGTGATAATACCACCACGCCCGATATTACGTTCGTCCTGGGCGACATCAGCTCGGCGACGATCACCTCGGCCACCACCCTAACGATTATCCTAAGCAACGCCAAAGCTGCGGGGATTGAAGCCACGCCGGGTTATGGTCAAGCCGCTGACGATGACACCTTGGATATCAGCGCTGGTTTTAGCGTGGATAATTTCGGTAATGTCGCCACCACCGATGCCGTTGCTAATGTGTTATTGAATACCAATACCAATGTCTCAGGCACTATTTACAGTGATACCGGCAACACCTTTATTGCCAATGGCAGCTTGATTCGTTTACTGATCAATGGTCAGGATGCTGGCACCGATACCACCCTCAGCGGTATGTACAACATCCCCACAAACGGCTTAGTCCCCGGTGACACCTTATTGGTTTATATCGACGGTGCGACGAACGACGGCACCAGCGTCACGGTATCCGACGGCGCTGAAATTACCGACTTAGATGTGTTCGCCAACCACCTTATCTTGCGCCATGATAATGCGGGCAGCCTCAGTAATTCCTTATTATCCACGGCCATCGGTGGGGAACTCGACTCGGAAATCCTGTATCGGGTCGATGCCAATAATGTGTTGACAATTTCGGGGGGGAATACCGTGTTATCGGTACCCAGCGGACACCGTATGACCCCCGGTGGTGATGTTATCGCTCACCATGTGAATATCGCGGGCACCTTTGATGCGGGTGACATCATCTTTAGCGTTTCTGGCAATTGGGATAACACCGGTATGTTCACCGCCGGGACCTCAACCGTGGTCTTTGAAGGCGCGCAAAATACCATTGGCGGCATCACCACTTTCTATGAACTAGTGAAATCCGTGGACGCGGTGAACATCAACTCGAAAGCCAGTCGTCGCTCTGCAGTACCCTCGACTCAGGGCCGCAGTGTTCGTCGTAACGTATCGGGTGCGTCGATAGACAATAATGTCTTATTGTTTCAACCCGGCAGTATCACCTCGGTCGCGTATAACCTCATGTTAGTGGGTGCCGATGATAGCAAGCTCACACTCGGTTCTGTCGCAACCGGTGATGCGTGGTATCTCAGTGTCTTAAACAGTGCCACTTATCGTGCTGATTATTTAAGTATCCAAGACTCCAATGCCTCAGGTGGTCGCTTTGTTACAGCCACGAACTCCATCGATGCCTTGCGCAATGTAAACTGGAAAATACTCGGCGCCGGCCAAGCCGTCAGCTCAGCCGTCGCTGAAATCAACCCAACCGCCCTCTCGGTTAACAGCACCGCCAATCGCATGCGTTACAGTCTCTTGCCCACGATCGAAGACAATAACGGCGGTGTCGACCAAATCCGTATTATCTTCCCCGCCGATTATCGTAATATCAGCGTGATCGATGTCACGGTGGAGAATATTCCACTCGAAGTACAATGTGTCGACCACACCCCTGGCGAATATTGCGCAACCATTACCGATAATACAGTGAACATTAATCTCGGGGGAGCTTTGCTCAGCAGTACGCCCATTCATGTCACCTTGGATATTGATGCGCCGGCCACTGCCTCGGTGGATACTATTCTCAGTACTGTGACCAATACCGGCACTGTGGCCGCACCTTTTACCGCCGTTGCCGGGGATGCCGATGGCGTTGTGAATAACGATAATAGCAACCAATTAGAAATTGTCGGCCCAGCCGATGCGGATTTATCCGCGCTGGTGGCCGAGCCACAAGTGCTCGCCAGTGACGGAGTGGCCGTGAGTACATTGACCACGACACTCCATAACAGCAGCAACTTACCGGTACGCGGTAAAACCGTCACCCTGAGCAGTAACCGTGGCGTGATCGATACCATTGTGCAACCCAGTGCAAGCACCGATGCTAATGGCATAACCCGCGGATCCATCACTTCCGAAACCTATGGCACCGCCATCATCACCGCCAACGATACCACTGATGGGGTGATCATTAGCCAACAAGCCGAAGTCTATTTTAACCAAGGCCAGGTGCTGGAATTGGTGAAAACCGTTAACCGCAAAGAAGCCCAGGTGGGAGATGTTTTAACCTATCAAATCGAAATCAAAAACACCGTGGATTATGCGGTGGTCGATGTCAAACTCGATGATAGCTTGCCACCCAATTTCAGATACGTGCAAGGCAGCGCACGGCTGAATGGCGAGGCCATGAGCGAACCAACCGGTAACCGCATTAAACGTTTTGTGATCGGTACTGTAGCGCCCTTGCTCGACCGTAATAACAATGGCCAAGCCGATGCCGGGGAGTCTGGTTACGACACCTTGAGTTATCAAGTGATTGTCGGCGCAGGTGCCACTCCCCGCAGTTACCTCAATCAAGTGATTGCGGTGGATTTATGTAATACCTGTTACATTTCCAACCGCGCCGAAGCGACGATTGATGTCGCCCTTGATCCGTTATTTGATCTGGGCACGGTGATCGGAAAAGTCTTCGAAGATCACGACCGCGACGGTTACCAAGGAAGCCATGAACCCGGTATAGCAGGTGCTATGGTGGCCTTAGACAATGGCAGCTATGCGCTCACCGATTTATACGGGCGTTATCACTTCCCGGCGATAAAACCCGGACAACGCTTGATTAAAATCAATCTCGACAGCGTCGGCCCAGGTTCTTTTGCAACCACCGATGCAGCCAAAGTGGTTTCTGTCACTCCGGGACTAATGGCCAAAGTCAACTTTGGGGTGATTCAACTGACTGAGAATGAAACCATTGGGCGTGCAGGCGAGCGGGATTTTAAATCTAGTAGTCAGGAAACTGAGAAATCGACTATGGGAGTGGAGCCGATCCCGAACCTTAGCGTGAAATTTCCTCCGCCCGACGTGGTGATTAATACTTATCAAGTCCCGGTTTCCGGCGTGACCTCGCCGGGTAATCTGATTCGAGTAAACAACAAAGACGTGCCGGTTCAACAAGACGGTCAGTTCGCGATTATGCTTGATGTGCAAGCCGGCACGAGTGAGATTGTGGTGCAAGTCCAAGACCCGAAAGGCTATCGTGGTGAGGTTAAACGTAAAATTAACGTATCCGATACACAACTGTTCTTCATGGCCTTTGTCGATGGTGAAATTGGTCTATTACGCAGAAATGGCTATCTTGAAGGTGCGGGCATGAGTGACGCCCAGCAAGCCTATAGCAAGGGACGGGTTAGCTATTACCTGAAAGGTATGATTAAAGGCAAATACTTGATCACTTCGGCCTTTGATACCCGTACTCAAACTTTTGGCAATCTGTTTAAAGATCTCGATGATTCCGAAAGTGATTTATTGCTCACTAATCTTGATCCTGAGCGAGCTTATCCGATCTATGGTGATGATGCCCAGCTGATCAATGATGCGGCAGGTCAAGGTAAGTTTTTTCTCGCCTTGGACAGCGAAGAAATCCGCTTACTCATGGGTAATTATCCGGTGAATCTCGGTGATGGTCAGCTTGCGAGCTATCGGCGCACTCTTTACGGCGGTCATTTGCAATATGATTCTGCGAGCAAAACCCAGTATAACGAAAGTTATACAAAAGCGGAGGTGTTTGCTGCGGAAACTCGATTAGCCCATCAACAAGACGAAATTTTATCCACTGGTGGTTCCTTGTATTATCTAAGCCAGCGCAATATTACTCCGAACAGTGAGCAAATCACCTTGAATGTGCGTGATAAAAACACAGGTAATTTGCTTAAAGAAATTTCTTTACAGCAAGGCATAGACTATCGAATTTATTATGAGCATGGACGGATATTCTTCCATCGAGCCGTGCATCTTTATGGGCGTGAGGATGAGTTAGTCGATGTGAATGCCACCTTGGGTAACCCGGTAACCATCGTCGTAGACTATGAGTATGAATCAAATAACATCGATCAAATCGCTGCCGGGGGTCGAGTACGCCAACAACTCGGTGATCATATCGCGCTTGGAGCAACCGCCGTGCAGGATCAACTCTCGGGTGAGCGTTATCGCTTACAAGCGGTAGACGGTGAATTACGTTTCTTAACCGGCACTCGCTTCAGCGCCGAAGTGAGTCAATCCGAAGGTGCGGGTAGGGTGAAAAATCTGAGTACCGATGGTGGTTTGAGCTATAAGTTGCAAGTGGCACCTGCAACGATAGGTAAAGCCTGGAAGTTCAGCGCGACCTCGGATCTCGGCGAATGGGTTGATGTGCCGAATCGACTAATCGCCGATGCGTTCATCACTCGTGTGGATGCAGGTTTTAGCTCCAGCAGTGAAAACAAAGGCGGTCAACGTGATAATTATCGCGCCAGGCTGCGCTATATGTTAACTCGCAACAATCTATTACAGGCCAAGCACGAACGCTTTGAGTTGCAAACACCTTCAATTACATCCAATACCATGCAAAGTATCACGCAAACCTCGTCACTGCTGTGGAAACACCAACGCCAAAGCTGGCGCTTAAGCGGTGAGTTACAAACACGTGAAACCACGCTTAATGGGGTTCGCCGTGAGCAATTACTCAGCGCGCTACGTCTCGAAAACAACTTGACGCAAAATTTTTCTACCTTGATTGAAGCCCAACAAACTTTGCGCGGCAAAGAAAATAGCCACTTAAGATTTGGCACAAAATACAAACTGTTTAAATACCTTACCTTAAAAGGCAGCACGACGCTCACCGAGGATGATCGTAGCACCGAAGCCGGGGCCAGTTATCAGATCAATAAAAACCGCTTTTACATCAGCGAACGGGTCACCGAAGAAAGTACGGGCCAACAAAATACGACCACCATTGGCGAAGAAGCAGCGATTGGTGATAATACGCGAGTGTATTCTGAACTGCAAAGAGAACGCGGGGATAAAGGAAAACGCGAGGTCTCATTGGTGGGTGTGGAGCAACGCTGGCTGCCTAGCAAACGTTGGACCTTCCGGCTCTTCGGCAATTACTCCACCGCCAGCTCAGTCTATGCGGATTTGCAAGGTGCGACGCTCGGAGGAACGATCAATTATAGCGATGCGATCCGTTGGGATATTTCCACGCGTAACGAGATTCGTCGTCAATGGGGAAGCCAGCGCTTAATACAATGGTTGACTAGTAATAATGTGAACTTGAAACTCTCGCCCAGTTATTCGTTACTCGGCAAATGGCTTTATAGCCAAAGCAAAGATTTGGATACGCAAACCGTGACGGCCTTGTTCAAAGAAGAAAGCATTGGCTTGGCGATTAGACCGATTCACTTTGATCGTTTCAATGCGTTAGCGCGTTATACGGTACTCAGTGATAAAAATCCGCAAAACGTGAGTATTACCGCTTTTGGCAGTGAAGCGACAGTGAAGCATATCGCGGCTAGTGATTTTAGTTTGGATTTAAGCAAACGCATCGAGTGGGTAGAAAAGCTGGCTTTTAAACGCACGCGTTATGAAGACCCGATCCGTGCGACGATTAACACCAACACCATGTTATCTATTCATCGTTTGAATATTAAGATTTGGAAAAAACTCGAACTGGGTGGCGAATATCGGATTCTTTATCAACGCGAAACACGCACCCGACGAGATGGTTGGTTAGCCGAAATTGGATTAAGGGCGACGACGAACCTGCGCGTTGGCCTGGGTTATAATTTCACGGACTTCTCGGACAATATTGCGTCAGAAAATAATTATTCCGTGCAGGGCGTATTCTTTAGGGTTCAGGGTGTGTTGTAAGGAAAGTTATTGCGAATCCATCCCTAAGGGTTTTAGCATCATACATACTGACCTGCACACCACCCCGAAGACCATGCCCATTGGAAGTTATAACCGCCTAACCAACCGCTCACATCAAGGACTTCACCAATAAAATACAGTCCGGGGTTTTTTTTACTTTCCATGGTTTTGGAAGAAATTTCATCGCAATCCACACCGCCAAGCGTTACTTCTGCGGTTCGATAGCCTTCAGTGCCGTTAGGTTTTATATTCCAATGCTGTAAGCTTGAACTGATCTGCTCAATGAGTTCGTAACTGATGTTTTGTAAAGAGGACTCCTGTAAACTTTTTTCCAGTTTCACCTCTAATAGACGTTTTGGTAAATAATTTTTTAACGCTGTTTTCAGTAATAGCTGGGGCTTATTATTTTTTGTATCTTTTAATTCATCAACAAGTCTAATGTCGGGCAATAAATTAATTTCAACAAACTCACCGGGACTCCAATAAGAAGATATTTGTAAAGCTGCTGGTCCGCTCAATCCACGATGAGTGAATAATAGGTTTTCGCGAAAATTATACTGAGATGTATTCATTATTGCATCGACTGCTATGCCAGATAACGGGCTTAAGATTTTTTTATCTTTGTCATGTAATGTAAAAGGGACTAAACCTGCGCGAGTGGGCCATATCTTCAGATCAAATTGCTCAGCGATTTTGTAACCAAGAGGCGAAGCTCCCATTTTAGGAATAGATAATCCGCCGCTAGCAACGACTATGGTTTGACAATGATAGTTATTACTTGAGGTATGTATTAAATAATGATGATTTGATTTTTTTTCGATATTAGTGATTTTAGTATTGAGGCGTATGTTTACGCCAACGGCTTCCGCTTCATCTACCAGCATATCCCGAATTTCTTTTGCGCTATGGTCGCAAAATAATTGACCATGTTCACGCTCATGGTATGCAATATTATGTTTCTCAACCAGCGCAATGAAATCCCATTGGGTGAAGCGATTTAATGCAGATTTACAAAAGTGAGGATTGTTTGAAATGAAGTGATCTGCTTCAACAGAGTAATTCGTAAAATTACAACGTCCTCCGCCCGACATCAGGATTTTTTTGCCTACTTTGTTAGCATGGTCAAGTACTAAAACATGGCGTCCGCGTTTTCCAGCTTCAATCGCGCACATTAAGCCGGAAGCGCCAGCACCTATAATTATGACATCTGTTTTTTTCATTTTGAGATAATCAACAATATCGCAGTTTGCAGTAATTTTTCGAGATTCAAAACTTGTGATGTAGTTGGTTGCTCATTGAGTCTCTCATATTGATAGGGTATACCATTTTAGATTGCAATCAATGAGTATATTTATTGTTTTTAACGTACGTCGGAGAGCCTGATTGTTGCCGGGTATTTTTGAGCAACGGAGTTCGGTGGTTGTTGAGTATTTACCCGCGATTATTCCCAGTAGAGTGATAAAATGTGATTCTTAAGCCTTGCTTTAACCTAAAATCCTCAGTTGGACGGCGTGAAGACGACTGCATGGATGCAGGGGGTAGAACAACGCATAGAGCAGTTGTCGAGTGCGTTTTTAAGCGTGAATCGCGAAGCTTCCGCGTCCTGCTTACGCGCCTTACCTATGTCCATATAGGCAAGGCGCGATGAGACGGAATAGCCAACTATTGCAACGATTCGCAACAAAGCGAGTCACGCTTAAAAGCGTGCTCTTCATGGCGTAGCGCATTCACCGTCTGAGTGAGCTTGATAGGCATACGCATTTTCATTTTAATCAATAACATAACGAAGTTTTGAAGCGGTCAACTGAGGACAGGTTCAATACGCTTCTTCCCAAGAAATATAATTTTCTAGCTTCTTGATTTTGTATTGTTGCTCGTTAATTATTTCTTTGACCACATCGCCCAAGGAGACCATGCCTAATACCTCCTTTTTTTCCATAACCGGTAAATGGCGAATTCGATTTTGCGTCATAATAACCATGCTTTCGTCAATTTGTTGGTCGGGTGAGACAAAATAGACGTGACGGGTCATAATGTCTTTAATTTTGGTGTTTTTTGAGGTGAGTCCTTTTAGAGCGACTTTGCGTGCATAATCCCGTTCAGAAACAATCCCAATCAGTTCTTTGTCTTGCATGACTACCAGCGCGCCAATGCCTTTATCATTCATGATTTCGAGTGCATCTAGAACACTATCTTCAGGTCCTACGTTCCAGATATCATGGCTTTTATTGTCGAGTAATTTTCCGATGGTAATCATATATTTGTTCTCCAAACGATCTAGTTTTATAAACTTCCCTGTTTTAGGCGCAAATTTAGCGATATTCCTCCTAGGAGGCTGTCCGAGAACAGCGATTGTAGCGCACGCTCTAGCACATCCATGTGCTTCGCAGCATAAGGCCATCCGTGGCCAAAAGGGCAAACCATTTTGAGTCAGATTTTTCGACTCAATGAAACGAATATTGAGCATATTTAACGAATTTAATCGGACAATGGATTAGTCGCAGTAGGTCAGTCTGTGCTCGGACAGGCTCCTAGTAGTATCGGCATATATTCTATATTCCTTAAAGTGCTAACTAGGAGGCTGTTCTCAGACAGCCTCCTAGTCCAAATTATTGAGCGTTGATAGTTTAATTATTAATAGCCACCGACAAACATATTCGGATCTATGCCCCATTTACCTGGGTTTTCATAGGATATGATTTTGGCGGATACATCAGGTGATGTGTTTGCGAGGTCGAGAATATAAGGTTTGTTGATGTAGCCCTTTTTATCAGGATTAAAAATGACCTTTACGATAGGGTGTAGTAAACCGTTTTCACCTTGCTCAATAACGACGGCGATATGACCGTTTTCTAAACGAACCAAGGTGCCAACGGGGTATATGCCAACCGTGTGAATAAATTTTTGCACGAGTTCTTTATTGAAGTGTTGATGACTCCACTCCAGCATTTTTTTCAATACAGATGTTGGGGGTTCGCCGCGATGATAGCAGCGGTCTGATACTATGGCATCATATACATCGGCGATAGCTGCCATTTGTCCGTATTGACTGATGTTGTCACCCTTGAGGTTATTGGGATAACCTGTTCCGTCTACGCGTTCGTGATGTTGGCAAGAGACTATGATGGAGTCGTCATGAACACCGCTGTATTCAGCCAATATACATCCGCCATACTCAACATGTTTTTGAATGATTTTGAACTCATCTTCGGTAAGTCTGCCTGGTTTGTTTAGAATTTCATCCGGTATTTTGGTTTTTCCTATATCATGCAATAGGCCGCCGACACCGAGTTTATGTATGGCATCATAGTTAAAGCCCAATTCTTTACCAAAAGCGATGAGTAATACTGAAACTGATACAGAGTGTTCAAAGGTATAGCGGTCGCTATTGCGTATTAAGTCTAAACTTAACAGTGCATCTTTGTTTCGGAGTACAGAATCCACTAGTTTACTGACAGATTGATTGGCTTTTTCGATATCGACTTGCCTACCCATGCGAGCTTCAATCAATATTTCTTTAATCGTTTTTTGCGCATCAACACGTGCATATTGTGCTTTGATTAACTCTTCACCGACGGTCACTTTTTTAATGTCTGATTTTTTTGATTTTATATGTATGACTTTATTAAGCTGGTTGTTAAGGTCTATTTGTACCTCAGCTTGCGGTGTCGCATTTTCGAAATCCAAGCCTTTGTCGGTATCGATATATAAGTCGACAACTCCCGCTTGAATAATTTTTTCAATTTGATTCGCTTGTTCTACTTTAAATTGATTTAAAAAAAAGGGATGATTTACCCAGCTGCAATTTAGGTCATGAATATACATTCCAGTAACTAGGTCAGATACTAATATTTTTTTAATCATATCTGTAAATTTCTCAATAAATGCAGTTAACAAGTAGATGTGTATTAATAAATACGCATAAATTGCATGGATAAATAAGATTTATTCCCTAGCTTATGTCGGTAGGAAAAGGTTTTTTATGAAATATTTTTTGTAACTATTTGAGATATAGGTTTTAGTGTGCGTTATATACCCGTAGTGATTGAGATTTAGGTGTTATTGCATTCGTGGCCACGTTTACCCGAAGAGGGCACCGAAGGAAATTCCTCGCAATAGGTCTGCTATTACTCGTTATTTCGCCTCGCCATAAAACAAAAGTGTTTAAATTTTCGCCATCGCACCGGAAAGTGAGAATGCCGAAGTCGCTAACTGGCGTAACCTTTGCCTATACATCCGTATATCGCTTTTTTTCATTAATTATTCTGTCATACTAGAGGTTGTTAACTTGCCACTTTCCTATCAAAAATACTTAGCACTAGATCAATTGTTAGAAATACAAACGCCACGTTCGGATGGCCCCGAACATGATGAAACCTTATTTATTATTATCCATCAAACATACGAGTTGTGGTTTAAGCAAATACTACATGATTTATCATTTATTCAAAATGCATTTCAGCAAGGTAATCAATCTGAAATTTTTCAAGGTTTTAAACGTGTATTATGTATTCTAAAAGTATTGGTTAATCAAACGGATATTCTAGAAACGATGACCCCGGTTGCATTCAATGGTTTTCGCGAGAGATTGGATACTGCCAGTGGTTTTCAGTCTGCGCAGTTTAGAGAGCTAGAGATAGTACTTGGGCAGAGAAACAAATTTGTATTATCTCGTTTTGATAAGCAAAGTAAAGAATATAAAAAGCTTGATGCTTTATTGGGTCAACCAAGCTTGTGGGACTCTTTTCTTTTGTTCTTAAAAAATCATAATTGCCAAATTCCAGAAACTAGCTTGCATCGTGATCTCAGTTGTTCAACCAGCTCGTCGGTAGAAGTACAAGCAGAATTAATCAAAATTTATCATAAGCGATCTAGTTTTATGGAAATGTGCGAGCGTTTTGTTGATCTTGATGAAGGGATTCAAGAGTGGCGATATCGGCATGTAAAAATGGTTGAACGTACGATTGGTATGCAAGGTGGTACGGGTGGTTCAACGGGAGTGGATTACTTAAAAGAATCCATTTTTAAACCACTATTTCCGGATCTATGGGAAATACGTGTGTCGCTTTAAGTTAAAATCCGCAGTTGGACGGTGCGTAGATACTTTTTTTAATTCTCCAAATCATTTATCTCGATTTTACCAGCAGTTTAGGGTCACAGAAAGAATATTACTGACCGGACATTCTCATCAAGCATGGCCGGACTGTGCGCTAGCAGGGCATATGCAAGCGTGGAAAGATGCGGCTGAATTTGTTGATAACAAGTGGGCACAGGCTTTTGATAAAGCGAATGAAGTCAGAAAAGGCTTTGCTCAACGATTAGATGATACCAGCGGACGCTATTCGCTGAGCCAGAACACCCATGATTTAGTCATTCGATTTATTTCAGCGTTGCCGTTAAAAGATAAACCCAGGTTAATTACCACAAATGGTGAGTTTCATTCGATTAGACGCCAGCTTAACCGTTTAGAAGAAGAAGGGGTAAAAATAACGCGGATCGACAACACGCAAATGGAATATGTGGTCGATGATATTATCAATGCGATGAATGATAAAACATCTGCCGTATTAGTGTCTTCCGTATTTTTTAATAATGGGCAAATTCTTCAAGGGATCGAAAGACTTGCTAAAGCATGCGATCAATTTGATATTAAGTTACTGGTTGATGCATACCACCATATTAATGTCGTGCCATTTTCTATTCAACAAAATTCTCTAGAAAACGCCTACGTGGTTGGCGGCGGGTATAAGTATTGTCAGCTCGGTGAGGGAAATTGCTTTTTGCGATTTCCAGAGCACTGCGCCTTACGCCCGGTCATTACCGGATGGCTAGCTGAATTTGATTCGCTTTATAAAGCCTCTGAAAACGGCGCAAGGGTTAGCTATAAAAGCGCAGATGATCGCTTTGCAGGTGCGACCTATGATCCGACTTCTCATTATCGAGCAGCCGAGGTGTTTCATTTTTTTGATGAGCAAAAAATGACCCCTGAGTTTTTGCGTGAGCAGAGTCAGCGGCAAATTGGTTTATTAATGCAACGCTTTGATGAGGCAGATTTTGAGCAAAAAATTATTCAGCGAGATTTGAATTATAGTTTAGCAACAACGGCAGGTTTTCTTGCATTAAAAAGTCAATATGCAGAAAAAATAAAAAATGAATTATCAAAGCATGATGTTTATTCGGATGTACGCGCAGATGTTTTGCGATTAGGCCCAGCGCCTTATTTATCTGACCAACAATTAGCAACAGCAATGGATTGTTTGCAAGATATAGTGCGAAAAATAGAGCATAAATTTACAGTTTCTTGATTCGTGTGACAAAAAAATACCTGGTATAATACGCCTAAACCAAACAAAGAGAAGGCTTATGCTAAGCCAGCGAACCAAATATATCAGTTCATCTGACAATACCCAGTTCAAGCAAATAAAAAAGTTAGCTAAATCCTCTCGTGAACGCAGAAAACTAGGCAAAACCTTAATTGACGGAGTGCATCTTATTGAAGCACTTGTGGATGCGGGTCTCGTACCAGAGCTTATTCTCGTGGCGGAGCATAAGTACAAATTAGATAATAAAATTATGCAATGTCTTCAGCAATTTCCCCAGACCGAGATTGCTGTTGTTAATCAAAATTTGTTTACATCGCTAGCGATAGTAGAAAATTCAGTTGGAATTCTCGCCGTCATATCAAGCAAAATCTCTTATTTGCACACAGCCCAGGTCAGTCAATGTGCGGTCTTGCTGGAGAATATACAAGACCCTGGAAATATGGGCAGCATATTACGTACTGCGGCAGCTTCTGGCGTGGACAGCGTATTTCTCTCAAAAGGGTGTACTGAAGCCTGGTCTCCTAAGGCTTTACGCGCGGGAATGGGTGCTCATTTTGGTATTTCTATTACAGAAAATGCAAGCCTTAAACATTGCGCAGGCCAATATAAAATCGTTGTGGCTACCAGTTTAGATGCAAATACGCAGATTTATGATATTGAGTTATCAGAAAATATTGCTTTTATTTTTGGTAATGAAGGAGCAGGTTTATCAGCTGAATTACGCGCGCTGGCAACACACCAAGTAAAAATACCCATGATTGGGAATGTAGAATCACTTAATGTTGCTGCTGCAGCGGCGATTTGTTTGTATGAACGGGTACGGCAAACACAATAATACTTTAATTTTTCCTAAATGGGGTCAGACTCGATATAGTGATCATCGAGTCTGACCCTTATATAATAGACCCTGATATAATATGACCCTAGTATAATATCCGACCCTAATACCCCGGTATATCACTGGCTATCTCAATTATGCTACTTACTGGTCTTTGTTAAGTTTAGAGGCATATGTAGATTTTCCTGAGCCAACAGGGCTTTCTATGAAGTGAATATATGCATGGTTTGAAAATAGAGTATTACAAAATTGTAATGATACGGTCACTCGATGGTCAGAAATTACTTGCTATTCTTAATACTAGAAGCCTGTCCGAGAATAGAGAACCTACTGCGGAAAATTCTTGGTTTGAAATCTTTGGAGAGAAAGAAGAGGTGTGAGATGACGTCACTTAATAATCATTGCCCGGTCTGTGGTATGAAAACGGAAGCGGATGTTCCTTCTGTGGAGTACCACAAAATGTATTTTCATTTCTGTTCTGAACAGTGTCGGGAAACATTTGTTGCCCATCCGGTTCTCTATAGTACTAAAGTTGGAAAGCAACGAAATGAAATTCTTAAACGACGAACCATGCGCCTGGCCGAACCAGTGAATGACGAGCTGGCGGAGCTGATTATTCCCTATTTGACAGCGGTGATGGGTGTGCAGGAGGTGGTTGTTGAGAGTGACAAAGTAAACATTACCTATGATTTGTTACAGGTGACGGAGAGTCAGATCGAAAAAATGTTGCATGAGATCGGTCTGCAGCTTGGCGGCAGTTGGTTGGAGATTCTACGCCGTGGCTGGGTACACAATAGCGAAGAGATCGAACTGGAAAATTTGGCGGCACCACCTGCGCCACATTATAACCACACACCACCACAGTCCTGACGGAGGTAATAGAGATGGACTATCGAAAAGTGACCGCGATTATCCGGCGCGATGTACTGGAAAAAGTGGAGCGAAAATTACAAGAGATGGGGGTGCAGGGAATTAGTGTCACCAAGGTCAAGGGCTATGGCGAATATGTAGATTTTTATTCCAGAGACTGGATGGTAAACCACGCTAGGATCGAGATATTCACGCATGAAATAAATGCTGATGCCATTGCTCAGGCTATCATGGAGGCGGCTCACATGGGTTTGAAAGGTGATGGCATTGTTGCGGTATTGCCCGTGGAGAAACTCTACCGAATCCGCACACGTGCGCTAGCGGAAAGTGACGAAATTTAATATCTCTATAATCTATAAAGGAACATTCTAATGCCTGAAATTATACCTAATTTTCATCCCATTTTTGTCCATTTCACGGTGGCATTGTTGTCACTGTCTGTGGGGCTTTTTGTTATCACACCGTTCATAAAGTCGCCCCTTAAGGAACAATGGCAAACCGTTGCTTATTGGTCATTGTGGTTTGGCGCGGGTATTACGGTTATCACCGGTTTTGCTGGGCTTGATGCCTATAATACCGTGGCTCACGATACTCCATCACACCTGGCAATGACCGAGCATCGCAACTGGGCCATCGTTGCTATTGTGTTGTTCCTTGCGTTAGCTGCTTGGTCCATCATCTGGGTGCGCAAGAGCAGAGACTTAGGTATTGCCTTTGTGATTTCCATGGTCATCGCAGGCGGAGTATTAGCCTCTACCGCGTGGCATGGTGGTGAGCTGGTTTATCGCTATGGTTTGGGCGTGATGTCATTACCTAAGGCGGAAGGTGAAGGTCATAGCCATAGCGGCGGCGGTGGTCACGATCATGCTGATAATAACAGTAAAGCTGGTAGTAACCATGACGAAACGAGTGATATGGAGATGGATTTTGATGGCATGGACGAGACCATGAGTGATGATGGTCATGCGCATTAACGAGCGCGGGTTTAGCATAAACGAAGTTTTCACTGTTGTGCTGATAATTATGAGTGTAAACGCAGGAGGTAGTGATGCCACATGAGATTATGGATACGATGCATGATGTAGGAATGCCGGGTAGTCATCATTGGTTGTTTTGGGTGATTGTGGTAGCAGGGTTTGCGTTATTGTTATTTTTGGTTTGGAGGTTTGCTATACGCAGTAAACGCTCTGAATAAAAATATTCAAAAAAAGATTGACCTGGGTGTAGCGCCTAGGTTTTACGCTTAGGAACATGAAACGATACAAGAATGATAAGTGATCAACATGTTAACAGTCAGCGAGCTATCAAAAGCAGCACAAACTACAGCGGACACAATTCGTCACTATACACGTATTGGCTTGTTAACGCCATTGCGTGACCCTAGTAATGATTACCGGCTTTTTAGCGATACGGACATTAAGAGAGTGAAATTTATCCTTCGTGCCAAAGGACTTGGTTTTACCCTGAGCGATATTAAAATAATTTTTAAACATAGCAATGATGGACAGTCACCCTGTCCGGCGGTAAGAGATATTATTCGACAGCGCATCGATGAAAACAGGAGTCGGTTGGCTGAGCTCAATGCACTGCAGCAACGAATGGATAAAGCCCTGGATAAGTGGAAATCGATGCCGGACGGCGAACCTAATGGGGAAGCGATCTGTCATTTGATTGAATCGATCGTATGATGTTGTGGAAGTTAAAAAAGGAGACATAATGTGAAAAACAAATTACTTACGGTAGCGACAGTGGTTCTTTTTGTACTAACTAATATCGCCATAGCAGATAAAGATCATCATAAGGAAGATGATTTACCTAAATCTGCGCCCTGTATGATGATGTCGGGTGGAATGCCGATGATGAATATGAAAAAAATGCAAGAACACATGGCCAAGATGCAACAAACCATGGAGCGGATACGCAGTACTGAAAATGTTAAACAGCGACAAGAACTCATGCAGCAACATATGAAAGAGATGCACCAAGGCATGGGAATGATGAAGGGCATGATGTCAGGTTCGGTCGGTGAGAAACAGATGCACAACAAAATGCCGGGACAGATGAATGGTAAAGCGATGCCGGAAAAAATGACTGAGCGTATGCAGATGATGGATATGGCGGACAGTAAGGCTATGAGAGACTGTCACCGTATGATGGAACAGCGGATGGACATGATGCAGGGCATGATGAGTCAGATGACGGAGCATATGATGCGGCAACAAAAAATGGATATGGAAATGAAGTAAAGTCTTAGATATACCCGTGGTGTTTGAGATATAGGTTTTTAGTGCGCGCCATATGGCCGTAAGTAGAATACCAACAGTTAAGGGAGCGACTATGAATACCGATCCAGTCTGCGGTATGGAAGTGGGAGAAAAGGGGAGTCATCACGCGGATCACGATGGCCAGACATACCACTTTTGTAGTGAGAGTTGTCAGCACAAGTTCGAGGCTGATCCCACGCAATATGTGCAAAGTGAAGCTATCCCGAATGAATCTATCCCGGAACCGGAAAAAAAATCGCATAGCTGCTGTGGTGGCAAGCACCATGGCCATCAAGAGTCGACTGCTGCAAACCAGGTAGTTGATGAGTCGGCGATCTACACCTGCCCCATGCATCCTGAAATCGAACAGCAAGGGCCAGGTAGTTGTCCCAAATGTGGTATGGCACTGGAACCAAAAGGGGTTCCCTTGATTGCGACCAAAACCCAATACACCTGCCCTATGCATCCCGAAATCATCCAGGATAATCCCGGTAGTTGCCCTAAATGCGGTATGGCATTAGAGGCGATGACTGTCGAGATGGAGGATGATAGTAGTGAACTCGACTACATGAGCAAACGTTTCTGGGTTAGTGCGATATTAGCAATTCCGGTGTTATTCAGCGCGATGGCCGCTGAGTTCTGGCCGGAAGCGATGGCCGAAGTGATCGACCCCAGCCTGCGCCAGTGGCTTGAAATGATCGTGTCAGCACCCGTGATCATCTGGGGTGGCTGGATATTTTACGTACGTGCGGTGCAGTCGGTGGTCACCCTCAATCTGAATATGTTTACCCTGATCGGACTCGGCGTATCGGTTGCGTTTACTTACAGCGTGATCGCAACCCTCTTCCCCGGCATTTTTCCGCCCGAGGTTTTCAACGATGTCGGCGTGGTGCCAGTCTATTTCGAGGCGGCTGCGGTGATCACCGCACTGATTCTACTCGGCCAAGTTTTGGAGCTGCGCGCGCGTAGTCAAACCAATGCTGCGATCAAGCTATTACTGGGGCTGGCACCCAAAACCGCACGTATCGTGCGTGAAGATGGCACTGAAGAAGACATACCCATGGAGCATGTGCAGGTCGGGGATACGCTACGCGTGCGACCCGGCGAAAAAATTCCGGTGGATGGCCGCGCGATCGAAGGCGAAAGCAATGTTGATGAATCCATGGTCACTGGTGAGCCGCTGCCCGTCGCCAAATCAGCGGGCGAGCGTTTGATCGGGGCCACAGTTAACGGTACGGGCAGCTTGCTGATGCGCGCCGAGAAAATCGGTGCAGATACCTTGTTATCTCAAATCGTCAATATGGTGGCCGAAGCGCAGCGTTCGCGGGCGCCGATTCAACGCCTGGTCGATCTGGTTTCGGGCTATTTTGTCCCGGTCGTGGTCATCATCGCAGTGATTACCTTTATTGTTTGGAGTGTGTGGGGGCCAGAACCCGCCATCGCTTACGCGGTGATTAATGCGGTCGCCGTATTGATCATCGCCTGCCCCTGTGCACTGGGGTTGGCCACTCCGATGTCCATCATGGTGGGTACGGGCAAAGGGGCGATGATGGGCGTGTTATTCAAAAATGCGGAGTCGCTGGAAGTATTGCGCAAAGTAGACACACTCGTCGTGGATAAAACCGGCACCCTCACCGAAGGCAAACCAAAATTGGTTGCGGTCTTTGCCAATCAGGAGTTTACCGAAAACGATAACCTGCGTCTCGCCGCCAGCCTGGAACGCGCTAGCGAACATCCACTCGCAGAGGCCATTGTGCAGGGTGCACAAGAGCGCGGCGTGGCGCTCATTCAGGCTGAAGATTTTCAGTCGGTCACCGGTATGGGGGTGACCGGCATTGTTGATGGCCACAACGTGGCCTTGGGCAATCTTAAATTACTGCAAAGCCTGGACATCGAAGCCGGTGATTTACCGCAGCAAGCAGATAGCCAACGCGCTGAAGGCCAGACCGTGATGTTACTCGCGATAGATGGAAAAGCGGCCGGACTCATTGGCGTCGCCGATCCCATTAAAGAAACCACGCCGGAAGCAATTCGTGACCTGCATGCAGAAGGAATTCGGGTGGTCATGTTAACCGGTGATAGTCGCAAAACAGCCGAAGCCGTGGCCGCCAAGCTCGATATCGACCAGGTACAGGCTGAAGTTCTGCCTGAGCAAAAAGCGGACGTGGTTAAACAGCTTCAGGCCGAAGGTCATATTGTTGCCATGGCCGGTGACGGCATTAACGATGCGCCCGCTTTAGCCCAGGCACATGTCGGTGTGGCGATGGGTACGGGTACCGACGTGGCGATGGAGAGTGCGGGCGTGACGCTAGTCAAGGGTGACCTGCGTGGCATCGTGCGTGCGCGTCGCTTGAGTCGTGCCACCATGCGCAACATCCGTCAAAACCTGTTTTTTGCGTTTATCTATAACGCCGCCGGAGTCCCGGTTGCTGCCGGATTGCTCTATCCAGTATTTGGCATTCTGTTGTCACCTATTATTGCGGCCGCCGCCATGAGTTTTAGTTCGGTATCAGTGATCACCAATGCGCTTAGATTGAAACGAGCGAATGTCTAGAAGGAGAATTAAACCATGCACGGGGCTAATGAATATGCTTACGGGATGTGGGTGGTGGCCGCGTTTAATATTGGCATCTTCCTGTTTTTCATGTTGAGTTTCCTCAAACCACGCGGTGGTCAGGAGTGGCGAAGCATGGGAGTGGTGACTGCGTTTCTGGCCGCGCTATTTGCTGAAATGTATGGATATCCATTGACGATTTATTTGTTATCCGGTTGGTTAGGTGATGCCTATCCGGTGTTGCAACCGTTTAGTCATAAATACGGTCATCTCTGGGTAGTGGTGTTTGGTGGTTCTACGTTGGCGTGGGCGATGGTGATGGGCTTGAGTCTGGTATTTATGCTCATGGGCTATATGCTACTTTCAAAAGGTTGGACCCAGATTCACGGGGCGCGTGGCGGTCTGGTTTCTGATGGCATCTATGCTTACGCACGCCATCCGCAATATACCGGCCTGTTCCTGGTCATTATCGGTTTTCTGGTGCAGTGGCCAACATTACTCACCGCTTTAATGGCGCCTATTATGCTCTATGCCTATGTACATTTGGCCAGAGTTGAAGAGCGGCGTGCCGAAGCAGAGTTCGGCGAGGCATACAACGAGTACGTGCGTAAAACGCCGGCTTTTTTTCCTCCACTTAAGCAGTGGAAGGCATTTTTAACCGTAGATGTAGGTGATTAGGAGGTGAGTGCATGAGTGGTTTAGGGTCGTTACTTTTTTTTGCCATTTTATTTTATCTCATGATGCGCTTTGGCTGTGGAGCACATATGATCCACGGCCATGGCAAACATAGTCAGCCGCAGAAAAAAAGCAAAGAGGGTAAATATATCGATCCTGTTTGTGATATGGAAGTTGATGCAGATCAGGCTTATAGCATGATGCATGAAGGTGAGCTTTATCGATTTTGTACGCGCAGCTGTCTGAGTAAATTTGATACTGATCCTGGGCATTATATGAATAAAAAACCTGGAGAAGAACATGTCATGTAATCATCATCAACAGGGAATTTCATTGCTCGGCGTAGGCCATGCGACCAGCTTGTTATTGGCGATTAGCTTTGTGTTATGCGTTGCTTTTGATTTGCTTCTGCCGGAGCATGCCATGTACGAAGCTTGGCAAAAACTGCTGCCGGGTTTTGAGTGGATCAGTTGGAAAAGTTTTTTCCTAGGCGTGATTGAAGCCTATGGTTACGGTTGGTTCTTTGCGTTGATCTGGGTGCCAATCTACAATTTCGTCGTACTTCGAGCAGGACAACAAAATTCGGAGTAAAACATGATAGCTAAGGATAAGACACGAGCCCCTATAGTGGAGCATCGATGGAAAAAACGCCGCCAAATAGTATTGGATGTGGTTGTCCGGGATCGCACTGGTTTGAGCTTACGAGGTACGGGCCGTGATATTTCCAACCATGGCATGTTTATTCGAGTCCCACCACAAGCGGTATCGGCAAACAAGGTGGTAGAAATTGAGTTTCCCAACTGTGCTTGCGTGCGTGGCTGGGTAATGCATACCACCGATGAAGGCATAGGAATTATGTTTCATTCAGTGGGCAATACAGAGCAAGATTTTCTCAGGCAATTGCTGGCGGAAAAACCGGTAACGAAATAAAGAAAAAGGAAAATAAGGATGGATAAAAAATGTATCTGCCAAGAAACTCAACGCCATTTTCTTAATCAGGCGTTTGACAGCTTAACCTTAAAAGACTCGCAGCAGGAATTATTGCTCTCGTCATTTCGCGAAACGCGGATTACGGTGCCCGTAACCTTATACCATAACGGTGAAAATACATTGCATACCTTTCAAGGTTATCGGGTGCAGCATAATCATTCACGCGGACCGTTTAAAGGTGGCTTACGTTTTCACCCGGATGTCAATATGGGGGAGATACAGGCGCTGGCCCAACTGATGACCTGGAAGACAGCCTTAGTAGATATTCCTTTTGGTGGCGCTAAAGGTGGTATCGCCGTTGATCCCCGAAAGTTAAGTGAGTCCGAGTTGGAAGAACTTTCCAGACGTTTCTGTCAAAAGATGGCTCCGATCATTGGTGTGCATAAAGATATTCCCGCGCCGGATATCGGTACCAATCCCCAAGTGATGGCGTGGATGCTGGATGAATACAGCAAAACCCACGGTTACCGAACAGCGATTGTTACGGGTAAACCGATAGCGCTAGGAGGCAGTGCTGGGCGCTTGGAAGCAACGGGTTATGGGGTCGCCCATCTTGCCCATAAGGCAGCGACTGCGCTGTCATTGGTTCCTGAACATAGCAAGGTTGTGATCCAAGGTTTTGGTAACGTAGGTTCCCATACTGCGATTGGCTTAGCGAACAAGGGTTACAAAATCATTGGACTCTCTGATGTCAATGGTGGCGTGATGAATACAGCGGGTATTTCTATCGATCAGGCCTTAGCACAGATAACCGAGCAAGGAACATTAACCGGACTGGCTGGCACTTCGCCTATTAGCAATGCCGACTTGCTTGAACTCTCGTGTGATATTTTGGTTCCCGCTGCACTGGAAGCGACCATTACCTGTGATAACGCTGATGCGATTCAAGCTCAGCTGATTGTAGAAGCCGCTAATATGCCCATCACTCATCGTGCAGATGATCAGTTGAAGCAACGGGGTGTTGTGGTGGTGCCAGACTTGTTGGCCAATGTAGGTGGTGTATTGGCTTCTTATTATGAATGGGTGCAAAACCTCCAGCAGTTTCCATGGGAGCGTGACACGGTATTGAGTCGTTTAGAAAACCGACTTTCCAGTACTTATGAAACGGTGAGTATTTTGGCGCAGGAAAAAAAAATCGACCTGCGTGCTGCGGCCTATGAACTTGCAATCCAGCGGGTCGAGCAGGCTATTCGGTTACGTGGGTTTTGAACCTAAATCTCAATCGCTACGGATATATACCTATATTGGATAAAGGTTCATTAATTAAGGAGTGTCATATGTCAATCATTAAAGTTTGTAAAAAATCACTGCTCGTAGCGCTGTTTTCTGGTCTGGCCTTGCCCTTATTTGCGAGCGAGCTTACGGATGCGCAAGCACTGTTTAAAAAGAATTGTTCTTTTTGTCATGCGATTGATAAAAAGAAACTTGGACCAGCCGTTAATGCGATGAATAAAAAAGCAGATTTTTTACGTGAAACGATCGCCAAGGGGAGGAAGTCTATGCCCGCCTATGCAAAAAAATTGACGAGTCAAGAGATTGATATGTTAGTTGAATATTTACTGAAACAGCAGTAAAACGCGATGACATCAGAGCGCTGTAAAAATAGTAAACTCATTAGGGGAGTCTGGCGATGTTTTCTCGATGGCAAACCAGAATATTTGGTGCGTCACTATTGGTGGGCTTATCTCTGGCACTGGGGGGTATGGTTTTTTGATCACCAGGCAATTATTAATATGATTTTGTTCGGTCAATATCGCACACTTTCTCAGCGTGCCTTACACGCTTGCATGCAGGATAGGCCCGTAGGCCGATTGTTACAGCTCACTTGTGCCTATGGAAGCATGACACCCTCATTGCTCAAGGCAATGGATGATGAGCTTTATCTCATGGATGTCGCAGAAATACAGTTGAGTGCGACGCGTAAAAAATTGACTGATACACAGCAAAAACGCCTGCTTTCAGTACAAATGAATGCTGAGTTTCTGGCTTATAAGGAGAATGCATTTGCCACGGTTCTGATTTTTTTTCTATTACATGAGTTACCACCTGCTGCACGAGCACGTAGCATCAGTGAAGCCATTCGGGTGTTACAACCCGGCGGCCGTTTTGTTATCACCGAGTATGCTGCTAGACCGGAAAAAAACCTGCTTTGGCGATTCTGGGCCACGCGTATTATGTTGCAATGGCTAGAACCGTTTTTAGCCAGTTTTTGGCAGATGGATTTGGCGGAAGTATTGTACGAACATGCACAGCAACAGGGAAAGTCGATTCGGCAAGTGGATGAGTTTCACTGCTTTTCCGGTTTTTATCGTGTTGCTATTTTTGAATTGGATGGATCACCAAGCTCCTCCTCAGCAAATCCCTCCCTCCCAGGGACTTGACGGTGGTTCATCCTTCTTTAAAGGGAAGACTTAGGCGTTCTTGCTTCGTCGTTGAAAAAATGTTCTTAAAACAGGGTATAAAGAGAACAGGAGTCGGAGGGTGTGTTCTGAAGGCGGATTTTAGGTTGCAGCAATAACAATTGGAGTCATAAATAATGGATAAAAAAAAGCACATCGAAACATGCCCTGTCGTGATACCGCGACGTTTTTACGATTGTACCCTGAATGAGAAGCTTTTATACACTTCGTTTTTATTGCTTGCGGGACTCGCTTATCTGATGGCCTTGGCTTATCTCTATACAAGTTACAATGGTATTGATGGTGAGCCGGGATTATCCGTAGAAGATGTCGCCGAAAATTATTATGGCAATCGTAGTGGTACCCGTTTGGAATCTGCACTGCGAGGTCCAATGGCGGGCTATATCGAGACTGAACAGCGTAACCATATCGTTGAGTGGCTGAAATCAGGTGCGCCTGAAGCCGATTATACACGCCTCATAAAACCCATACTTGCAGAGCGTTGTGTGGTTTGTCACAGCCCCAGTTCTGGTCTGCAAATCCCCGATTTATCGAATTATACAGGGGTTAAGCAAGTGGCTAATGTCGATACCGGTGTTTCGTTGCACAGCCTGATGAAGGTGTCGCATATTCACCTGTTTGGCATTGCATTAGTGGCGCTGGCGATTGGCCTCGTGTTTCGCTTTGCACTACTGCCTACATGGTTTCAATATACTTTAACCTTGTCGCCGTTTGTCGCTATTTTTACCGATATTGCTGCGTGGTTTCTGACTAAATGGGATCCGATTTACGCTTATACGGTGATCATTGCTGGGGCTGTGCTCGGTTTGTCGTGGGCGCTGCAAATTCTTATTTCACTGTATCAAATTTGGTTTTTACGTTGCCGTGCAGATTAGCTCTATAACAACGCTTAATTCGCAGTAGGTCAGTCTGTTCTCAGGCAAGCTCTTAGGAGCTTGTTCTTAAGCATTTTGCAGTCAACACATCATGAGGAGACGGTAAGCCATGGTCATGGGAACTAAAGTGGATGTTGCTTTACATGATATCCGATTACACGGTCGAGGCGGTCAAGGCACGGTCTCCGCCGCTGCATTGCTGGCACTGGCTGCATTTGAAGATGGCTTTGAAAGTCAGGCGTTTCCGAAGTTTGGCTCCGAACGGCGCGGGGCACCTGTCGAGGCTTATGTACGGGTTAGCCGTTCGCCGATTCGTGCGCATAATCAGGTGTATACCCCGGATGCGGTGGTGATTCAGGATGCGGGTTTATTGCGTTCTGAGCCACTGCTACGTGGCTTAAAAAGAGGTGGTTTGGTTATCTTGAATGGTGAGCAGTCCGTCAATAGTGAGCTCGATGATTTTCGCTGGGTTTGCCTGCCTGCGAGCCAGATTAGCGAGCGCCATATTGGTCGGCCTCTGCCTAATACTGTGTTGTTAGGCGCATTGGCAGCGGCGACGCAGTGGGTAAACCTAACCGCCTTGGAAAAGGCGGTTGCCAACCACTTATCGAAAAAAGGTGAAGCGATGGTAAAGGCCAATATCGAAGCCCTGCGGGCAGGTTATACCGGTGGTTTAACGGTGCTAAAAGAAGGTGTATCTGCATGAAAAAATTACTGGAAGGATCACAAGCCGTGGCTGCAGCGGTGCGCCTGTGTCGACCCCAAGTGGTGGCGGCTTATCCCATCACTCCACAGACGCACATCATTGAACGGCTGGCGCAGGACGTGGCTAACGGTGAACTGGATGCTGAGTTCATTAATGCCGAGAGCGAGTTTGGTGCGGCGTCCATTGTATTGGGTGCCGTCGCTGCCGGAGCACGTGCATTTACCGCGACCGCCTCGCAAGGCTTGTTATTAATGATCGAGGTGCTTTATAACATCGCTGGTTTACGCCTGCCGGTAGTCATGGTCTGTGCCAACCGAGCAGTCGGTGCACCGATCAATATTTGCAGCGATCATCAAGACAGTATGGCCTTACGTGATGCGGGTTGGATTCAGCTTTATGTAGAGAGTAATCAGGAAGCCGTGGATACCTTA
>JALUUH010000069.1 GCA_027021445.1 Gammaproteobacteria bacterium
TCGGTGGATTGAAGAAAACTCCATAGGCCATGGCAATGGTTGGGAGCCTTACCCTATTTCAATACGCATCGTCAATTGGATTAAATGGGCGCATGCGGGAAATCGAATGGAAGAAGAGTGGCTACAAAGCCTGGCTACTCAAATTCGCTATTTAGTAAAAAAAATAGAGTGGCATCTTTTAGGGAATCATCTTTTTGCTAACGCCAAAGCACTTGTTTTTGCTGGATTGTATTTTGAAGGTTCCGAAGCTGATTCTTGGTTGATAAAGGGATTAGCAATAATAGAAAAAGAACTCCCTGAGCAAGTATTGGATGACGGTGGTAATTTTGAATTATCGACCATGTACCATGCCATTTTTTTAGAAGATTTATTAGATATTTCCAATGTGTTACGTTGTTATGGACGAGAAATATCCTCTAAACTTACGGACACTATTCCTAAAATGTTTTCTTGGATGAATGCTATGAATCATCCTGATGGGGAAATAAGCTTCTTTAACGATGCTGCTTTTGGAATAGCGGCAAAACCTGAAGAACTTGCACAGTATGCTCACAGGCTTGGTTTTTTGTTGAATAAAAGTGCTGTGCCTGATTTAGCTTATTTTAACGCCAGTGGTTATATGCGTGCTGCGAATCATGATGCATTGGTTCTAATGGATGTGGCGCGAATAGGCCCCGATTATTTGCCTGGGCACGCACATGCGGATACATTATCTTTTGAGTTTTCGCTCTTTAAATCCCGGGTAATTGTTAATAGTGGAACTTCCTGTTATGGCACGAGTAAGGAACGCCTGAGACAGCGTTCCACATCAGCTCATAATACAGTCGAGATTAATGGGGAAAACTCCAGCGAGGTGTGGGGGGGGTTTCGAGTCGCACGGAGAGCTAGACCTATCAATCCAAAATGCTGGCGTACCGATTCTTTCCTTCATGTGAGTGGTGCTCACGATGGATATCGTCGGTTACCCGGGAGTCCTACGCATCAAAGGGAGATTGTTCTAGGGGAAAAATTATTGACAATAATTGATTGTATTGAAGGGCAATTTAAAACTGCCGTCAGTCGATTTTATTTTCCTCCGTCAATCCAAGCAACGATTGATGATAGTGGCAATTCTGGTAGGCTAACCTTACCAGATGGTAAGATTATTACGTGGTGTGCTAAGGGCTGCAAGGGTCAGCTTGTTGAAAGTACTTATCATCCAGAATTTGGAAAATCTTTAAAGACTAACCGCATGGAATTTACGTTTTCCACAAGCAAAATTGAAGTGAGACTTAATTGGAATTAGCATGCATATTCTTTTTTTAACAGATAATTTTTATCCAGAAGTCAATGCGCCAGCCAGCAGAACATATGAGCATTGCAAAGAGTGGGTACGACAAGGTGTAGAGGTGACCGTTGTAACATGCGTGCCAAACTTTCCTCAAGGTAAGGTATATAAAGGGTATAAAAACAAACTCTACCAAGTAGAGTATATTGATGATATCAAAGTTATACGTGTTTGGAGTTATATTTCAGCGAATCAAGGATTTACAAAACGAATTCTTGACTATGTTAGTTTCATGGTGTCGGCTGTTTGTGTATCTCCTTTTGTAGGAAAACCGAACATTATTATAGGAACATCTCCGCAGTTTTTCACTGTTTGTGCGGCGTATTTAATTAGTAAAATAAAAAGAGTCCCTTTTATTTTTGAATTACGCGATCTTTGGCCTGAATCGATAAAGGCTGTTGGAGTATTGAATGATTCTTTTATAATCCGATTTTTTGAAAAACTAGAATTATCTCTCTATCGCAGAGCTATAAAGATTATTTCTGTGACGAACTCGTTTAAAAGAGTGCTGATAGAGCGAGGTATTAGTGGTGAGAAAATTGATGTGATTACAAACGGAGTGGATTTAACGCGGTTCAAAAAAGCATTGCCGAATGAAAATATTATTCAAAGGTATGGTTTAAAAGGCAAGTTTGTTGCTGGCTACGTTGGTACTCATGGGGCTGCACACTCTTTGGAAACATTAATACGTGCAGCAGCGATTCTTCAGGAAACAAAAGGTGGAGAAGACATAGATATCGTATTATTGGGCGATGGTTCAGAGAAAATAAAGCTTGTTCAGCAGGCTAATAAAATGAACCTCACTAATTTGCATTTCATTGATACTGTTCCAAAATCTGAGGTTGCCCGATATTGGTCAATACTTAACGTTTCTATCATACATTTAAAGAAAACTGATCTGTTTAAAACGGTAATTCCTTCAAAGCTTTTTGAGTGTATGGGAATGGGAATACCTATTCTTCATGGAGTTTCAGGCGAGTCCGCAGAGATTGTGGTAAAAGAGGGGGCTGGAGTTGTGTTTGAGTCAGAAAACCCGATGGATTTGGTTGAGAAGTTGATTAGTCTTAAAAAAGATAGTGAACTCTACGGTCAATATAAATCTTCTTCCTATCGTGCGGCACAGAACTATGATCGTACGAAACTAGCCTCGAAAATGCTGTCTCTTATTGAGCAAACAGTTCAATGCAAAACTACAGCTCTTGAATAGGTATTTGTTTATGTTATAAAACCCAAATAACGGGAGTTCATTTTGAGCTACAAAGGAATTATCCTCGCCGGAGGCTCTGGCTCCCGCCTTCATCCCTTAACCCTCTCCGTCAGTAAACAACTCATGCCTGTTTACGACAAGCCGATGATTTATTATCCCATTTCTACTCATATGCTGTCGGGTATTCGAGACATTTTAATTATTACCACATCTCAAGATGCGCCACTGTTTCAAAACCTTTTAGCCGATGGCTCTCAATGGGGGTTAAACATCAGCTATGCTATTCAAGCTGAACCCGAAGGCTTGGCACAAGCATTTATTATCGGTGAACAATTCATCGGCAACTCTCCGGTGAGTCTGGTTCTCGGGGATAATATTTTCTACGGTCATGGCCTTGCTGGAACCTTGAAAAGTGCTGCGGCTAGAGAATCCGGTGCAACGGTGTTTGCTTATTATGTGCGTGACCCAGAACGTTATGGCGTGGTGGCTTTTGACCCGCAAGGCAAAGCTATTGACCTTGAAGAAAAACCACAGAACCCTAAATCAAACTATGCCGTTACTGGTCTTTATTTTTACGATAACCAGGTGGTCGATATCGCAAAAAACATCACGCCTTCAGCGCGTGGTGAATTAGAAATAACCGATGTGAATAAAAAATATCTTGAACACGATTAACTCAACGTAGAAAAACTGGGTCGAGGCACGGCGTGGTTGGATACAGGCACTCACGATTCCTTACTTGCCGCTGCAAATTATATTCAAATCGTCGAAGAAAGACAGGGGCTAAAGATATCGTGTCCTGAAGAAATCGCCTATCGCATGGGGTATATTACAGCGGAACAATTAGCAAAAAATAGTTACGGATAATATCTAATAAATATACTAAATCAGGATTTATAAGTCAACATCATAAAAACCTCGTTACCTGGACTCATCGTCGTCGACCCCAAAGTATTTGGGGACTCTCGTGGTTTTTTCACTGAGACTTATCACTATGAACGTTACTCAGATTCGGGAATAAAACACCCTTTTGTTCAAGACAACCATTCGCGTTCAACAAAAGGCGTGTTGCGTGGTTTACATTATCAACTCGAGCACCCTCAAGGAAAGTTGGTTCAAGTGACGCGGGGTAAGGTGTTGGATGTTGCGGTGGATATTCGTAGGGGATCGCCCACTGTTGGTCAATATTATTCACATATTCTAGATGACGAAACTCACCAACAGCTTTATGTGCCTCCTGGTTTTGCTCACGGTTTTTGTGTGCTTTCTGAGGTCGTGGATTTTGTCTACAAATGCAGCGACTATTATCATCCTGAGTCAGAAAAAGGTGTTGCATGGGATGATCCTGAGTTACAGATCGATTGGCCAGCAATGGACTTTATGATTTCGGGCAAAGATCGGGTTAATCCATTACTCAATGATGTAGCGGACAAAGACTTACCCGTTTACCAAGGTGAAGAATGAAAATAGTCATTTTCTGACTCTATCGATGCTTTCCGAACTTGCGATGTAAGAGTATGTCTTATATATTTATTATATAATTGTTTAGTACATTATAGTAAGGCGGTGCATAGTGGCGCGTACAATGACGGTTGATACGGGTGAGGAATTGCGAGGTTTTGTTGAAAAGCTCGTTGAATCAGGTAGTTATAAAACTAATAGTGAGGTGGTTCGTGAGGGCTTACGGCTGTTACAGGAAAAACAGGCTGACTCAAAACTCGAAACGCTGCGTAGACTTATTGATGAAGCTGAAAACAGCGGAGACTCAGAGAATTGGGGCGTAAATGACTTTTTAGCAAAGATGAAAAGTCAAAAAGATAAAGATGCCAAAAAGTAAAACCCTTCGCATAAGGCCAAAAGCTAATGCCGATTTGTCGGAAATTTATGAGTATAGCTATCGTGAGTTCGGCAGCAGAAGAGCAGATCAGTATATCAGACAGTTAGATGTTGCTTTTCAAAGCTTAGTTGATGAGCTTGCTTTAGGTAATGATTATAGCCATATACGCCCAGACCTTAAGGGCTACAGCGTTGTGTCACATGTGGTTTTTTTTAAACGAACAGATTATGGGGTAAACATTCTTAGAGTGTTGCATAAATCAATGGATTATGGGTAACATTTATACAAGAAAGAGATGGCGGTTCACCAGGATTAATTCGATTAGGGTAAAAATAAGTGCAGAAAAGTTTTAACGATAATTTACCCGTATACCAAGGTGAAGAATGAAAATTGTTATCTTTGGTGGAGCCGGGCAACTCGGGACAGACTTTCAACGAAAGCCACACGGGCGCTGAGTGATGCGCTCATCAAAATAGCGCGTACAGCTATAGACAATGATGGCCCCTGGGGGACATACCACTGTTGTGCGCCGCCAACCAACTGGTATGAGTTTGCCCAAGCGATTATTGAAGAAAGGAATAAACATGAAGTGCTAACAGTCAAACTTAAATCTATAACGCCACGGGTATAGAACACGTCAATTGATACCGGATTAAGTCCGGTAAGACGCAGATTCATGTCATCCTGAACTTGATTCAGGATCTCAATTGGTTGTAATAAACCGAGAGATTCCGGAATGATTGAGGTATTACGTCTGGTTAGGCCGGTATATTAAGGGGCTATGTTTTATCAAAGGAGACGGTTGTGGAATTTGAGTGGGATCGAAATAAGGCCGATAACAATCAACGGAAGCATGGTATAAGTTTCTCAGAGGCATCGACAGTATTTGGTGACTCATCAGAGTTGATTATATCTGAGCCTGATCATTCACAAGAGGAATATAGGTTTTTAAGTCTTGGAAAATCAGTCTTTGGTAACTTACTTTTAGTATCCTACACTGAAAGACAGGAAAATAGAATTCGGATCATTAGCGCTAGAACTAGCAGGAACCGAAGTTAAAAGAAGCATCTCAAAAGAGTAAACGTGAATCAACTACCACATCCTTTAAATAAAGTGCTCATACCTAATAGCTCATAAATTGATTTCTCGACATATTTTCTTTTCGTATTTGGCGTAATAGGTGATCAATTATCATGAAAAAAGATGAGGCTCTAGAACTGCTTACGCGGCTCAAGCCCGAATTGGTAGCGCGATTTGGCGTAACCCATTTGGCGCTGTTCGGTTCCACGGTGCGGGATGAGGCTCGGGTGGATAGTGATATAGATATTGTAGTTGCCTTTGATGGTCCAGCAACATCTAGACGATATTTCGGTGTACAGTTTCTCTTGGAGGATGAATTCGATTGTCCTATTGATTTGGTTTCAGAAAAGGCTTTAAGGTCGGAGTTACGCCAATTTATTGAACAGGAGGCAATCAGTGTCTAAACGTGAATGGCGATTTTATGTAGAGGATATGATTAACTTTGCTGAGAACGTAATGACATATACTGCTGATCTGGATCAGACCGCATTTGTATTGAGTAAGTTGAACTATGATGCGACATTACGAAATTTAGAATTGATTGGTGAGGCAGCTACTCATATTCCTGATGACGTTCGAGAAACGAATAATATGATTCCGTGGCGACAAATTATCGCAACCCGTAATAAATTGATACATGGATATTTGGGGATCGATAACGATACTTTGTGGAGCATCATAGCCGATGATATTCCTTCTTTGTTGGTGGAATTAAAACATCTAAAGTCTCGTAGGTTCGAATAAACGGAGTTGGCGTTTCGAAACAAATCAATTGGAAAGATGAATTAAAAGCAGTGATACGGGAGTTATGCAGTCAGTGAATTATCAGTCGAAGAATATTTTATTAACCGGTGGTGCAGGTTTTATCGGTTGCAATCATGTGCGTTATCTACTGACTACCTACCCGGATGTTTATATCATCAATTTGGATTCACTGTCTTATGCGGGTAGTGAAGATAATTTAGAACAACTACCCGATGAAAAACGACATCGATTGATCAAAGGAGATATCTGTGATCGAAAACTGGTTGATAATATACTTCGAGAAAACAATATCGATACCATTATTCATTTCGCCGCTGAAAGCCATGTTGACCGATCTATTTCAGGGCCTGAAGTTTTTATCCAGTCTAACGTCATGGGCACTTTTACCTTGCTCGAAGCCGCCAGACAATATTGGTTGGAAGAGTTAAAACTCGATAAAGAACAATGTCGATTCCACCATATCTCGACCGACGAAGTGTATGGAACCTTAGAAAAAGATGACCCTGCGTTTACCGAATCCACATCGTATAGCCCGAACTCACCGTATTCAGCGAGCAAAGCCGGGTCTGATCATTTGGTTCGTGCTTACTTTCACACCTATGGATTACCCGTAACCACGAGCAATTGCTCGAATAATTATGGGCCGTATCAGCACAATGAAAAACTTATACCGACGATTATTCGATCTTGCCTGAATGGACAAGCCATTCCGGTCTACGGCGATGGTAGCAATATCCGAGACTGGCTCTATGTAGAAGATCATTGTACGGGAATAGATGCGGTTATCAAGAATGGCCGATTAGGTGAAACCTATAACATCGGAGGCTGTAATGAATGGGCGAACATCAATATTGTCAAAGAAATCTGTACTATTTTGGATGACATCAAACCAAGAGCAACGGGAACTTACGAAGAGCTGATTACCTTTGTAACAGACCGGCCCGGACACGACTGGCGTTATGCGATTGATAATTCAAAAATAGACCAGGAACTTCAGTGGCAACCGAGTGTGACCTTTGAGCAAGGGATTCGGAAGACGGTGCAGTGGTATTTGGGTGTTGTTTAATATTCACTTGCTGAATTATAGTCGCGTAGGTTCGAATAAGCGGTGTTTGTGTTTCGAGCATTGGTTTGCAATGCCTGAAACGCTACGCTTATTCATGCCTATGCCGACTCGGTGCAATCAATTGTTTTTACTCCACGCCTTTGCATTTTTGCGGTTCAATTTCCTCTCCAGCTGGTTCAGACCATATTGTTCGAGCCTATTTTCATATGTTACCGACAGCCTGGACGGTGTACTGGGTATGATTGGCGTTATGCGGTTGATAATTCCAAGATTGACAAAGAGCTAGACTGGTAACTGTATGTATTGGAAATGCAATCATAAAATAGATGTCTCTGCACCACAGTGGTAAAAAAGCTGAATGACACCGGCTATTCCAAAATATTGGATAAAATTGTGTAAAATAGCAATAGCAGTATAATAAGTGGTTAATGACATAGCGAGTACTAATTAAAATGGAAACTAATAGTTATTTCAATGGCCGGATTACGATCAGTTCAGATATATGTAACGGTAAACCAGCAATTAGAAATAAAAGGATTACTGTACATACGATATTGGAAGCGCTAAGTGCTGGGGATACGCAGGAGGAGATACTAAAACAATTTCCTTCTCTAGAAGCAGAGGATATTTCTGCGTGTTTAGCGTTTGCCAGTCAGCTTTTAGATCATAAGTACGCGCTTCAAAATATTGCCTAAATATATGACGAAATATTTGATTGATGTTAACCTTCCTCGTTATTTCTCTTTGTGGAATAGTGATCAATTTGTGTTTGTCGTTGATATTAATGATGAAATGACCGACACTCAAATTTGGCAATATGCAAAAGAAAAGAACTTAACGATTGTAAGTAAAGATGCTGATTTTTCAGATTTAGCATTGTTAAACGACCCGCCGCCAAGAGTAATTCATTTGAAATTTGGGAATATGAAAATGAGTGAATTTCACCAACACCTAGTAAATATATGGTCTCAAATAACATCACTGAGCAATGAATGTAGGCTTGTTAGAGTGTATAAAACTCATATTGAAGGTATTGATTAAGTAAGGTATTTTCATTTGCTTCTGAAATTGATCGTGATCTTCTCCATAAAATGAATGAAACCCAGTTTCATCCGGGGCCGGACGCAGGAGGGTTGCACATTGAACCTGGTGTAGGGTTTGGGCACCGTCGTTGGGCTTCATTTCTCACTAAGTTATTCCGTGCTCATTCCAAAGCATTTGGCTGAGTATTTCCGGGATTAGTTGAGCTAAATAAAGAGGAATGGATAGTAGTTTATAGCTGACAAGGGCACCTGTTGTTCCCGATTTGATTTCGATAGGAATAATGCGGTTTCCATGCTGAATAAGATAATCGATTTCTCCTTGTCTGCCTCCCGTTCTTTGCCAATAAAACAGTGTAGGGTCTTCAACTTGTGAGAGTGTGGCGCGTAACTGTTGCCCCACAAACTGCTCGGCCAGCGGGTCTTTGTTTTTAACACCGATTTTCACAGGCCCTTTAACCGCAATAATTTAACCTAAACACTATTTAACCAGGTCAATAATTACGCAGTCCACTCAATGACCAATTTAGTATTATTCAACCACGGAATGTGAACCCCATTCTTTAATGGTTCCACTCCAAGTAAAATCGGTGTGCACGCTCTTTTTCTGATTTTCAGTACCAGATTTTCGCCATCGAAAATAATTTGGCCGGGCATATCAATGAATTTTCTGAATAAGGTGTTGGCTCTTGCTCGCTCAAAACGCGGTAGATCTTGTGCAAAACGGTGGTAGAGCGTATCGGCAATCATCGTCCAGAGCAAGTCAAAGTGAATCCGAATCATCAATGACGAAGAAAGCGCATTCAAATTGAAAAAGGAGACCATCTCTGCGATCTTATTCTCAATGTGCCAACGCTTTGCGTAAACCACCAAAACCTCTTTTAAGGGCAGATCATGATTGTTCGTGATAACAAAGGTCGGCTCAGCACGACCGTGATCCTTGATAATAATCTGTCTGAATACCGTTTCACATTTAGGTAACGTCGTCGTTGTTTCGTATACAGAGCAGTTTTTATGTCGGCGCTTTGGAATATCTAATTTTATTTTCGTCCAATCGGCATCCGGTATTTTTAGCGTATTCGCCAGTAATTTTTTGTTACGTTTTCGGAGTGTGATAAATTTAATATTGTCTTTGCTCATTTCATCTAACACCGCGTAGGTTGTTAACTTGCAATCAAACACCAAGGTTTCCGTCATTTGATTTTTTATTTTCTTCCAGTAAGTAATGAATTCTTGAATCGCCTTAGGTTCGTCTTTTCGCAGAACATCCGCATGGGTATAGAGGATGGCATTGCTTTGACCATCTTGGGCTAATAACGTATTTGCGCCTTTCATTGCTTTTCCGCGTGCACCACACCAGACTTTTTCCATCTCTGACTCCGTTCCAAAATGCGGTATCGAATGAAAATCCAAGTTAATATAATCCGCGTTATAAAATTCGGGATAGACCTTGGTAAATTGCGACACGATTTCAGATTGAAACGCGGATAACAACGTCTCGGAAGTTCGACAAGAATAAGTATTCATATACGTTGATTTAGGCAATACATTAAGTCCAGAAAATAGGGCGAATGCCGGTTCGTGATCATAGGCACTAATGTGACTCAAACGCTCACTACCCACTAATTTCAACAACAGCATAGACAAACAAGCATGAGTTGCATCGAGGTCGCTTGATTCTGGCAAGTGACATTGCTTAACCAGATCAACAATACCGGATTCAATGATATAAGGCAGAAAGAAAAACACGCCCGCTACTGGGCAATCAAAGGTGAAAGGATCGAGTTCATTCCAATTTAGCGGTGTTGCTCTCGCCGCAATCGATTCATTGGCTTCGGTTAAGCCGCGCTCTAATTGACCCCGCCGCAATAATTTTGGCAAGTGTGCATCGGCCACAATATTCTCTATCGTGCGCTCAGAAATCTTATAGCCTTCCGCCGTCAAACGTTTAGCGATATCCGCGCAAGAGAGTGATTGCTTCCGATACTCGATCACACATTCTAGAATGTGCGAGGGCGTTCTGCGTACTTTAGGGCCTTTAAGTCGTTGCCCCGGAAATAAATCTAATTTTCCTGAACGCGTATCACGTAGGAGTGCATATACACTATTAACCGAATAGTTGAACTTAGCTGCGGTCTCTTCGGCCGATAATTTGTCAACAATAATGGCACGAACTGCCTCGTACTGTTTTTGTGCGGAGGTGCTTGGGCTGTCGAAATAGCGCTCAATGTCAATCATTATTAAGGTTGTTATATTGCGGCTAGTGAGTCTTGTTTTTATAACATAAAACAGGCGGAGTCAAGCATAATTGATGATTATTGGTGCGAATACGCCAATATTTCCCGAAATACAGGTTGATAAATATCCATCTTGAGAATCTCACTTCAGAAAATCAATATTATAACCGCAATATAAAAACCTTGGATATGTCGATTGAAAGCCATCAGGCCTTAGAT
>JALUUH010000070.1 GCA_027021445.1 Gammaproteobacteria bacterium
TTTTTCGACTAAAAAAAAATCAGAGGATTTAATTCCAAGTAAAACAGTGGAGTTCTTTGTTCCCGTAGACTAAACTTGCTGGCAGCCGCTTAGCGAGTTAATCGAGTCAATCGAGTCAATCGAATTTGTTTAACCCTATAGGAGAACAATAAGTGACCTGCGACACGACCTTCATTAAACGTCAACGAGTTTACAAGCTCTTCATACCACTCAGAAAACAGCTGTATATTACAAAAATAAAAGAAGCAGATATTAAGCCCAAACAAGTCAATCTTAAAGTTATCGAAAACCCGAAACACCAAAAATTAAGAAACTAAGTAGACAAGCCTGCATCATAAACCATAAAAAAGCCGGTGATATACACCGGCTTTTTTAATGCTAAGTCATCTTATCGAGTAAACAACAACTATCCTACCAACCCTCTCCCATCTTATGAATCGGGCTCATTTTTTTCATCTTTTCACGTTGCTCTTTAGTTAAAAGCTTTTCAACCTTATTTCCAGCTTCTATGCTCAACATAATAATTTGTTTTCGTTTTTCAAATATTTCACCATAGACCTTCCCTATCGCTTGGGCATCTCTGACATCTTTCCGATACAAATCCATTAACTTGTCGGATAACACATCAATACTGTCGGTATGATTCCAGTGCTTGCTTCTGAGTTCACGCTGTATTTTTCGGATCCCCTTTTTTTGCTCGTTGGTTAATTTTAGTTTCCAAACTGAACGTAATCTCGCAGTCATGTGGCCTTCACCACTCATCATCATCATGCCCATTCCACCACCACCGTGGTGCATGCCCATGCCCTTATGACCGCCTTTATCTTTGTCTCCAGTATTATGCCATGCATTTCCCGAAGCCCACGCGTCTCCAGCGACAGCATTCGAAGTAAAAGCGATGACGCCACTAAATACCAGAGCCAAACCTAACAATCCAAATTTTTTCAACATCTATATCTCCTTTTGTAATACTTACTATCTACCACGAAAAAAAAGTCCTAACGCCTCAACACAAAGCTACACAGCTTATCGGACGCCTATTGCAAGTATTGAGTGAATGAGCATACTAAAGTTCAATGATAACCATATTTTTCGTGTGAAGGTCGCATATGAGTAATACTTTTGATTAATATTGATGCTATTTCCTCATCTTTAAGTTCAATTGGATTCGTCTTCATACTGCTACCACGTGAATTAGCAACAATATGCGAAAGATCCCGTTCAGTAAGCCCATAACTATTCAAGCTTGGAATATTAAGTACCTGAGTCCATTGTATTAAAACATCGATTAATGCTCGCTGTGCTTGCTCATCAGAATCATAAAGTTTTGCAGTCAACAGAGTGCTAATCCTGGCGTATTTTTCCAGTGCTGTATTATTAGGCTCTCGCTCACGCATTGCTTGAATATTAACGGCCGTCGCCGCCGCTAACAAAGACCCACAAGCGACGCCATGTGGAATCGAAAAATAGGCTCCCAAGGGAGATGCAAGACCATGAACCGAGCCCAGACCTACTTGAGCAAGGGTAATACCTGAAATCATCGCAGAAAAAGCTAAATCGTTCTGCGCCGTCTCGATATCGCCGACATTTTCAAACCAAGACAATAAGCTCTTTCCGATATTCGGTAATGTGGCTATTATTAACGCATCAGTTAATGGGTTTGATTTGCTCGAAACAAAGGACTCAATGAGCTGGGTAAGTGCATCCATTCCATTCGCAGCAATCAACGCTGGTGGACAGTTAGCTAATAACTCCGGGTCTATAATCGCCACCTCAGCAAGCAAGCTTTCATCACGAAATGATTTTTTGAAACCTTTTTTCCCAACTACTCCAAGCACTGCATTTTTGGTCACTTCACTACCGGTTCCAGCCGTTGTAGGTAGCGCGATAAACGGTATCGATGGCCCGGTATAATCCAGCTCAGGACCTACTCCTTCTAAAAAATCCAGCACTGATTGCTGATTTTTTATTAAACCCGCCACCGCTTTTGCCGCATCTAAAACACTACCCCCGCCGATGGCGAGCACAACATCTATCTCCTTATCTGCATGTGTAGCTACAATTTCATCCACTCTTGCAGGAGAAGGCTCAGATAAAATACTAATATGTGTCCAATGAATATTATTTACTTGGAAAAGTTTAAGCAATTCATTCCAGTGCTTGGTTTTAGAAAACGAGCTTTTACCGGTAATAAGCAAAACATTATCGCCATAAGGTTTAATGATCTCCGCTAGCAATAAAAACTTTCCACGGCCAAATTCTATACGTGGAAGTCTGGTAATACTAAAGCTATTCGCATTGCCTAAACCTTGATGACTCATTCAGAACTAATCTCTGGCAGCAAACCCTCATAAGGCATACCTTCCCTTGCAGATGCCATCCAATCGGCGACAGTATCACGCCAGGTTATATAATGCGGTGTGGTCTTATGCGCTTTGGCAGATTCTTCTGAATCATAGGCTTCATACAAAATAAACTGAGATTTATCTTGTGGTGATTGCAATACATCAAAGCGTAAATTACCCGATTCTTGCACCGAGTTTTTATGATTAATTTTTGTGGCTTGAATAAATTCTTCGATGAACTCAGATTTTACGTGTACTTTAACGATGGTAACTTTCATTTGTAATTTCCTTGCTTATACCCATTAAGTATTATCAATGAAATCTATTTTTTGCGCTATTTTTCTGCATACTCTCGAACCCAATTTCCCCATTCACGATAAAATATATTAGCAACAGCCTGCATTGCCGGAATATTTTCAAGTTTGTGTGCGATAATTTCATCAAACGATTGAATCGAATCACTCGGGTTTTCTAACTGGTAGTCAAAACGATGCACCCATTCATCGACCATCTCTTCGGTCATCTCAATATGGCATTGAAACGCCATAATATTATCTAATAAAAAAGCCTGGTTTGTACAATGCTCATTGCTTAATATATTGATGGCGCCATTGGGCAGCGAGAATGTTTCGCCATGCCAATGAAAGGGAAGAAATTTACTCGCCACGCCCTCCAACCAATCAATATTTAAACCAAGCGTTTTATTTACTGAAAACCAGCCAATTTCTGTTACCGGATTATCGGTGATTTGACCACCCAAGGCTTTACTAATGAGTTGAGCACCCAAGCAATGGCCTAACATCGGTATGCCCAATTGCTTAGCATTGCGAATCAATGCCAGCTCTTGCTCAATCCACGGAAACTCATCATTAGCACTCATGCCTCCACCCATGAAGACCAAACCACTCACTTGGCTTAGGTCTGAAATAACCGGATCACCGAGATCAATGCCAATAATGTCATAAGCAAAATGATGAACGTCTAAAAACTCTTCGAGATAACCCGGCCCTTCACAATCCACATGACGATATATATGTATACGTTTCACTCAACCCCCAACAAGCAAATGTGTATCTACCTACCACCTATTATTTGGAAGTAAAGGTATAAACCCCATCCCAATCAACACCGGGTGGATCTTGTGCAAATTGGTGTATTCTATCGAGATATATCTTGTATAACAATTGTTCTGATTGTTTTTGCAGGATGTTGAATTTTTCCTGAGCAGGCTTCCAGTCTTGCTTGCGGTAACTGGCGAGTGCTTGCACATACAGTTCCAGCGTATTGCTTGCGTAAGCGGAAAGGTCTTCCTTTAAACCCAAGGGTTCGAATATTTCGACGGCCTCCTCTTTACCAGCCACTTTCACAAGATCAAGAGAACGATAGGCATATTCGGATGCTGCGCGAGCGGTTGACTCACTTACAATAATATGAACACCATACTTTTTGGTTAAGCCCTCTAAACGTGAACCCAAATTCACCGCATCGCCCATCACCGTATAGGCCATACGAAATGCAGAGCCCATGTTACCAACACTCATCACCCCCGTATTTAAACCTATTCCAATATTGATCGTCGGCCAATTATTTTTTTTAAACTTTTTATTTATTTTGGGTAACTCATGTTTCATTTTTATCGCCGCCGCCACAGCATGACTCGCGTGGTTTTTATCCGCTATTGGAGCGCCCCAAAAAGACATTATTGCATCCCCCATATATTTGTCTATCGTACCGCGTTGTTCATGAATAATACCGGTCATAGGTGTTAACATTGCATTCATTAACTGTGATAATTGCTTGGGTTCTAAGTTTTCTGCAATCGAGGTGAAACCGCGCACATCGGAAAATAATACGGTCATCTCTCGACTCTCTCCCTCTAATGAAAATGCTTCTTCAGTTTCGCTTAGTTCATCAACAAGCTCAGGCGGGATATATTGGCCGAAACTTTTATGTAATTTTCGTTTCGTATTTTGTTCCAACAAAAAACTATAAGACACATGTTGTATAAAAATGGACATAATCAATAAAACCGAAGATGCAATCGGTATTAGAATCAGTGCATTCCAAAAGTATAGGTTTATTCCTATAACGCTAGCCAACAAAACTACGGCAAAAACTCCAACCACTAGTGCCGACATCAAAGGCAATAATATCAGCAACAAAATCCCAATAATAATCAAACTTATAAACTCGACTCCTTGTATATAGCCCGGCCTTTGCATAATGCTTTCATCTAAAATACCGGCTAATACATTGGCGTGAATCTCCACTCCAGGATAAATCCCTTGCACCGGCGTAGAACGTAAATCAAGTAGCCCTGCCGCACTACTGCCAATTAATATGATTGCCCCATCGAGTTGTTCTAATTCAACATCACCATGCATCACATCAGTAGCAGATATATAAGGATAACTTCCAGATGGCCCAATATAGGGTACGGGTATAGCAGATTCAGCATCAATTGGAATTTTTAATCCTCCAATCGTTAGCCACTCAAAGCCTAAATTAAAAGGCGCATTTTCATAACCCGGTGCAATAGTAAACTCTATTTCAGGATTTCCCATTAACGCCTTAATCATTGCAAGCGGTAACGACGCGTAAAGCTGTCCTGCGAACTCTTGAAATAAATAAACTTTACGAACAACACCATCACTATCAACCACCGGCTTATCAATAAAACCGCCTCCAATCGCATTTTTTTGTAAAATAGCTAAATTTCCGCCATAACCTGTTGCCGTCGGTATTGGTAGTTTTTTGACATTCAGTTTTTCATAAGATGTAACAGGGCCGGGCAATACTCCCTTTTTAATTCCGCTTTCTGGCGAATTTTCGGGCACAAAAAAATAACCGAGAACCGTATCTCTATCCGCCAAACTTTGGGCAAATATCTTATCCCATTCGAGAGTGGGTTTGATTTTATGATAAACGTCCAGAAAACTAAGCTCGTCTTTTAACTCAGTATTGGCGAGATCATTCAAGACATTTAGCCCAGAACTTGTATCCTCTTCAATAAATAACACATCAAAGCCAACAACACTGGCATAATAGGTGTCAAACAACTTATCCATCAGCAAGGCAAGCTTATCTCGACCCCAAGGCCATCGTCCCTCTGCATCAAGACTTTTTTCATCGATATCAACAATGACAATACGCTTTTCCTGCGTATTGGGCATGGTAGCGAGCAAGCGCATATCATAAGCGCGATTTTCCAACTGCTCGACAAAAGGAAGCTCAATAGTTCCCATCGAATGGAGCCCAAAACCCATGATAATAAGTAGACCCAGTAAAAACCGAGATAAATTGTACTGTCGCATAAATTTTACGATTAACTACGGATTCTAAGTTAATTAAATAGCGGCACGTAGTTAAAAATGATGAAGTTGGTATTATTATCTAAAGTATTATTGGGCAATATAGCGCTGGCATTAACAGCTATACCCGTAGCGTTTGAGATCTAGGTTTTTAGTGTGCGTCATATTCATTTCATGGCAAGGCGAAATGACAAGTAATAGCTGGACTATTGCGAGGAATTTCCCTCGGTGCCCTCTTCGGGTAAACGAAGCCATGGAATGAAGAGGGCGTGCAATAAGACCTATATTCCAATCACTACGGGTATAGATACACGGCATCACCCGCATTTGTTGCTGAGTTTTGTATTATTAAGTTATTGAGTATTTGCAGCTCATTGGCCGAATTAGAATAAATAGCCCCATCGGTGCTGCCCCCCGTGTTTCTGCTAAAAATACTGTGACTCAAAAGGCTCCCAGCACCGACTGAGTGCAAACTAACTGCGCCTGCTATGCGGCCGTAATTATTGACATAAACATTGTTATTTAACGTAAGAACACCTTTCATATCCGCAATCACTGCGCCTGCGTTAGCATCAAATACCGAATTTAAAATACTCACACTTGACTCGCCATTCAAGTTTACGCCCACTCCAGAATAACGAATTTCGGAATTATTAATGTTACACGTTGCGGCGCAATTCAAACCTACCGCCGCATACTTGATCACACTATTCGTTATATTAACCTCACTGTCTTTTAGCGTATAGGTAAAGCTGTCACTGCCAAAAAAATCCACTGCAGGAATATAGCTGAAACGGTTCTCTGATATCAAAATCACACTTCCTCCATTGACTGAAGTCAGATCATAACTATCGATAATCAATGATATGAGTATTATTATAGACCAAATAATTATTATTATAAAATCTCCTTATTTGTTCTCTTAATCCAATACCGCTAGGAGCCGAAATATTGCTATCAGCCATAACAACCACAACGGTTTGATTATAATTTTTACCGTCTATTTTGCAATCCGATAAATCTTCTACAATTGCCTTTATCATGCCGAAGTTCGGTTTTGCTTGTGCTAACTTCACGGAAAGCTCATTGACTGCATTTGCTAAACCTCCAACCAATAAAGCATATTGCATGGACACTTCTGATGAATTGGCCACAGGAGCAATGGGGTTCGCCGGTAAGGTGGTAAAAACATCATAAGAAAAGGCCTGTTTTGCTTTGGCTTTAACGGCTCGAAATGCGGAAAAAAATTTCCCAATTTAATATTTTCCATTTTGGTATGAAAATATAAGGCAGAAGTTAATAGCGTAATGGCGACTTGGCTATCATCAGGGGATATAATGCTATAGAGAAGATCCGCATCACTTAAAGTTATTTTCTTTTTTTTTCAATATCAACTTCTTGATCTGATTCATCAATAAAACTACCACCGGATGATTCAACTAAGAGGTAGTCTTCATCACTATTAAATGACGCACGCCACATTCCCGATTCATCGCTTAAGGTGTCAGCAAGCACTATCCCTGATTTAATCCCGCGTTTATCCAGTTCATATATTCGTATTCGTGCATTGTGCATCGGTCCCTTGGTAACCGAACCGCTTATTGTTTTTGGTTGAATATTTTTTTTGGGAGTATCAACTTGATTGGAAGCATTTAAATTCTGAACATTGTCATTCTCAATACAAGCGACGAGAAGCAAGGAAAGTGGCAATACCCGCGCATCGAAATCTACATTTAAATGACAACATATAGATCTCGTATCATGTTTATTGACGCCTAAACGCGGCAGTACCCATAACCGTGGTCTCTTTTCCATTTGGCCTTGCAGATAATTCGTAGGACATAATAGCACCATTTGGGCTGTCATCTGCAACATTACTAGTAAATGATCCCACCAGATTTGCCGCTGCCATTAGCATTGACTGATCCACTCACATTCACTGCCATCGTTCCACCAAACGTCGCATCAGCGTAAATCGGGACTTGCAAACCTTGGCCATGCCACACTTGCTCATTAATACCGAGATCCACTGAGGTGAGTACGCGTTGATTAGTAAAATCAGTGGTCAATGATGCGGATCCAAGATATCCAATATTACCTAAATTATCATGCGCATTAACCTCATTGACGGCCGGGCCTAGATAACTGATCAACTCACCGTTGCTGCCGAATGTTTTTGCCTGAATAGTATTTCCAATAATGGGGCCAGAGTCACTTAATACTGCATTCCCACTTAAAACAAACCCGCGCTTACTTACGAAAGGTATTGCTTATTCCTGTCGTTGGTGCATCAACCGCGCTAATGCTCATCGACTTTGCTTCTGTACTGAATACTGAAATAAACTTTCGAGAGACTACATGCTGAGGTTTTTTACCGAGAGGTACTGAGTTATCAACATCAAATTGTTGGTTCTTTCGACGATTTTTTTGTTGCTTTATTTTAGCCAAAATGGAATAATCTGTACCGTGAATACTCAATGTTGCCACCGGCGTTTTAACGCTATAAGCTTTATGATAATTTTTGGCTATTTTTCCGGTTATCGCTCTAAACCCTCCTCGTAGCAGTTTGATCTTGCTGACGTTATTAATCGCTATCTTTTCATTCAACTGGTACTTCTCAAAGAATTCTTTACGTATTCCAAGATATGCTTCAATCCTTTTATATTCATAGATCAGAATGCTTGAAATGTTATAAACATAGCTTAGCTGTGGCTGAATATAAAAACCTTTGAACGCATTTCATGCCAATGCTGAGATCAACTTTTGAATCGTTGCGTATTTCACCAAAAAACGATCCTGAATCATATTGCGTTGCAGTGAGCCCTGCTGACCCAGAGAGCGTGAAACGACTAAATAACTGAGAACTCGAACCTATTCGAATTCCGTTATAGCTTGTTCCGTATTCAGACTCACTTTGCACAGGTATTGCTTTTCCATAAATAAGCGTGGTAGTGACCGAGGGTAAAAATGTATTGCTACAATCTGCCAACCATCCCACGCCCAGTAAAATCTGATTGACATCTTTTACCGAAAATTCACTCGGTCCGCGTACTATTCCTAATCGGCTAAAAAAACTCAGTGTGTGAAATCGACTAATTCTGCGCACTAAAAAACCATTTCCAAATTTGGATGGAACGCTTGATATTATGCGGTGGATTATACTGCTTAACCTCGCTAAACTCTTGCTCTGCGTCGCTATATGCCCCTAACCGAAAATAAGCTCTAGCCAAACCTAAGAAACGCGGCGCAACCGCCAATGTGCGTTGAAAGGCCAATACGGCATAGCCTGCGCGCTCACTATCCAACGCTGAAACGCCAAGTATGTAATCGTATTTTGGGTCTCCAGCAAATTCTGCTTCATGCTTAATGAGCATTTCATATGCTTCACCAGCGGAACTTTTCGACATTAGCTGTTGCGCATTCAGTAATAAATCAGGAAGCCTTATATCAGCGCGAATACTTAGCGGAGAAAGGAATACAGCTAGCATAATAACTGCAGCGCCGCGCGTCTTAATAAAAAAAGGATTCATTATTTTAGCGGAAACCAGCTTCCCGTATAGCGCTCAACATCTTCTTCTTTTATTCGACCACCTGTGTATAAATCATCTACCTGTTCACGGGTAAGTGGAACAATACTATTATTCTCTTTGTAGACCCATTTATTGTTTAGGGTCAGTTCAAAAACTGTTACCATAATATCGTCAAAACGAATAACGTGATCATTAGCTAAACGTTTTACATCGTTTAAGGTTAATGGTTTGTTATTTTTTTCTGTTTCTTCTCTGATTAAATTTTCGAGTGCCACATCCCATTTATGTATTTCCATGATAGACTTTAACCTTTTTAATTAGCCGATAAACGCCTCATCAGAGGCTAAATAAATAGTTTCTTCCAACAACCCTCACTGTACTGAAAAGATCGTAATCGAACTACATCTTTTTCCAAAAAGTTACGATATCTCCTGGGTAAATGAGATCAGGGTTGCTAATATCACTAAGCTTGGCGAGTTCTGGGTAACGATAAGGGTCATTTAAATATTTACCAGCAATTTTCCACAGCGTATCGCCCTTCACCACCGCGTGCTGCACCAGGCGATCACCACTAGAAAGCGTTTCATTTTTAAATAGCTGGGCGGTGTTGGCTTTTTCATTCTTTATTTTTTCGGTCTCTAATTGAATAATTTTTTTCTCTAGATTGTCCTCCATTGCAGGATTAATAGGTCGATCTACGCTGATGGTATATTTTGGGGCCTCTATTTGTAGTACACGCATCGAGCCCTTATCATGAGTGCTTGTAGTACGAGCGTTTGCGGCTTCAGCAATCGCTGCTACAGCTCGATGAGGTGTATCTTGCTCGTCGAGATTAGCGCTAGTTACGCCCTTGTTCACCAGGTTTTCCTTACCTGCATCCGAAAAAATATACGAATACCCCACTAGCGCAACACTGGTGACGATTACGATCAGCGCTATATGTAAAATTATATTTGATTTTTTTACCGATTTTGGTGCTGAATTTGCGCTAAATTTTTCGTTATTATCATTGGCAACTAAATGAGTCTTCTTCTCCGGTTCAATTTTTGTACTGACTAAATCATCCTTTCTACTGATGTCATCACGCTTAACGGATATCATCAATTCTTCTGATGGATGATCAATCACTAAACCTTGATGATGAGAAAAATCCAGTTCAAGCGGGGCTATGGTTGTAGGATGAGGTATCGCCTTTTCAAATTCTTCACCTAATCTCACTCCATCTGGATTACTTGCGACTATATTCTCATCCACAAGGCTTGCAGACGAATCTAGGCCTGAATCTGGCTCTAGTTCTAGTTCTAGTTCTAGTTCTAGTTCTGGTTCTGGTTCTGGTTCCGGGTTATTGTTAATAACAGGGACAATTGCTGCAACAGGGTCTATGGTTGTGCTGAGCGGCTCATGCTTAGAATCTATTTCTCCATCGGGTTTCGCTAAGTCATCAACCGATATACCAGAATCTTCCTCCGTATTCTGAGTACGGCTTTCCTCAGCTACATCAAGTAAGCCATGTGCATATTCGAGTAAATCTGTTTGCACGGATTCCGGCTTTGTCACTCCATTTTCGCTTAC
>JALUUH010000071.1 GCA_027021445.1 Gammaproteobacteria bacterium
TGATGAGGTGATGGCGGGTGCTGATGGGTATATTAGCAACCCCTTGCTGATTGATACCGATGGCGATGGTTTAAATGATTTTCTGGAGGTCTCTCTTGCGTCCAACCCCAGTGATGCAAATGATCGTAATTATGACGATGCGGTTAGCACGTTTAGCGTGACCCCCTCGCGTGTTCACCTCTCCGGTAACAGAGTTCAACTGCGCAATGGGAGTCAGCAACTTCAAGTCACCGGAATACTCGTGGATGGCAGCAGCATTGATTTAACAGATACGGCGCGTGGCACTAATTACCTGAGTTCTGATTTATCGGTTTGCAGTTTTGGATTGACGCCAGGGCTTGTTTTTGGCGAAGATGATGGAACGTGTAGCATCACCATTTCAAATGGAAAATTAAAATCCACGATATTGGCAGTAAGCGCTACTTTTGAGCCAATAGCCTTGGGCCTAATAAGGCTGCCCGGTTATGCAAACAATATCAGTGTTAATGCCGACATGGGCTATGTCGCAGCGGGTAATGCAGGCTTGGTGATTATCGATTTGGCGGATAAATCGAACCCAAGACAACAGTCTATACTGGATACAACCGGCGTGAGTATCGATGTGAAGGTGGCGTCAGGTTTTGCCTATGTTGCGGATGGTGAGTCCGGCTTGCAAATTATTGATGTCAGCAATCCCGATGAACCCGTCTTAGTCGGCGGCGTGGATACACCGGGTATTGCCCAGGATTTGCAAATTAGCAACGGCTTTGCGTTTATTGCAGATGGCAGCAGTGGCTTGCAAATCGTGGATATGCGTGATCAAAAAAAGCCGCTTATTGTCGGCCAGGTCAATAACATCGGCATAACCAAAGGGGTTGATGTACAAGGAACTCTCGCGGTGGTTGGCTCGACCACCGGAATCTATATGATTGATGTGAGTTCGCCAAATTTGCCTACCGTGTTAAGTACCGTGTTAAGTCAGCTGGGGCCGTATAGCATAAAGGACTTAAGCATTCATGAAAATTATGTGCATGTCGCCGCTCTGGGTGCTGTATATCGCATCATTGATATACAGGATCCGCAAAACCCCGTGCTCGTTGGGTCTGGAAGGGGTTTTATGCCCAGAGATGTGGCGGTCAATGCAGACACCGCTTTTTATGCGGAGCAATTGTTTCCTAATTCCATTGCGTATGTCGATATCCAAGATCCCACTACAACCCAATTTTCCGGTACCATCGGTTTAAGGGGGGGGAGTTATGCTGGCACTGGAATCGATGTAGATCAGGAATATGTTTATATTACGGGAGAGAATGGCTTTTCTCCTGAGGGTGATTATGGCACTGGTCCGCCCGTCAATCAGGGCGATACAGCGCTGATGATTGCGCAATATGTGCAGCAAGTAACGGATGAGAACGGAATTCCACCGGTAGTCTCTTTAGTTTCCCCAATGAATGGAATAACGGTATATGAAGAATCCTGGATAAATGTCAGAGTAAATGCCAGTGATGATGTTCGGGTGGCGGCAGTGTATTTTGAGATCAATGGTATTGTTGTTGGCTCTGATGACTCAGCGCCTTACCAATACGATTTTTCTGTTGAACCGGGTGTCACGCAGTTGTCCATCGCTGCTTACGCCGTCGATGTATCCGGAAATACCGGTTTTTCTACTACCAATACGGTGACGCTAGTTCCCAATCCTAATCCGTGGAAAATAAAAACGACGCGTATTTGGGGGAGCGATGATGCCCTCGGCTTTTATGCAGGCCAGCCTTTGTACTTAGAGGCGTACGTTTTTGGACGCCAAGGCTATAATCTGCCGGTAGAAAGAGTTGACTTCATCGTTAATGGCGTCACTTTTTCGGATTGGGAAGGCGAGTACGGCGACTACTTTCATGCTTTTGCCTCGGAAGCGAATGGGGGTATACCTGCAGGTCGTTATGAGATATCTATACAAGCATTTGATATTGCAGGCAATGGAACAGTGATTGAATCTAAGGTTATTACCGTGTATCCCGCTCAAATTGACATCCCACCGGAGGTTCGCGCGTTTAAAAGTCCAGAGAATGGCGCTGAAGTTTTTGAAGGTCGGGAAGTCCCGTTGCTTTCACGGTACTCGCTGAACGAGCGAGTGAGCATTGAGCGTATTGATTTTATCGTTGATGATGTCGTTGTCTTCACGACGACCTCAAGGAAAACCCCCTTCAACTTTATTCCAGAAGTGGGCGCAAGAAACCATGTGATCTCTGCACGCGTTGTTGATTCCGCTGGAAATACCGGTGAGTCGCCAAAACTAACCTTAGTGGTCAACCCACCCTCAACGGTGGTGGGTCGCGTATTAGATGCTGATGATGCGGTGGTTGAAGATGCGAGGGTCAATTGCGCCGGTGAAATTGGCTATACGGATATATCAGGAGCGTTTAATGTTGAAGATGTCCCTGCATTCAATAATGTATTTTGTACGGTGACGATGCGGAGTGATGACGGCAGAATTCGGCGTGGTCAATCAAATGGAATGACCGCCGTGCGTGGAGAACTCGCCAATGTGGGGGATATAAAAACAGACGATGGTAGCGGCCCTAAAAGAGTCGCACTGATTGGAGAGAGTTCATCTGTTCAAGTGAACAATGAATTTAAGTTAAATCGACAGCCTTCATTTGATCAACTTTTACAATACGATGCAGTATTGGTTTCGGTAAGGACGAACAGTTTCTATAACTCGACAGCATTAGGCAATCGATTAGCGGACTATGTTGATGCAGGAGGAGGGCTTGTGCTCGCAGCTTACATAGGCCTGGAAGGCAGGATATTTACGGATTCAATCAGTCCACTTGGAACGAGTGACTTCTCACGATGTGGTCGGCTGGGATATAGCTACTTAGATTTGACGTCGGCGGATTACAGCCATCCCATACTGGCGCCATTAGATGATGGTCGTACTGCATTTCGCTACCTGAATGATTGTAGATATGAAAATCTCATGTTAAGCCCAGGCGCGACGTTATTGGCAAAAGACACGGATGGCCGCAATGTCATTGCGGTAAGCAGTTCAGGTCGTGTTGTTGCAACCAGTATAGACCCGGACTCCGTAAGCAATAAAGGCATTATATCCCGTGCCGTGGACTTTGTTCAGTAAGGGATACCCGCACTAAGTCTGTTCTCGGACAGGTTCCTAGGAGCCTGTCCGAGTGGGTTTAGAGTGTTAATGCAAGGCGTACTTTGTTGCGATAGTTATATATATTCTCTTGCAAAAAGCGCAAGAACGCAGTGCTTCATTTGGCACATCACTTTGGGCAAACGGAGAAACAATCACCCTTAAATCCGCAGGTACCAATGCCTATTTCTCGATTTGTTGAGCCCGTCTGGTCGGCATACCTGATGCATTTAGTAGAACATGCACGCAAAGCCGATAATAGACCTCATAAGCAAGCTAAGTATTATATATGGCTTAAGTTCAACAAATGTGTTTGCTAATTCAGAACAGTGTATGCCGGATAGTCTCTGGCTTAATCCCGCAAGCATGCAGTCAGTTGCGAGTAGCGATGTATTCAGTCAATTGAATCAAAACCCCATACTATTAATGGGTGAGCATCATGCTAATGCGAATCATCATTCTTGGCATCTAGATACGTTAACTAAGCTGAGTCGTGATAATAACAACATCGTTTTGGGTTTTGAAATGCTGCCCCGTTCTAAACAAGATTTACTTAATCGCTGGGTTGCGGGAAAGCTCAATCAAAAAGAATTTTTACGAATGCTTAATTGGGATGAATTATGGGGCTTTGATCTTAATCATTATCTTCCTCTTTTTTTATTCGCCAGAGATAAAAAAATCCCAATAGTTGCGTTGAATATTGAACAAGCTTTAGTAAAAAATATCGCTAATAGGGATTGGTCTAAAACTGATTTCTCTCTATACCCTATTACTAAACCAGCTAATCCACCGCCGGAATATATACGTCAACTTGCGGTAAGTTTTACCCGGCATAAGTTTGAGCCGTTATCAGAAAGTGACAAAGAAAAGTTTCACCGTTTTGTTAAGCAGCAATTGATTTGGGACAGGGTAATGGCGGAGTCAATAGTCAAAAGTATCGATAATTCCAGCAACGTGCTCTTTATAGGGTTTGCGGGCAGTTGGCATTTGATAAACCGTTTTGGCATTGTTTTTCAGCTGAATTCATTAGGGCATAACGAAATAACAACGTTAATTCCTTGGGATAAGAACTTGGATTGTAGCGACCTTAATTCAACTTTCGCTAATTACATTTATGTCAGTGAATAGCGTCACACGAAAGGCAACGAAATAGCTACATATTATTGCAAAACGACCGACAAAGATAAAAGGAGAACATGTTTTTTCATCAGGCAATAAAAAAATAATAGCCATTTTTGAAGGAAGGAGTATCGCAATGCAATATCTAAAGCGATTATCTTTATTAACTACCCTAAGTGCATTGTTTTATGCAAATGCAAGTTTTGCCCAAGTCGGCGAATATCCCGAAGGCCCTGTTCAGCAATGTTATGCGGTCGCAATGATTGGTTATGATACCGTGATTAATTCTCGTCTCGGCATACCGGCAGAAGAAGCAATAGATCTCGCACGCATACAGAAGTCTTCGTCTGAAGGAGACCTGTTTGCACCGTTCTTATTAAAGGTCGTCTTAGGCGCTTATATGTGGCAGAGCTCGCCACATAGCTATGCCGTCAAGATGATGTATGATTGTGCTGCAACAAGAGCTCCGCTGCAAACGGCTCAAAATGAAGACGGAAGCTTACCCGGAATATTCTAAGCCATTGTTTATTTTGATGGTAATGGCATCTTTCAAGGTATGTTAGCAAGCAAAAACGTCGTCTTATAATATATATTTACATGGATAGTGATAATTAACTACTTTTGCACTAAGATACCCGGCTTTGTGAGCTTAGAGGTCTCTTGCTGTGTCATTACCTGTCCCTGGTCAACGCTGGATTTGTGAATCCGAACCCACTTTAGGTCTAGGTACCGTTTTAAGTGCTGATAACCGACGAATTACCATCGTATTCCTTGCGAGTGGTGATACCCGAACTTATTCTTTATCTTCGGCGCCGATTAAGCGCGTTCAATTTAAGCCCGGTGAAATGGTAGATAGTCATGAGCAATGGACGCTACGGATTGAAAGTACCAAGGAAGAAGCTGGCTTAATTACTTATTTTGGCCAACGAGATGACCAGCAAGCCGTCTTGCATGAATCCGAACTAAGCAATTTCATGCAGTTTTCACAGCCACTTGATCGTTTATTCGCATCTCAAATTGATAGTAACAAGTGGTTTTCGCTGCGCCAGCAGGCGCTAAAGCAAAAACACGCTCTGCTTGAGTCGGATACGTTTGGTTTGTCCGGTGCGCGTACCAGTTTAATTCCACATCAGTTATATGTTGCACAGGATGTGGCTAAACGATTTGCTCCTCGGGTATTGCTTGCCGATGAAGTTGGCTTAGGTAAAACCATTGAAGCAGGGCTAATTTTACATCAACAAATTCTGACCGAAAGAGTACAGCGAGTTCTAATCATTGTACCTGAAACCCTAATTCATCAGTGGTTGGTAGAGATGTTACGGCGCTTTAATCTCCACTTTAATATCTACGATGAAGAACGTTGCATTGCCGATGAGGAAAGCGGGAATCTGCAAAACCCATTTGAGAATGAGCAGCTCATATTATGTAGTTTGGGCTTTTTAAGTGGTAACGAACAACGTTTTGAGCAAGTATCTACGGTCGACTGGGATCTTTTAATTATCGACGAAGCACATCATTTAGAGTGGACCCCCCAGGTTGCAAGTCGAGAGTATCTGTTGGTAGAGAAGCTAGCACTCGCTACCAAGGGCTTAATTCTAATTACGGCAACCCCAGAACAAGTTGGCAAAACCGGACATTTTGCGCGCCTAAGATTGCTCGATCCTTCGCGCTTTAGAGATCTTGAACAGTTTCTATTGGAAGAACAGCAGTATCAACCGATAGCAGAGTTTCTCGAAACTTTAATCGCGTTAGATGCGCCGAAAGTTGTTAAATTGATCGCATTGCCGGGATTGCAAGACGATGTAGAGTTGAATGCCTTGTTTGCGCAACTTAATTCACTCATCGCCGATGATTCAGCGTGGCTGGAACGTCGAGAAAAAATCATTCGCCATCTATTAGACCGGCATGGCACAGGTAGGGTTTTATTTCGGAATACACGTTCTTCAATCCAGGGCTTTCCGGGGCGGGAAATACACAGCTATCCGCTTGAATTACCTGAAATCTATGCGCAAAGTCTTGCGGATGCCCAGGAAAGTGGAATTTCATCTACCCAGCATTTGCTGAGTATTGAATTACTCTATCAATCACTACGCCAAAAGGGCGTGCATTGGGCCTCTTTTGATCCTCGTTTGCCCTGGCTAGCACACAAGCTTAAGCAATTGAAACCTCTTAAGGTGTTAGTACTCACTTCTAATGCGCAAACCGCTAAAGATATTGAAAAATATTTACGCACCAAGGAAGGTATTCATTGTGCGGTATTCCATGAGGGCATGAGTATTATTGAGCGCGATCGAGCGGCAGCATTTTTCGCCGACGTTGACACGGGTTCTCAAGCGCTCATTTGCTCAGAAATCGGCAGTGAAGGAAGAAACTTTCAATTTTCACATCACTTGATCATGTTTGATCTTCCGTATAATCCAGATCTGCTAGAGCAGCGTATCGGCCGCCTGGATAGGATTGGGCAAACCAAGACGATTAATCTGCATATTCCTTATCTGCAAAAAACAGCTCAAGAAACCCTGTTTCGTTGGTATAAAGAAGGTCTGAATGCTTTTGCAGGTCCCTGTTCAGCGGGCCAAACAGTATTTAGAGAAACTAAAAACTCATTATTCGATGCATTACATTTTGTCGATGAGTATGAGCAGGGAATTGAGGAGCTTATTGCGAGCACGCAAGCGATTACCCAGCAAATTTCCGATAAACTGGAACATGGGCGGGATCGATTATTGGAATTGCAATCTCATCATCCGGTGCTTGCAGAGCAAATTGCCGCCGATATTGAGGATTTCAATAACGAAAAGGGATTGCTGCAATTCGTTAATAGGGTATTCAATTGTTACGGTATTGAGTTTGAAGAGTTGGATGCTACTCGGTTTTTAATCAAACCAAGCGAGGCAATGCAGTTATCTAGTTTCCCCAATTTGCCAGATGATGGAATGACGGTAACAGTGCATCGACCGACGGCACTGATTAATGAAGATGTTAATTATCTCAGCTGGGAGCACCCCTTAGTTCAGAGTTCAATTGACTTATTACTGACTCAGGAAATGGGTAATACGTCTCTCGTCGCCATTAAAAGCTTGAATTTTGAACCCGGTACTATGTTATTAGAAAGCGTTTTTAGTCTAGAGTTTCCTGGCTTAAAAAGTTATGTGCGGCGCTATATACCGGCCACGGTTATTCGCATTGTTATTACACATTCTGGGGCCGACGTATCCGCGCAGATTAGTATGGAAGAGATCGATGCTGCTGCGCTTAAAGTGGATAAGTTAACCGCCATTAAAATTGTGAAGCAGCAGACTGAAGCCATTCAACGCTTAGCAACCCAGAGCCAAGAGATGGCTGGCCAACAAGCTGTAATGGTGAAACAGAATGTCACGGCTAATGCTCTGCTAAAAATCGGTGAAGAAAAATCTCGCTTAATTGCATTGGCGCGGATTAATCCAAGTGTTAGAAAAGAGGAAATTGAGTTTTTTGATAAGATAGAAGAAGATATTCAACAAAGTTCAAGCTTGTCTAAAATCAGACTTGATGCGTTGCGAATAATTGTGACGACTTAAACGTATTGCTTAAAACAAAACCCCGCATGAGAGCGGGGTTTAATTTTAGTGGCTTGATGTTCTAGTTGTTTTTATTGAGGAACGACATTAACGGCTGTTAAACCTTTGGGACCATTTTCAGTTTCAAATGAAACTGTTTGATCCTCATTTAAGGTTTTATAACCGTCTGAAGTAATTGCTGAATAATGCACAAATACATCATCACTGCCATCTGATGGAGCAATAAAACCGAACCCTTTAGAATTATCAAACCACTTTACGGTACCCGTTGCCATACAAAAAAACCTCCCTCCTACCTCCAACAAAAATACTTAAATCACCCTAGAATCTAAGATGCAAGAGCGATAAAGCCCCTGGAATCTTAGCATCTCGCTTTCTGTATTGCACGAGTTTAACCGAGATTCCTAATTAGACGAGTTTAATCGGTAAATCAAGTCAGGAATGCTGTCAATTTTTCAGCGCTCGCTTTTATTTTATGCACAATAAAAAATTCATCACTTGCAATTATGAGTAATAAAGAATCAATTTAAGGCGAAATAAAATTAATCTATAAAATCAACAGCTTATATCTTGTTTGTTTTGCATTCAATCTGTAGCAAGGGTAGAAGGTGTCTTGTTCTAGGTCAGTTTTAAGTATTTAATTCACAGAGTTATCCACAGCATTTGTGGATAAAGCGTTAAACCCAATAACTACATGGGCTTAGCGTCTAAGTGTGGATAAAACTTTGTGTTTTGCCGCGATGAAGTCAGCATGGCTGACATAAAGCAAATCAGCTATTTTTCGAATACTGTGCTCTTCATAGTGGTGTAATTTATTATCAGCGTATGCAATTAACCATAAATGCTCAATAATATTAACTTTATCTGCGTACTCAAAATGTTGATTGATTAAGGATGTAAACTCATGAAAATCGGTGGCCTCTTGGGCTTTTAGTTTTCCAAGGGTGAGAATATTTTCAATTTCGCCGGGGTTTAGTTTGAATTTTTCTTGCAGCGCAGCACTTATCGCTTGTTTTTCTTGGCTTGAATCTTCATCGTCAATTCCCATCAGGTCGATCATCAAAACAGCCGTTGCAATTTGAATATCATGCTGCTTATTTTCTTTTTGAGCGTTGCTTAGGTTGCTATTGCTTGTTAGTTTTTCTACTAGCTCAGTAAAAGATTTAAACATATTCATGGCCTCGTTCATCGCTCAGACGATGGTTGTTGTTAACTAATGAATCTTTTCCCGCGCATGACTTACTTTTAACTCGCGACCATAAAATGGCTCATCGTTGAGTTCGCTAATGGCTTTATTCGCGTCTTGAGTATTCATTTCGATAAACCCAAAGCTACGTTTTTTACGTGTTTCCTTATCTATTGCAATGCGTACGCTTTTAACCGTACCATAGTTTTCGAAAAGTTTGCGTAAATTGTAAGTGTTTGCTTTATAAGGAAGATTACCAACAAATATTGTTTGAAATGAAGAGGAATTAGCCGCTGGCATGGCTTGTGGCCGGGCTTTCGAGGTGTTGCTCTTAGCGGCTTCTGGCCCTATATGATGAGAACCAATGAGCGCACCTACAAACCCGCCGAGAAATACGCCAACGATTAAAGAAAGTGAATCTAAATTGACTAAAGCACCCAGAAAATAGGCTAAAATTGCAGTAATGGCGACGACTAATAATGCGATAACAAAATTCTTATTGTTCATAAATAAACCACTTTAAAATAAAATGCTAAGTGTTTCCGGAACTGAAAACGAGTATGTAATTCAGTTAAGATCTTATGTTAATAATAATTAATAATAGACTTTGTTTGTGTACAAAGCTGCGGATTTGAGATTTCTATAATAAAAATGGAAAATACTCATACTTGGATATGGGTCTCAATAAACCAATGCAGAGATGCAACGTTAAGCATGTACGTATTATGAAAGTAACCAGAATCCTTTACGCGCTTTAAAACTTTTTAATTCACATCTCGCATTACCAATACATACTCAAATTCTAGTTCGTTCTTCAATATGCACAGGACGCCAAAGCAGGGCTATTGTAGCGTAATGAAGCATGCCTGACCAATAAGAATTTGGGTGAAACTAAAACAAAGGATAATAAATGTCAGAGACTTATGTCATTAACCGCAGCTTGCCAGAGATGTTTGCTGAGACCGTCGCTAATTATACTCATAATATTGCTATTCAATATGGCGAGAATAATATTACTTTTGCCGAACTGGATATTTTAGCGGATAAGGTGGCCGCAGAACTGGTACAAAATAATATTCAAAAAGGCGATAGAATTGCTTTGTATTGTGTAAATAGTGATGCATTTGCAGTGGCCTATTTAGGAATTGTTAAAGCGGGGGCGACAGTCTTACCAATAAATTTATTGCTTACACCTATTGAAATTGAATACATTTTAAAAGATTCACGCGCCAGTGGCATAATCTACCACGCTACGTTTGCACAAAATATTAATGTACTTAGAAACTCTGTAGCAACCTTAAAAATGTACATTTGTATTGGAGATAAACCGAGTGTTAGTTCAGATATTGATTGGAAAACCTTACTGGAAAATACACATGTTTCACCAACTATTCGTTTCCAACCTGATGTTGATCTGGTTGCCATTATTTATACATCAGGCACAACGGGGAAACCAAAAGGTGTGATGCTAACGCATACAAATTTAGCCAGCAACACGACGAGCGTGCGATTGGCGTTAAAGATCGAACCAGCCAAAGACAAATTACTGGTAGTGTTACCCATGTTTCATGCATTTGCTGCAACTGTTGGCATGTTAACGCCACTGCTTCATGGTGCATCCTTGATGGTCGTTGAAAAATTTAATCTAGAGTCTGTTTTTTCTGCAATTGATCGATCAAAGGCAAGCATATTCTTAGGTGTACCAAGCATGTATAATTTAATGTTACGTGCTTCAGTACAACAGCAAAAAAAGTTCGCTAGTATTAAATATTGTGTTTCGGGTGGTGCTGCGATGCCAGTAGAATTAATGTATAAGTTTGAGAATCAATTTGGTGTGCCTATCTATGAAGGCGATGGTCCTACAGAGTGTTCCCCTGTAACCTGTATAAATCCTATTGGGGGAAAGAAAAAAATAGCCTCTGTAGGTTTGCCAATCCCTGGTGTAAAAATGAAAATCAAGGATAATAAGGGAAACGATCTTGCGCTAAACACCATAGGTGAAATATGTGTGCGTGGACCCAATGTGATGAAGGGTTATTGGGAAAGACCGGCGGCGACATCAGAATCCTATTTTGCCGATTGGTTCAGAACGGGTGATTTGGGCACAGAAGACAGCGACGGATATTTTTATATCGTTGATCGCATTAAGGACATGATTATAGTCAATGGTATGAATGTCTACCCACGTGTCATTGAAGAAGTATTATATCAATACCCAAGTGTTGTTGAAGTCGCTATTGTTGGAGAACCGAATAATTTGCATGGCGAGATTGTTATTGCCTATGTTGTATTAAAACCGGAGAGTGATGAAGATCCACTGTTGTTGCGAAATTTTTGCCGTGAACGCCTAGGCCAGCATCAAATACCAAAAAAATTCAACTTTTTGCAGATGTTGCCAAAAAATGCGGCTGGGAAGGTATTGAAAAGAGAGCTTCGTTTACACGGTGAGCTAGAGCGTGGCATAGATGCACGCTCTGCGAGTTGAGTTTGCAATTTAAAGGTTTAACCCAAATTAAGAAGAAGCGTTGCTCATTAATGCATTAACCGATGATTCATTGGCACTACCCTGGGCATCAAGTGCGAGATAAGGATTCGCATTGATGGCTCGTTTTATTTTTTCTGCCATTTCTATTGCTTCGCTAGTATTGTCCAAAAACTGATCGTTGGGAATTTTTTTCTCCGCCTTGCTGATCGAAGTGACGGTACTTATATCATCTTGAAGACGCAGCCCTGCGGCCGAAGTATCGGTCTTCGAGGGCGCTATTGCAGTAGAGGTTTTTTCATTTTTCTCTATTTTTTTGGCATCGTTAGGAGTGCCGATATTTGTTGAACTACTAGGAATGTGTATAGACATAATGATGTCCTCGCAACCTTAAATAAAAAGTTCTTCTTAAACTCTTATCGGATACTTATTTGTTTATTTCACGAATGATCCTGAAATTGTGATAAGCGTCTCACTTTTAGACTCAATTTTTTTAAAACCGATTTATACTTAGTAATTTTAAGCGAATCAAAGCTATACGCAAATTCAAATAGTGAGCATTTTAGAGTGATTAATCTATGCCAAAGCTTGAGTCAGGCAACGACCAAGCTCAGTGGGTGACTTAGTGGTGTTTACACCGGCTCTCTCTAAGGCCATAAATTTTTCTTCTGCGGTTCCTTTACCTCCCGCAATTATCGCGCCGGCATGTCCCATACGTTTGCCCTTAGGCGCGGTAACGCCGGCTATATAAGCTACCACAGGCTTGCTGACATTAGATTGGATAAACTCAGCCGCCTCTTCTTCAGCGGTTCCACCAATTTCACCAACCATAATAATGGATTTTGTTTGTGGATCCGCTTCAAATAATGCTAATGCATCAATAAACGTAGTACCCGGCAGCGGATCACCACCAATTCCAATACAAGTGCTTTGCCCTAGACCGATATCAGTTGTTTGCTGCACCGCTTCATAAGTGAGTGTGCCAGAGCGTGAAACAATGCCAACACTTCCCGCTTGGTGAATCGCGCCGGGCATGATACCAATTTTGCATTCGCCAGGGGTAATGATTCCTGGGCAATTCGGGCCGATAAGTCGCGCACCAGCTTCGTTAACAATAAGGTTAGTCACTAACATGTCTTGAGTGGGAACGCCTTCGGTGATGCATACAATAAGTTTAATACCGGCTTCTACTGCTTCGAGTATTGCATCCTGGCAAAAGGGTGCTGGTACGTAAATTACGCTGGCCTCGGCTTGGGTTGAGTTGACCGCATCTTTAACCGTGTTGAATACGGGTAGATCGAGATGTGTTTGTCCTCCCTTTCCAGGAGTGACGCCACCCACTAGTTTTGTACCATAAGCCAGTGCTTGCTTAGAATGATAGGTTCCTTGCTTGCCGGTATAGCCTTGGCAAATCACTCGGGTGTTTTTATTGATTAATACGCTCATGACTTATCTCCGATAGCAGCGACTGCTTTATGTGCCGCAGCATTTAGGTTTTCAGCAGCAATAATGCTGAGACCACTTTGCGATAGCAGCTCTCTACCTTTTGCAGCATTATTTCCCTCCAATCGAACAACCACCGGTATGGTCATTCCAACTTCCTGCACGGCGCCGATAATTCCTTCGGCAATCATATCGCAGCGAACAATTCCTCCAAAAATATTGACCAATACCGTTTTGACATTGCGATCAGATAAAATAATTTTAAAGGCCTCCGCTACTCGTTCTTTGGTTGCGCTACCACCCACGTCTAAAAAGTTGGCCGGATTGCCTCCATGCAGTTTAATTAAATCCATGGTTGCCATCGCAAGGCCTGCTCCATTGACCATACAACCTATATTTCCATCTAAATGAATATAATTGAGATCCCATTCTTTTGCGCGTACCTCACGTTCGTCTTCTTGGCTAATATCACGCAGTTTTTCCAGTTCTGGATGTCGATAAGCAGCACTATCGTCAACATTAATTTTTGCATCAAGGCATAACAGGTCGCCCTGCTGGGTAACGACTAAGGGGTTAATTTCGACCAAGCTTAAGTCTTTAGCGGTGAACAGCGCAGACAATTGTGTGATGAGCTTGTTCAGTTGTTTCATTTGATTTGCATTCAAGTCTAAAGCAAATCCCAGTTGGCGCCCTTGGAATGCTTGAAATCCAACCATTGGGTTTATGGCAATTTTAAGTATTTTTTCAGGGGTGTCATCCGCGACTTTTTCGATATCCATACCGCCTTCGGTGGAAGCCATGATAACGACTCTGCGTAAAGAGCGATCAATAACTGCACCGAGGTAAAGTTCGCGTTCAATATCACAAGATTCTTCAATTAAAATTTGATTGACAGGCTGCCCATTTGCATCGGTTTGCGGGGTAACCAGCTGGGAGCCTAACAACGATTGAATGGCAGTATGGGCATCTTTTTTATTATCGACCCGTTTCACCCCCCCGGCCTTGCCTCGGCCACCCGCATGGACCTGTGCTTTAATGACCCACTTCTGTCCGCCAAGCTGTTCCATTGCTGCATCGGCTTCGTTAATATTTGCAATCACCCTATTATTTGGCACGGCTAAACCATAATCGGCAAACAGTGCTTTGGCTTGATATTCGTGTAGGTTCATAATTATTCCAATTTATCGTTGTAATAGTTAAGTGAGCGTCTATTTTTTCTTTACTTGTACGGCATGAATAGCTCGATTATCAACAGACAATGCGGCTTCGTGTAAGGTTTCTGATAGTGTGGGGTGGGCAAACATAGTCATTGCGATATCTTCACTGCTGGCGCCAAAATCCATTGCTAGCTTGGCTTGCATAATTAGCTCAGAAGCTTGCGGCCCAATGATATGCACACCTAAAATTCGATCTGTTATTTTGTCGGCTAATACTTTAATAAAACCTTCAGTAGTCGCTGCAGCACGTGCACGCCCATTTCCGCTGAAAGAAAATTTGCCTGCATTATATGCTACGCCCGCGGTTTGTAGCTCTTGCTCGGTTTTTCCAATCCATGCAATTTCAGGATCCGTATAAATCACTGCTGGGATTGTTGCATAATCTACCCTGGTATGATGACCGGCAATTAACTCGGCAACCATAATGCCCTCTTCTGAGCCTTTATGGGCTAACATGGCTCCGCCGACGACATCACCAATGGCAAAAATGCCGTCGCTATGGGTGCGGCATTGCTCATCTACTTTAATAAATCCCTTGTCATCTAATTCGATAGCGAGGCTTGGGTCAAAAATATTTTGACTATTCGCATCACGCCCGACAGCCACAATTAACTTGTCTGCTTTATAGGTGACTTGCTGGTTTTCTTCTTGATATGCAATAGACACTTTTTTTGCCTCGACCTTACAGCTTGTTATTTTAACACCCGCTTTAAGATTTAGTCCTTGGGCGGTGAATAATTTTAAGGCTTCAGTGCTAATTTCTTGGTCGACGTCAGGTAAAAAGTTTTTGCGCGATTTCAATAACGTGACTTCAGAGCCAAGTCGTCGCCAGACACTACCTAATTCAAGCGCTATCACCCCTGCCCCAATGAGGCATAAATGCTTGGGGACCGAAGTGAATTCCAATGCCCCAGTGGAGTCGACAATGTTCTTTTGATCAAATGGCGCTAATTTGAACTCCTTGGGTGAAGAACCAGTGGCGATAATGATATTTTCTGCCAGTAGCGATTGACTGTCACTCTTTTTATGGCCAATTATTTCGATGCTTTTATTTGCCAGAATTTTTGCACGGCCCGCAATAAAGGTAATTTTATTTGCCATAAAGAGAGCTGCCACCCCTCCGGTTAATGCTCTGACCACTTTATTCTTACGAGCATGCATTGCTTTCAGGTTTAGCTTGACCTCACCAACGTCAATGCCGTGTTCCGTTAGTCCATGTTGAGTATGGTGAAATTTTTCGGATGAATCTATCATCGCCTTAGACGGAATACAGCCTACGTTTAAGCACGTTCCACCGGGGGACGGCTTATTCTCAGCATCTCGCCAGTCGTCAACACAGGCGGTTTTTAGTCCTAGCTGGGCACAACGAATTGCGGCAACATAACCGCCTGGCCCGGCGCCAATAATAACAACATTAAATTTTTCTGGGTTATTCTTTGACATAGAGCTTCCTAGACATCGAGTAGTATACGTGCGGGATCTTCGAGTAAGTCTTTAATCGTCACTAAAAACTGAACCGCCTCTCGTCCATCAACAATTCGGTGGTCATAAGATAACGCAAGATACATCATGGGCCGAATGACCACTTGTCCATTTTCCGCCATTGGACGCTCTTGAATTTTATGCATACCAAGGATTGCACTTTGTGGTGGGTTTAATATGGGTGTTGACAATAGAGAACCAAAAACCCCACCGTTGGTAATCGAAAATGTTCCACCCGTTATTTCGTCGAGTTCTAGTTTTCCAGTCTGTGCACGTGCTCCATAGTCACGAATTTTCTTTTCGATGGTGGCAATATCCATGGTGTTGGTATCACGCAAAATGGGAACGACAAGTCCCCGCGGTGATCCTACCGCAATGCCTATGTCATAAAAACCGTGATAAACAATATTATCTCCATCTACCGAGGCGTTAACTTCAGGAAACTTGCGTAAGGCCTCTACACATGCTTTAACAAAAAATGCCATGAAACCCAAACGAACGCCATGCTTCTTTTCAAAAATATCACGATAGCGTGTTCGTAAATCTATTACCGGTTGCATATTTATTTCATTAAACGTGGTTAAGATAGCCGCCGTGTGTTGCGCATCCACTAAACGCTCAGCGATACGCTTACGTAAACGGGTCATTGGTACGCGTTTCTCTTCACGCAAACCCATAACACGGGTACTATTCTGCCGGATGACATCTTCTTTGAGTATGCGACCACCTTTTCCACTGCCTGTGATACTTGCTGCAGAGATGCCTTGTTCGGACATCATTTTTTGCGCGGCAGGCATCGCCAAAGTTTCTTTGCTTCGCTCTGATGATGGGCTGCTGGATGCAGGAATTTCTGCAGTAGGTTCTTGAGTTCCAGATGCGGCCTCGGCTTTTGCTTTTGCGGATTTGGAATTATCAATGTTAGCTATCGGTTGATTTGATGCAACAATTTCCCCTTCTGCTTCGATAATTTCCTTGATTATTCCACTATCGGGTGCAGGAACTTCGAATACCACTTTATCGGTTTCTATTTCGGCGATTATTTCATCTTCAGTCACTAAATCACCTTTGTTCTTGCGCCAAGAAATAATGGTGCCATCAGTGACGGACTCCGGAAATGTTGGAACTTTTACTTCAATAGGCATGCAATCATCCTTTCTTAACAGACGCGTTATTCGGGTGGTTTTAGGCGGTCCCTAGAGCATCCTCCAATAAGCTATTGAGTTGCTCAAGATGCAGTGACATATACCCACATGCAGGGGCTGCACTAAAAGGTCTTCCCGCATACTCTAGATATCCCTTGTCAGTGACTAAGGAGCGAACATGATGTTGACTGGTGAACCATGTTCCTTGGTTTTTGGGTTCTTCTTGGCACCAAATAAATTTTTTTACATGGGGGTATTTGTCGATTTCCATTTTCAGTAAGTCAGTGGGAAAGGGATAGAGTTGTTCCATTCGGATAATAGCGACATCCTGTCGATTCTCCGCGCGCCTTTTTTCAACCAGATCGTAGAACACTTTGCCGCTGCAAAAAACAATACGTTTAACTTGGTTTTTATCTAAGGAATCGACTTCGCCAATTATGTTCTTAAATTCTCCATCCACTAATTTACCCAAGGGACTACTCGCTAGTTTATGCCGTAACAAGCTTTTTGGGGTCATTATAATTAATGGTTTTCTGCATTGCATTTTCATTTGGCGACGCAATAAATGAAAAATCTGTGAGGCACTTGAGGGTATGCAAACCTGCATATTATTTTGCGCGCATAATTGCAAATAACGTTCTGGGCGTGCAGATGAATGTTCCGGGCCTTGGCCTTCATAACCATGTGGAAGCATCATAACCAAGCCTGCGAGCCTATCCCATTTTTGTTCGCCCGCGCTAATGAACTGATCCACTACCACTTGGGCACCATTGGCAAAATCTCCAAATTGTGCTTCCCATATACACAAGGTATCTGGGGCGGTTGATGCGTATCCGTATTCAAATGCGAGCACGGCTTCTTCTGAAAGCAAGGAATTTATGACCAAAAAATCAGCAGTAGAGCTTGCAAATTGGCGTAATGGCACCAAGGCTTCATCGGTAACTTGGTCGTGAATAATCGCGTGTCGATGAAAAAAAGTACCGCGGCCACAATCTTGACCGCTGAGTCGAACATTAAAGCCTTCCTTGAGTAGCGAAGCATATGCCATGGTTTCGGCAAAACCCCAATCGACAGGAATTTCGTTATTCGCCATTTTGATCCGTGCATCCAGTAGTTTACGAATGCTGAAATGCAAGTTATTGCTTGCTACTGTTTGATCTAACTCCGCAGAAAGTGATTTAAATTCAGCCTCTGGGAAAGTGGTGTCTACCGTTTCAGGGATCTCTTTGCCGAGAAAACTTTTCCATACTTTGCCTAATTGGCGCGTACTTCCCGCTTCTTGCAACTGATCGAAAATCACACTATCGCCACTGGTTATTCTTTCTTTATATGCCGCCATCATATTCTTTTCGTCGTTGCTACTTATTACGCCTTCTTTAATTAACTGCTTTGCATAAATGGCTCGAGTGGTTGGCATTTTTCGGATATGACTATACATTAAGGGCTGGGTAACCGAGGGCTCATCGGCCTCATTATGACCATGACGACGATAGCAAACTAAGTCAATAACCACGTCTTTATGGAAATGCATGCGATAATCTAACGCACATTGGGTGACAAAAAGTACCGCCTCGGGATCGTCGCCATTAACATGAAAAATGGGTGCATTCACCATTTTTGCAACATCGGTGCAATAGTAAGTGGAACGTGAGTCGCGTTGATTGCTTGTGGTAAAACCAATTTGGTTATTAATGACGATATGCACGGTTCCTTTGGTTGCATATCCTCTAGACTGAGACATGTTCAGCGTTTCCATGACAACGCCTTGGCCTGCAAATGCAGCATCACCGTGCACGATAATTGGAATTGTTTTATTGCCTTGTTGATCATTGCTGCGGTCTTGGCGTGCGCGCACCGAGCCTTCCACAACGGGCCCAACAATTTCTAAATGACTGGGGTTAAATGCCAGTGCAACATGGACTGTACCGTTTGCAGTATCTAGGTTACTGGAAAATCCTTGGTGATATTTCACATCGCCAGATCGATGTGAAACATTACTTGCGGTTCCTTCAAACTCCGAAAAGATTTCAGAAGGTTTTTTCCCCATAATATTAATCAGTACATTAAGTCGACCGCGGTGAGCCATTCCAATTACAACGTCTTTTACATCTAACTGACCACTATGTTGAATGATGCTATCCAGCATGCAAATAAAGCTTTCTGCACCTTCCAGTGAGAACCGCTTTTGTCCTACATATTTGTTATGTAGATATTTTTCCATGCCTTCCGCAGCATTGAGTTTTTCGAAAAGACGTTTTTTGATGTCGTTTGAATATTTAGGCGCGGCATGCTCGGCTTCTAATCTCTTTTGAATCCAGCGTTTTTCGACATTATTAGGAATATGCATGTATTCAGCGCCAATACTAGCGCAATAGGTTTTTTCAAGTATTTGAATGATGTCTTTAAGTTTGGCTTTATCTACGCTAACCAATGAGCCGGTATCAAATAGTGTTTCAAAATCTTGGCTATTGAGTTCTGATGGCAATAAGGATGTGCTTTTAAAAGATGATGCAACCAGTGGGTTAGTATTGGCTCGAAGGTGGCCGCGAAACCGATAAGCATTAATCAGCTGCAGAACTCGAACTTGTTTTTTTTCATAAGACGCATCTACACCCGACGAGGCAGAAAAAGGAATATTTCGAAAATCATTTTTAATCGCGGTATGTGAAATATCTTTTTGGGCACCATTAACTTTTGGTAAGCGCTCAAAAAAAGCTTGCCAGTCAGCGGTAACGGTTTCTGGGTTTGCTAAAAAATCCTCGTAAAGCTGCTCGATATAAGGGGCATTAGCGCCCGATAGTTGCGAGGAAGACCACAGCTCTCCCAATGTTTTCCGTTTGTTTTCCATGTGTTCTAACTATTCCGTTCTTAAGGATGGATATACTTACCCGTAGCGATTGATAGCAAGATGCTCGTTCTGAGGCCTGCGCACGATTCATATTTTCCGCTCAAGGATCGCGTTCTATGCGGCAGGAATTTCTACGCTATAAATATGCCATTAACTCAATGAGAGCAAAATTCTAGCCGGAATATTAGAAAAAACAAATACAAACACGCTATAAATCAATCGCGTTTCTTAGCCAATATAAATAAACAATTAGCGCCATAAATAACGACTATAGTGCTGCTTCTTCAGTGGCTAATATTCCACTATGTCGTAACAGTGCGTCAATTTGCGGCTCTCTACCTCTAAATGCAATAAACAAATCCATCGGTTCTTTAGCGCCTCCTTGTTCAAGTATTGAGTTTAAAAATGCAAGCCCCGTCTGCTGATCAAATATTCCGTTTTCTTCAAACTTTGCAAAAGCATCCGCCGAAAGTACTTCTGCCCATTTATAGCTGTAATAACCGGCGGCATAACCTCCTGCAAAAATGTGTGCAAAGCTATGGGGGAAGCGGTTAAACGCGGGAGGAGTAAGTACCGAGACTTGTGTTCTCACTTGCGCCAGTAAATCATAAATTTTCGCACCTTTTGCAGGGTCATACTCAGCATGTAAGCGAAAATCAAAAATCGCAAATTCCAATTGCCTGAGCATTTGCATGCCTGATTGAAAGTTTTTTGCCGCCATCATTTTTTCGAATAAGTCATCAGGTAATGGCTTGTTACTCTGGTAGTGTCCTGAAATGTGGTCTAAAGCTTCTTTTTGCCAGCACCAGTTTTCCATAAATTGGCTCGGTAATTCCACCGCATCCCAAGGTACACCACTGATACCGGAAACGCTGGGGTATTTTACCTGAGTCAGCATATGGTGTAAGCCATGACCAAACTCGTGAAATAGCGTGATCACTTCATCATGGGTAAATAGGGCTGGATCCGCGCCAATTTTTGGCGAGAAATTACAGGTTAAAAATGCCACTGGTATTTGTATTTTGTCACCAGACTTTGACGAATCGATTTCCATGCGGGTAATACATTCATCCATCCAAGCGCCCCCGCGCTTGTTTTGGCGAACGTATAAATCAAGATAAAACTGCCCACGTAGTATTCCATTTTGATCCTTTATACTGAAAAAACGTACATCGGGATGCCAGGTATCAATCCCTGTAAGCTCGATAATGTCTAAGCCATAAAGATTTTTTACGACATAGAACATGCCCTTTAATACGCGATCTTCGGGAAAATAAGGCTTTAACTCTTCCTGGGTTACCGCATATTTATGTTGCCGTAATTTTTCACTGTAATAGGGTAAGTCCCAGGCTTCTAATGCTTCAACCTGGTATTCCTGGTACGCAAATGCCTGGAGTTCATCCAATTCGTGACGCGCAATGTCGATGGATTTTTCAGCAAGATCGGATAAAAATGTCAGAACTTGCTCGGTACTATTGGCCATCTTTGTGGCTAATGACTTGCTTGCGTAGTTTTTAAACCCTAACAATTGTGCTGCTTCATGTCTTAAGGCCAGAATTTTTTCCATATTTTCGGTGTTGTCCCATTTTCCTTCTCCTGGGCCAACATCCGAAGCGCGGGTGACATAGGCGGCATACATTTTTTCGCGCAAAGCTCGGTTATCGGCATAACACATTACCGGATAGTAAGACGGAAACTCCAAAGAAAATAGCCAGCCTTGTTGTTTTTCGCGTTCCGCCGTTTGCTTAGCAAGATTTATTGCAGAATCGGGCAGCCCCGATAATTCTGTTTTGTCCGTGATTAATTGAGTCCAGGCATGTGTGGCATCGAGTAAATTTTCGTCAAACTTGCTACTTAAATTCGCAAGTTCTTGCATGATTTCTTTATAGCGGTTTTTTTTATCTGAGGGCAGTTCGACCCCTGACAAACGGAAATCTCGAATGGCATTTTGAATAATTTTCTGCTGCGCATGATCATAAGATTTATAGGCGTCACTTGCTTCGACCGCAAGAAAGGCTTGGAAAAGCTTTTCGTTTTGACCCATTTCAGTAGAATATGCGCTGAGTTTAGGCAAGCAAGCATTATAGGCTGAGCGTAGTTCTTCCGAATTGACCACAGAATTCAGATGCCCAATAGGAGACCAAATTCGACTGATTCTTTCGTCTATTAACTCTAATGGTTCGATTAAGTTCGCCCACGTATAATCGGTGTTGGCATTGAGTAATTGCTTAACTTGCGCAAGACTCTCTGACAGGATTTGGTCAATTGCAGGCTCGGCATGCTGCGCTTTGATGATTGAAAATGGCGGTAAGTTTTGATTTTCGAGCAGAGGATTTAAAGTCATTAAATTTACCTAAATGAGTCCGTGATGTTTTTAAAGGCGCTGGGGCAATGAACCCCCGCTAATGCCTTACTGTAGCAAACTGAGAGGAAATAATCGTGAACTTTATAGTGCCCATATAGGAATATAGCGAATATGAAACATTATGACTTAATTGCAATTGGTGCTGGCAGCGGAGGCTTATCCGTCGTTGAAAAGGCCTCACTTTATGGCAAAACAAGTGCGGTGATTGATTTTGATAAGCTGGGTGGAACATGTGTTAACCGCGGGTGTGTACCCAAAAAAATCATGTGGTATGCCGCAGAATTACGACAGCAGCTTAACCATTGCAAGGGCTATGGCTTTGCTGCAACGCTTAAACAATTTAATTGGTCGCATTTGGTGGCTGGGCGAGAAAAATATATTAGCGGGATAAATAAATGGTATAGCCGTTTTTTAACAGATGGAAATATCGATTTTATCCAGGGCAAAGCAAGATTTTTAGACAATAATACCTTGGATGTTGCCGGGCATAAATTTACCGCAGACCATATCGTTATTGCTGTTGGCGGCACCCCTAACATACCCGATATTCCAGGGGCTGAACTTGGAATAACTTCTGATGGTTTCTTCAATCTGAGCCAACAACCTAAAAAAGTTGCCATTGTTGGAGCCGGTTATATTGCCGTCGAATTAGCGGGCTTGCTTAATTCTCTGGGCACCGAGGTCACACTGATACTCAGAAGACAGCATTTGTTATCGCGTTTTGATCCTATGTTACGTGAAACGCTGATGGAGGAAATGCTAAATGCAGGCATCAATATTATGTCTTGCATTCATTTGCAAAGTATTGCGCAATCAGCATCCGAAAAACTCAGCTTAATTAGTCAAGACGGCTCTAAGATCGAAGGGTTTGAGCAAGTGATTTGGGCAACTGGACGTCGACCACTTACGTTGGAATTAGCCTTAGATAAAACAGATATTCGGGTAAGCAACAACGGAGTTATCGAAGTTGATGCGTTCGAAAATACCAATGTTAAAGGCGTTTATGCGGTGGGTGATGTGACCGGGCGAGCGGCTTTAACGCCAGTAGCTATTGCGGCTGGACGACGCCTAGGTGAGAGGTTGTTTGATAATCAATCCGAGCGTAAAGTAGACTATAATCATATTGCAACGGTAGTATTCAGTCATCCACCAATAGGCACGATTGGTTTAACAGAAGACGAGGCCAGGGAAAAGCACGGGAAAACAATAAAGGTATACCAAACACGTTTTACTCCCATGTTTTATGCGTTGACGGATCACCCGCAGATCAGCGCCATGAAATTGATAACCGTAGGTCCCAAAGAAAAAATTATCGGTTTACATGTTATTGGAATCGGAGCGGATGAGATGTTGCAAGGTTTTGCCGTGGCAATAAAAATGGGAGCTACAAAACGTGACTTTGATGACACTATCGCTATTCATCCTACAAGTGCAGAGGAACTTGTTACTATGCGATAGATAAAAAAACGCAGCTATAAAAGACAATAACACCTAAGTCTCAATCGTTACGGGTATATTAATAACAATACTCCAAACAATATTACATAATTAGGAAATGATTAATGACGATTAGAAAATTTCAATCCGAGCATCCAAGCATCGAACCCAGTGTTTATATCGATGCTACAGCAGTTGTTATCGGTGATGTGAGTATTGCTGAAGATTCCTCTATTTGGCCCATGGTAACGGTTCGTGGTGATGTACAAAAAATCAGCATTGGCAAACGCACCAATATTCAGGATGGTTCGGTGCTTCATGTTACCGCAGATAATCAATTTAATCCTGGAGGTTATGCCTTGACTATAGGCTCAGATGTCACGATTGGACACAATGCAATTCTACATGCTTGCACCGTGGAAGATGAGTCTCTTATCGGAATGGGAGCAATCATTTTAGACGGCGCTATTATTCAACGTAATGCTATGGTTGCTGCGGGCAGCATTGTAGGCCCTGGGAAAGTGATTGAAAGTGGGTATTTATGGATTGGTAGTCCGGCAAAAAAAATACGTCCTCTTGCGGCTAAAGAAATCGACTACCTGGCGTTTTCATCAAGACATTATGTCGAGCTTAAAAATAAGCATATGGGGCTAAATTAGAGAGAGGGAGGGGGAATTTATGTCCAGAATCGTTCTAGGTCTAAGTCAGGGCGAATATATCCCATTTCTACTATTTCTTTTACGATATAAGGTTTTTGTTCGGTATTGCGCAACATTGGGGTAACAATTTGACTGCCGTTAGCATTAAATATTGCACGAACCACGGGAGTATCAACACGAGCGCCGCGGCGAGTGACGATTCCAATTTCGTTACTGGCTAATTTGACCAAACAACCAGGCGGATATAATCCCACAATTTTGACAAAGATCTGAATTAAACCACTCGTACCATTATCTGTTTTTTCCATGAATATATCTCGGGCTGCAATACTCGGAATAATCGGGGAGCGATAAGTTCTCCCTGTGATTTTAGCGCAATAAACATCAGCGAGTTTGAGTATTGATGCGCCGAGAGGGATATCCTTACTGGTTAATTTACAGGGATACCCCGTACCATCAATACTTTCATGATGTTTTTCAACAAATTCCAACCATTTTTTTTGCTTAATGCCGATCACTTGTAAGCATTTTGAACTTTCGGTAGGGTGATTGGCTATTTCTACTTTCTGCTCTGCAGTGAGTGGTTCAGATTGCTGATGGTAATCATTTTGCTTCATGCCCAAGGAAAAATTCATCGTAATAGATGCGCCAATTAAATGCTTGGTATCCTCTTTGTCCCATCTTAAGTACTCGGCAGTAAGATTACAGAGTATGGCGGTGTGTAGCGCGTGTTGCACGGCATAGTTATCAATATTTTCAATAAAAATCTTGGCGATTGCTGCATCAGGCATTTGCTGGCAAATCGTTTGAATTCTGCCAATGATGGTCAACAACTTAGACATATTGGTCGGATGGCTTGGTTTAACATAAATGTCTTGCAGCATTTCTTCTGCTTGGCGAAAACGCAAAAAAGGAGAAGCCAGCTTGTGGGTGTCTACAAGGTCTTCTCGAGTCTGTGCTTTGTTAACAGCAGAGGTGAGTTCATAAGCGTCGGTGAAGAGTTCTTCCTCAAGAAGGGTATTGGTTTGCGATACAGTAAGCACCAAGCCTTTACTGGCGAGCAAAGTTCCATCATTACGGTAGACCGGGTATAGCATAGGCTCACCAGATTTAACAACCGATCGAAAAAGAGGGACTAGTTTTTTCTTCATCCTTAAACTTCTTGCAATAAAAAAGGTTTTAATTCGAAAAGTCAGTAAAACTTAGGTTCTTAAGTGATTAACGGCAGGAAATAGCGAAAAGTTTATTTTTCTCGAATTGACAAAATATACCCGAGAAAATCATCGCAATCAGGCCACAATGGATTGGTCGCAGTAGGACAGGCTCCTAGGTTATAGGCGTCCTAGCTGGTCTCCCGCTTGGTAGCCAATTAACTCAAGATCGAGGTCCTTGCTGAGTGCGAGAACCTTAAAAAGCTCTCCCATTTGATCTGGCATTAACAGTTGTTTAACCGGTTGCGTGGTAGCCAAAAATGTTTTTGTGTCTGTAGGATCTAGAGTTTGGATTAACTCATCTATTCCACAGCCAATGAGAAATAATGCCTGGGTGATGAAGCCGTCAACATCAAAGCCAGCGGCAACCGAGAATTCTGCAATTTCAGTGAACTCTACGGATGAAGTTAAGTCCTGTAAACCAGGGTAAAACAGTGGGTCAGCATGTGCGTGATGCTTGTAATGACACATTAATGTGCCTTGATATCTGATGGGTTGAAAAAATTCGTGACGCGGGTATCCATAGTCAATGATAAGCACGAGACCTCGATCAAGTACTTTATTAAGGCTAGTTAACCAGTCTTCGGCTAGCAAGTTGGCTTCAACATCAAAATATTCAGGCATTTGCTCACCTAGACATTTTCGGACGCGATCAGCTACGGTTTTTAAGCGTTGGTCTGATAACCCCCCAGGAATTGGCTTAAGTACGCCCGCTTCCATTCCAATATAGATTTCTTGTTCTGAGCCATCGGCATATACACGGACACGATTTACCGGCATGGCATCTAGAATTTCATTGGCTAATATTAGCCCGGAAAAACGCTCATCGGGCAACGTGGAAAGCCACCTTACACGATTTTGCAAATGTGGCAGATTGTCCGCAATTAATTGGTGTTGTCGTTGACGCAATGCGGGGCTAATTTCCATAATGAGGTATTCATCGGGTAAACCGTTTATTGAATCAAGGTAGCGCAAAATTTCTAAAGCCATGATACCTGACCCAGCACCAAACTCTAGAATAACGGGGCGTTCAAGTTCGCCCATGACTTGCGCGCATTGTTTGGCCACGCAGTGGGAAAACAAAGGCGTAAGCTCAGGAGCGGTAACAAAATCACCGTCTTTACCAAAAATGCGTTGGCCAGCCACATAATATCCTAAGCCTGCTTCGTATAAGGCCATTTCCATGTAACGCGCAAAAGTTATTTTACCCCCGGATTTCTCAATCACGTGTTGAATATGTTGCAGCAGGATCTCATGTTGAGCGAGCTCAGATTGATTTGGTGGTGGTAGATTTTCGATTTTTTCTTGGTAAAACATGCTCATATTTCGGCACGCTTTAGGCTATACTTAAACATATTGTGTAAGTCCTTATTTATGAATGATTTATATTTTGGAGGTTATCTGGTGAAAGACAAACATTCCGTGCAACCTAAGGTTGCATTAATTACTGGAGCCGCTCACCGAGTAGGGGCAGCCATTGTGGAACTTTTACACACTAATGGGATGAATATTGCGCTGCATTATCGCAATTCATTCACGGTTGCGAAGGCTACACAAGAACGCTTGAACTGCCTCAGGCCAAATTCGGTTATTTTGCTGAAAGCCGATTTGTCAGATATTCAAGCTCTTCCTGATATTGTAAACCAAGCTGCCGCTGAATGGGGCCATTTAGATCTATTAGTGAATAATGCTTCTAGCTTTTATCCAAGCCCCATTGGGTCGGTGGACGAGTTGCAATGGGATGATCTGTTGGCAAGCAATTTAAAGGCACCTTTTTTTCTCGCCCAAGCGGCGCAAAAATTTCTCGCAAACAAGCATGGAAGTATTATTAATATTGTCGATATTCATGCTGATCGACCGTTAAAAAACCATACGGTTTATTGTGTCGCAAAAGCCGGCTTGGTTATGCTGACGAAATCTCTCGCACGTGAATTTGGTGATGATATTCGAGTTAATGCCATTGCCCCTGGCGCGATTATGTGGCCACTCGATATTACGGAAGACTTAAAATCTGAGATTATTTCACGTACGGCATTAAAAAGGAAAGGAGAGCCATTAGATATCGCCAAAGCGGTTTTATACCTAGTTGAAAATGCGGATTATATGACTGGGCAGGTATTAACGATAGATGGAGGTCGCAGCTTAAATAGTTGAACGAATGCGGGTGATAACAGGCCGTGTATCGGGCTGAACATTACGCCAAACGTAAAATGCTGCTGCCGCTTGCTCAATCAGCATTCCTAGGCCATCGCTAACATTCGACGCATTATGCTTCATGCACCATTGCATAAATGTGGTTGCTTCTTTTCCGTACATCATGTCATAACAAAATGCATTGTTAACAAGTTCCGCTTTAATATCTGGGATATGGCCGGTTAAGCTACTTGAGGTACCATTTATGACAATATCGAATAGTTGCTTGGGAATTTCGTCAAAACCCATACCAATGACCGGGCAAGTATCATCAATTTCAGCATATTGCTTGGCGAGAGTTAGCGCTTTATCAGGTGTGCGATTGGCAATCACTATTTGTGCAGGGTTTTCGATGAGAATAGGTTGTAATATGCCTTTTACCGCTCCTCCAGCTCCGAGTATCAATATTTTTTTATTCTTAAGAGAGAAAGATTGGTTCTTAGTTAAATCGTTTACTAGGCCAATTCCATCGGTATTGTCGCCGTATAATGAACCATCTTGGCGAAGCATAATGGTATTTACGGCTCCCGCCTTTTCTGCGCGCGCACTGCGTTGATTTACCAGCGACCAAGCTTCTTCTTTATAGGGTATTGTGACGTTAAGGCCTTTTCCACCCTGAGATTGAAAGGCAGCAACTGCATTACTAAAGTCACCAGGCTCTACCAGGATTGCGCTATAAACGATATGTTGTTTGCTTTGCTCAGCAAATAAGTGATGAATGCCAGGTGATCGACTATGTGATATGGGATATCCCATTACCGCATAATGATCAAAACTATGAGTTGTCTCCATGGTTTATTAGCTTCTTTGAATATGGAACAGGCTCCTAGGAGCGTGTTTTAGGCCCAACTATTTGAGCTTTTACCTCTTAGCTTAGGCAAAATAAGACCGATTAGAATCCCGAGTATAACGACGCTTGCACCGGTTAAGAACCAATTTCTTTGTCCGCTAGAATCAAGGCTTTCACTTTCAAGTCTTAATCGATTGAGTTCGCTAGAGATAGCGGCATTTTCAGTTCTAAGGGTTTTGTTTTCTGTTTTTAATTGCAAGGGCTGCTTGGCCATTTGTTCCAATTTTTGCTTTTCCTTGACTAGCTTTCGGTTGCTTGAGTCTAATTGCTTGCGTTCTTTTTCAGTGTCTCTTAATTGGCTACGTAATTCCGCTAGTTTTTTCCTGAGGATTTTATTTTCCGGTTGGGCCTGGTCGATCTGAGCGAGTGCGATTTCGAGTTTAGCTGCGCTAATGGGCTCTTCGGTTAAAAACCGATGGGGTATCCAGCCTTCGAGTCCGTCGGGAGCGCGTACTAAATAATATTTTCCCTCTCCTTTATGTAGTATTTCCAGTTTTACCCCACTTTTTACCACCCGAAGAGGGGGGAAATCATCGCCTTCTCCTTCTCGAATTGACACATAGAGTACATCCGTTACATATTGCTCTTCTGCCTGTACTGGTACTACTGATATATAAATCAGTAGTACCAGTACAGCATTAAGTACGCGCTTCATTACATCTCCTTGTCGAACATCCTTAGTTGCTGCGGTTCTATTATATACCTCTGAAAGCTTCGCAAATATTTCATCGTAAATATGGTATTGGCGCTATCGACCGCTACAGAGTGATGCTTTATTTTTTGAGTATTCAAGTGCTCATTTGTGATTAAGGTTTAATCGTGGCTTGCTAAAAACTTGAATGAACCAATACTATTGTACTCATTTATACGCAGTAATATAGCTCATTATTAAAATCTTGCATTTGTGTTCATATACTATGCTATTTCGAAGAGTAAGCTTCCTAGGAGATTGTCCTCGGACAGGCTTCTAGCCTCCAGGCACAGCCACTGATCGCTGAATATATTGGCTATAAGTTATGCCATCTATAAATATCTTCAGATCGATATGTTCTAGCAATTCTTCCATTTTTTTATGCCCGGCTAGGTAGCTTAATTCCCAGTTTATGGGTTTGGATGCATCAAATCCCAAATCATTTCGCCAACCACTAACAGATGTTGGCGGAATAAAGCGAAGCGTTTTTGCTTCATTTGCTAGAAACCAATGAGGTGATACCGCCACTCGCCACTCAAGTTGAGAGATATCGGGGTCAGTGTCTTTTTTCTTCTTCCACTTTGCAGGGCTGCCGGAAAATGTCCAGCGAAATAAACTCGCATCGCCCAATGCTTGGTCGCTATAGTTTGGCCATGAAACATTGATGTCAGATAATTCACCATTTGCTTTTAGGACAACATTGGCGATAGTGCTAGGAACCGACGGAATGCTGAGCGTTAATTCTTTGGCAAGTGAACTAAGGGAGATAACTTCGGAAGTCACTAGGCCTTTTTCATTAAATGTTTGAGCCGATACTTCATGGCCTTCTTTGGGCAGAATAATAAATGTTTTTGATTTATCTTCAGATTTATTTCCCGCATCATCCACAATCACATATTCGGGTAAACCCTGGTACGAAAATGCTGCGGCATTTTGTTGCTTGAACAATTGCATATAGGTATTGTTTTCATTGCGAAAACCTGCCTTCGATAGCCAATTAGTACCAAGGGGTGCATTATCAATGATAATTTGTACTTCGTCAGATGGTGCAGAGCTGCTGACCAAGCATGTAGGTTTGGTTAAACTGGTGCAGTTGAAATTTATATCTAAACGAGCACTTTGGTCTAAAGCTTTATTAAACGACGGCTGGCCACGAAAAAACTTTTCTATTTTGAATTCTTTTTCTTTATTGGCGAAACCTTTGTACGCCAGAATATCTCCCGAATTTACAGGACGGGTTGTTGCGTAGGAATCATAAGCTTGGATGCGGTTATCTGTCCCAACAGTTATATAAGCTAACTCGGGTTCCTCAGCGGTAGTATTAATACCCGATATGTTGCCATACAGGTTACGTAGAAGCTCTGATTCACTAACATCTCTTAGGCAATTATATTCAAACTCACGCACCTCTGCAGCCAGCGCATAAAAAAGATGTATACGATGCGGTTGGTGCTCACGTGAAGACGGACATAATAAGCCAATGGTTATTCTTTTATGTGGATCATTGACGACATAAGAAATGGTTCTCGGATCAAAAGCACGATTACCAATACTTAGAGCATTCCACTCAGAGTTGACACCGTCTTGCACCATTATGACAAACGCATTACTCTCGATGGTGACAGATGCGGTTGTATTATCGATACCGGCATTTCCGAATAGTAATTCATCAGTACAAGAAGTGATTAATAAGGACAAAACAATAAGCAAATAAAGTTTATTTTTCAGCATGTTTTTTCAATGTTCTCTGGAGGATGTTGTAGTCAATATTTCGGACAATTTGCTAAAACTTTCAGTGCTCATGCCTTGAAAGCAATAAGTTACCCATTTTATCAACCCGGCATGACCAACTGGGGCTAATGTAAATTGTTGATACTTCTTCGGTTATTATTAAGGGGCCGATGTATTGCTCGATACTTAATAAGCTGCTTCTGGTTACAACTCTCGTTTTATGGTCGCGTTTGTCAAGATTTAAATCCAAGTTGTTTACATTCTCTGATTTAAGGGTAAATTCTGGCTGAGGCCCGCTCAGTTTAATCCGCATATTCACCAGTTCAACGTCTTCATCTAATGTATGACCAAATCTAAGCTTATGCGTTTCATGAAACGCGGTAATACTTTGTCCGATGCCGTTCCATGCAATATTTAGCGTGTACGACTGGCCGCAGTAGCGTAAATCTAATGAGCGTTGAATGGTAATTTCTTCGGATTTGACGCCTTCGGTCATTAAAGCTTGAATACCTTGCATTTCTAGTTGGAAAAAATTTTCAGTTAAGGTGTTTTTGGGAATGGTTTTTAGTCGCCCTATTTTTGTTTTCGATAAATTTCGGCTACGTTTCGCCACTAGCATGCCCATGGCTGATAATACGCCGCTATGAATCGGTACCATGGCTTCAGTAATCCCGAGGTGTTCAGCCAAAGCACAGACATGTAAACCACCGGCGCCGCCAAATGACATAAGCACAAAATTTCTAGGGTCAATGCCGCGTTGTATTGAGATAACACGTAATGCCTGGGCCATGTGCTCGTTTGCAATATCAACGATTCCCTGCGCGACTTGATTAACCGTTAACGACATTTGTGCAGCAAGTGGGCGCAGCGCATTGAGTGCTGCATTACGGTTGAGCGCCATTCTGCCACCCAAAAAAGCATCGGCTTGTAAGCGCTCTAACACCAGATTTGCATCAGTTACTGTAGGCAATTGACCGCCTCGGCCATAGCAAACTGGGCCAGGATATGCGCCCGATGACTGGGGGCCAACTTGCAGCATGCCCGCACTATCTAGAATCGCTATAGACCCACCTCCTGCACCAATCGTATGCATATCAACCATCGGAACGCCAACAGGGTAGCCCGCAATCATACCTTCATTGGTTAAATTTATTTCTCCATCAATTAATGCCACATCCGTTGAGGTTCCACCCATATCAAAGGTTAGTATGCGTTGTTTAGCCGTTAGCTCGCCAAGATATTTAGCGGCGTTTAATCCACCAGCGGGGCCCGAAAGTAATAGATTAGCGCCCTTGTTTTCTACCTGCTCAGAAGATATCGTACCTCCAGAGCTTTGCATTATGGTAATCGGGGCAGCCTGTAAGCCTGTCTTCAATTGGCTTAGATAAGCTTTAACTAGAGGGCTTACATATGCGTTTAACCATGTTGTCATTCCACGTTCATATTCATTTATTTCAGGTAATATTTCTGACGATACTGAAACAAAATAGTCATTGCATAATGCCTGGTATAATTTTTGTTCATAGCGGTCATCGAGAAAGGAAAACATTAAACAAATTGCAATTGAGTCGGGAGCGAGTGCTTTGAGCTGATTAACTAGAAGGTTTACCTCATGCGTCGTTAATTCAGTAACTACGGATCCATCCGCAGCGAGTCGTCCACCGGTTTCTAAACAATAGGCTTTCGACACAGGGGGAGACGCTGGCCTGGGTTGCAGATTAAACAATTCTTTACGCGCCTGGCGCCCAATGGTTAACAAATCAGCTAAACCATGATTGGTTATAAATGCAGTTTTCAGCCCTTTTTTTTCCAGTACGGCATTGGTTGCTACGGTTGATCCGTGAATGATTGCGGTGTTGTTTATATCGACGTTTAATTCAGAAATGCCTTGTAATATAGCATTTTCAGGTGCATGTGGAGTTGATAAAACCTTATGAATAGTTAGTTGTTGATCACGATATAATACAAAGTCGGTGAAAGTGCCGCCGGTATCGATGCCTAAAAAACTCACACTGCTATACTCCTAGGAGCCTGTCCGAGAACAGCGGAATCTAGGTTTAACGTCAGCAAGCAGTATTTGGATGAGAAACTAGCAATAGCCATGTCAAATGAAGCCCTAATTGTGGTTGAAAATGTATCACGTTTTTATGCTGAGCATACTGCAGTGAATAATATTAGTTTTACCGTAAAACGCGGTGAAGTGCTCGGTTTTCTGGGGCCCAACGGTGCGGGGAAGTCCACAACGATGAATATAATTACGGGAAATCTCGCACCGACAGAGGGCAGGGTTCTAATTAATGGAATTGATATTCTCGATGCACCTAAGGAAGCAAAAGCAGAACTGGGCTATCTTCCGGAACAGCCCCCGCTATACCTTGATTTAACGGTGAACGAATATCTATTATTTTGCGCCAAAATAAATAAAGTCAAACTATCGCACTATAGAATGACGATTGACGCTGCAAAAGAACGTTGTGGATTGACCCAAGTGGGTAAGCGGCTGATAGCCAATTTATCCAAAGGTTTTCAACAACGCGTAGGGCTCGCACAAGCCATATTGCATTCTCCGACTATTATAGTATTGGATGAGCCCACCGTCGGCCTAGACCCGCTGCAAATTCGAGAAATTCGCAAACTCATTGGCGAATTACGAGCAGACCATAGTGTTATTCTTTCCACTCACATCCTTCCTGAGGTACAAACACTTTGTGATAATGTATTGATTATCAATAAAGGCCGGTTAGTATTGAGCGACAGTATTAAGGGCTTACGCCAACGCATGCGCTTAGCGATTTTACGCGTTGCATTTTTACGCCCACCAAGCTGCGAGCAATTGATGAATATTAAATTCGTTGACCAAGCGCAGGAATTAGGGAATGGCATTTTTAATCTTCATTTCCAGCCAGGGGAAAGCCCAGCTGAAGAATTAGTTAAGGTAGCAGTCGTCAATGATTGGGGGCTTTTTGAGCTGGTACCGGGACGGTTATCGCTCGAAGATGTTTTTGTTGATATTACGATGAACGAGCAACTAGATTAAAATTATCCAGCATGTTGATGTTACATATCGCTAGTAAAGAGTTTAAAAGTTTGTTTATCTCACCCTTGGGATGGTCAATACTCGCCGTTGTACAATTTATTGTTGCTTATTTATTTCTCAGTCAAGTCAATCTTTATGTTCAATTTCAACCAGGCCTCAGTGATAGCCCAGGCTTAACTGAGATTGTTGTTTTACAAACATTTAATAATGTAGCGATTATTCTTCTTTTGGTTATTCCGTTGTTAACGATGCGAATGTTGAGTGAAGAATTTCGTAACAAAACAGTTTGCTTGCTATTTAGCGCTCCCATTTCAATGACTGAAATAATAATCGGCAAATATCTTGGCTTACTAGGATTTATCGCATTATTGCTAGGCATGATCATGCTTATGCCATTATCTTTATTAATTGGGGGCGTACTGGACTGGGGCCTGATTTTTTCAGGCATACTTGGTTTGAGCCTACTATTAAGTAGTTTTGCGGCAATCGGTTTGTACATGTCTAGCCTAACGTCTTACCCCAGTGTTGCCGCAGTAACGGCTTTCGGGGTATTGCTTGGTCTCTGGATCATTGATTGGACGCAAGGAACGCTGGATGAAAAGTATCAAATTGTACTGGGTTATATCTCCATTTTTAATCATTACGAGTCATTGTTAAATGGGGTATTTAGCAGCAGCGATGTGGTCTACTACTTGTTACTAATTATTACTTTCATCACATTAAGTGTTAGACAATTGAGCGCATATCGAACTCAATACTAATGCGAATAAATTCAAAAACAAAACACCACCTTAGAATTCAGAATATTATATTTATTCTTCTCTTTGTAGGCATAGTGTCGATGATTGCTTGGTTTAGCACGCAGTTTGAAATTACAGCCGACTGGACGAATAACCAACGTAACACACCGTCAGCGGCTACGGTAGCATTACTAAAAACCATTGAATCACCGATTAAATTTACCGCTTTTGTTGCTGATAATAGCTCAGGCTTACGCCAAAAAATTGAATATTTGATAGCTCTTTATAAGCGCGAGCATCAGAACATTCAAACATTCTTCGTTGATCCAGTTACTGAGCCGAAATTGATTCGTGACTTAGGCGTTAATCGTGATGGGGAGCTATTGATTGAGATAGATAGTCGCAAGGAATTTGTGCAAGCACTGAATGAAGAAACCATCACCAATACGATTCAAAAACTCGTACGCAAAAGTAATCAGCAAATTATATTTATTCAAGGACACAATGAACGCAGCGCTCTGAGCCATTCAAACTATGACTTATCGCGTTTTACTGAGCATCTTAGAAATCGAGGATTGCTGACTAATACTCTAAATCTTGCAGATAACATGGAAATTCCTGCTGCGACTGCGGTGTTGATTATTGCCGATCCGCAAAAAGAGTTTCTTCCGGGTGAATTGCTTATTATCCAAGACTATGTGGAACAAGGTGGAAACTTGTTGTGGCTTGCAGAGCCCGACGGGTTCAATGGTCTAGATTTGTTAGCGGAACAATTAGGCATTGAATTTTTGCCTGGTGTTGTTGTCGATCCCAATACCCAATTGCTCGGTATTAGCGACCCAAGATTTGCATTAATACCTGAATATCCCTTACACCCTATTACCCAAAACCTCAATAGCATCACCATTTTCCCTATTGCTATGGCCATAGAGTTTATTGGTATTGAGGAATGGGATGGCGAAAGTTTTTTGGATACATTGCCCAGAACTTGGTTAGAGGTTGATGATTTGGAAGGTGAACTCAAGCAAGACCTCCATGATATGACCGGATCATTTTCAGTGGGCTATGCATTAACCCGTGCAACTGTCTTGGATACTGAAATTATGAATGACGAACATGGCGGGGACGCAGATGACTTGGGAATAAATGATTCACCCGATAAAAATCAGCGCGTTGTAATTATTGGTGATTCTGATTTCATATCTAATGCCTATTTAGAGCAAGGAGATAATTTAGACCTGAGTTTAAATATCATCAATTGGTTAACCGAGGAGGATCAATTTATTGCTGTTCCCGCCCGCATTAGAATAGATGGGAGGCTAGAACTGAGTATCTTTGCGCATAAAGTGATGGCCTATAGTTTTGTTATTATACTTCCTGTGTTGTTGCTGCTCATTGGCATAGGTATCTGGCTAAAGCGTAGAAAAGCATAAATATGGACAGACAAACATGGACTAATGCAGCGTTGGGTCTGTTCTTACTATTGTTAATATTTTCAGCTATCCATGACTGGCGCGAGCCTGAAAAAATAAAACCGCAGCATTTACTCATTACTCAAGACGAAGAAATACGCAGTATTAAAATTATTCGGCAAAGCGAAAAAATAATCTGGTTTGAAAAACAGGGACAACATTGGTTTTTAAAGAGTGGATCTATAGATGAGCCTGAAAATCATCTTGCCGATCAACAGAAAATCGATCAAATGCTTGGTTTTCTGGAAACTGAAGTGTTTAAAAAATTTAAAGTGCCAACGCAAGAGCTCATTAAATTTGAACTGGATAAGCCAAGAATCGCGGTGCTATTCAATCAAACGAAAATAAGCTTTGGAAGTGTTAACCGCCTTACACGACATCGTTATATCAATATCGATTCAGCAATATATACAGTGAGTAATGCATTCTATCCCTATTTCATTGCAGCAGAAGAAGATTATATGGTTAAATAAGTTTATTGCATAATCCAAAATTTCGCAGTTGGCCGCTACGATATCAATAGCATGCTTTTAATGGCTTCTAGCGCGGATGATTTTTTATTAAGAGGAATAATGTGCCCGAACTCCCAGAAGTAGAAACCACCTGTCGAGGCATAGCAAAACATATTACGGGAAAAAAAGTAAACCAAGTATATGTTCATCAAGCCAATTTACGCTGGCCGGTCACGCGCAAACTAAACAATATTCTGCATCAACAAACGGTAAACAGTGTTGATCGTCGTGCAAAATATATTCTTATTCGGTTTGCAATAGGTACTTTAATTATCCATCTTGGGATGTCCGGCAGCCTAAGAATCAGCCCAAAACTTGAGGCCAAGAGAAAGCATGATCATCTTGAATTTGAGTTTGATAAGTTTGTTATGCGTTTTCATGACCCACGGCGTTTTGGTTGCGTATTATGGACGCCAGAAAATCCAGAGCAGCACTCACTCATGCGCAAGCTTGGTCCAGAGCCGCTAACGGATTTGTTTACTGGCACTATGTTATACAAATTATCAAGAAATAAAAAATGCACGATAAAGAGTTTTATTATGGAAGGAAAAAATGTGGTAGGTATTGGTAACATTTATGCGTGTGAGTCTTTGTTTATGGCAAAAATTCATCCGTTAAAAAAAGCAAATACGATTTCTATGCAGCGCTACCTTGATTTAGTGCGTAATATTAAACAGGTGTTAAGTGATGCCATCAAACAAGGCGGCACAACATTAAAGGATTTTGTTAATAGCGAAGGTGCTCCGGGTTATTTTTCAATAAAATTGAATGTCTATGGAAAAAAATCTAAGCCTTGCCCAGAATGCGGAAAACCTATTTTGAGTCGAGTAATTTCCCAGCGAAATACTTTTTATTGTAACCGTTGTCAAAACTAACTTTGGAGTTGAGATGTTACGTTTTATTTTTGCATGTTTCTTTTTTTTCTTTGCATTACATGTACAGGCGATAGAAAAAAAAGAAACTTATGGTATACAGAGTAATTTATCTTCGTGGTTTTTGAACGGTAACAATTTTGCATTTTGGTATCAAAAATATGGGCAGCGTTATCGGGTAAGTATTTCTTCCGCCGACATGCCGGGTTATTATACTGCGCAGGGTTTGGCCAATCATACGGTTAATAGCTACAGTTTTTATTGGGATCATTTTCGGTTCGAGAATAATAAGCTTTGGCTTGGTGGAGGCTTAGAAATATGGGAGGGGCAACTCCGCAAAGAAGCGGTTCAAGAAGTCAAATCCTATATTAATTTTAATGTCATCGGAACAGGGGGTTATCTTTGGAACTTTCACAATTCATTTTATCTTGCTCCGGAATTGACCCTGAGTGTCAATTTTGGAGAGAAATCCCACACGATAGAAAACACGGCCTTTAATACCCAATGGGTCTATGTTTTTGCTAATTTACACCTTGGTTGGTATTTCTGATTCCTTTCGCTAGTAAAAACACCTATCCGTTTTAGTTATTTCTGCTTCGTGAATATATCTATTATTTCCTAATAGAATCAGCTTTATAGACTTAAGTCATAAAGTTTTAGACGATTTTTGTCGATAGCCAGTATACGTCCCTAGGAGGCTGTCCCGAGCACAGTATCCTAGCAATTGAAATCTAGTACTGGTTAACATGAATACACAAAAAAATAGCATTGGAATAAATAACAAATTACGTTTTGATTGCTGCAGCATATCCACGCAACCCTGGAAGTGTCGCTCTATTGACATTAAGACGGCCTTGCTTTGCCTGCTCGCAAGTTATCTGTGGATTCCTGGGACGGCGTTTACGGCTGAAAGCCGTATTATCGTTTATGCTGCAGTAACTGGGCATCATAAAGATGCAAACTCCGATTTTCGCGATGTCGTGCGCAAAAGTATAAATAATCTACAACGTTTTCGAGTAAGTACAAAAGTAGACGGCGTGATCGCTCCGGTAAAATCAATCAAGGAAAAACTGAGGGCTGCGCGTAAAGCAGGTATTCGCTGGGTGGCGAATGTAAGCTTAAGCACTGAAAAAAGAGAAGGACTGCTTAGCTTTAAGATTTATCGTACAAACGGAGAAAACACCTTTAATTGGAAGGAAGAGTTTAGAATAAAAAATGTGAAATCTTTTTTAGCATTAATGGAATACGAGATGCCGAAGAAGCTAAAAATTCGCTTTCTAGAACTAGGCAGGGTTATTAAAAAAGACAAACGCTTGATTTATTTTGATCTGGGAGAAACCGCGGGTGTGAAACCTGGTGATATTTATGAAATTTACAAGGAAGGTGATGAGATTACTGATAACAAAGGTAATTCCTATGGCAATCTAGAAATTATGACCGGGGTAGTGAAAGTGACTAGCGTTACCTCAATCTATTCAATTGGTGAAATTAAAATTGGCACCCTGGCTATTCGTCCAAAACATTATGTCCGGTTATCAACCCACAAAAGTAAAGCAGTCACGCCTGAAATTTTATCTGTGCTGGAAAGTGAAGTCGCGATAAATATCGGAAAAAACGTAGGTGTCGAGGAAGGTAATTACTACTCCGTATACCGGGACATAAAAAAAATTCGCGGCAACGAAGCTTTTCGTCAGGTCATTGGACATATAAAAATTAACGAGGTGTACGAGGATTTTTCTAAAGGCGAGTTATCGATTTCGGACACCTTCGAGTTGACGCGAAATATTATCAATAAAGGTGACCGGGTTGAAGAAGTTGAATCTCCGCGTAAGCCCATGTGGTCGGTGAATTCTTTGATGACCAATGTAGATGGTGGCGCAGGGAAAAAAATCTATTATGCCACCTATCAGCGTGACTCTTCTGCCAATGTCAGCATGGTTTATCGTTTTAAAGGCGGTTATGATTCAGGCCAGCCTATGCTTGGCTTTGGGGTAATGAAAAGCATTAAGCATAGCTCACATTTTTTTACTGGATTAGAAGTACTTTACTTCAATACAGTCGCTGTTCATTTGTTTGTTTCAGTTGATGTTGATACACCAATTTCAAAAAATTTAAAAATTAATTTGGAAAGCGGATTTATCATTGCGCAGAAAGATGATGCTTATAATGGAATTAGCTCAAGTATTGGGCTGAAATATGGATTTGAGTTGTTTTGAATGAGGCTGATGAATGCCAATGCCGTATTAGTGTCTAAAATGTCGCATGCCAGTGAAAACCATTGCGATTTCATGCTCATCGACAGCGCGGATGACTTCCTCATCGCGCATTGAGCCTCCAGGTTGTATTATCGCTTTGATGTTTGCTTCTGCTGCAGCATCTATCCCGTCTCGAAAAGGAAAAAAGGCATCAGAGGCCATGACTGAACCCGCCACCTCCAACCCTCCGTCTACGGCCTTTATTCCAGCAATTTTTGCGCTATAAACACGGCTCATTTGACCTGCGCCAATTCCAATAGTTTGGCTATTTTTTGCATATACAATAGCATTGGATTTGACATACTTTGCAACTTTCCAGGCAAATAAAAGGTCTTGCAATTGTTGTTGATCGGGCTTGATTTTACTTACAACTTTCAGATCGCTAAGATTTATCGTCGCAAAATCTTGGTCTTGGATTAATAATCCACCTACTACTTTTTTATAATCTAGTGTCTTGTTATTTTGGTTTGAATCAGGGTCTTGCATATTGCAAATCAATAATCGAAGGTTCTTTTTTTGTGCGATGACTTGCAAGGCTTGCTCGGACACAGCCGGAGCAATGATCACTTCAACAAACTGGCGGTCAATAATAGCGGCAGCTGTTTTATTATCTAATAATCGATTAAAAGCAATAATGCCGCCAAAGGCAGAGGTCGGATCCGTTTGATAGGCCTTGTTATAGGCTTCAAGTACGGTGTTAGAGGTGGCAACACCACAGGGATTGGCATGCTTTACGATAACACAAGCGGGTTCAGCAAATTGCTTGACACATTCAAGAGCCGCATCGGTATCTGCAATATTATTGAATGATAACGCTTTACCTTGTATCTGCTGGGCAGCAGATACACTGTTTTTGGGCGTGTATTCTGCTCTGTAGAATGCGGCAGTTTGGTGAGGGTTTTCACCATAGCGCATATCTTGTACCTTGGTATACTGGATATTAAAAGTGCGAGGATAATTTTCGCGGGTACTTGATGTGGTTACTGTCCCTAAATAATTCGCAATTGCACCATCATAGTTGGCGGTGTGTTCAAAAGCTTTTACCGCGAGCGAAAAACGCGTATCGTCACTAAGCAAGCCACTATTTTGCTCAAGCTCGTTGATTAAATCATGGTAGTCGCATGAATTAACAACAACAGCAACAGATTTATGATTTTTTGCAGCGGCACGAACCATGGTTGGCCCACCGATATCGATGTTTTCTATTGCGGTTGCCAGGCTGCAATCTGGTTTCGCGATAGTCGCGGAAAATGGATAGAGGTTCACTGCAACCAAGTCTATCGTTAAGATCGCGTTATCCGCCATAACCTGGTCATCAACGCCCCGTCTTCCGAGAATTCCGCCATGAATGAGTGGGTGTAATGTTTTCACCCGGCCATCCATCATTTCAGGAAATCCAGTGTAGCTAGAAACCTCGCGAACTTCGATGCCTTCTGCGGCGAGCAGTTTAGCCGTGCCACCCGTCGATAGAATGTCTATTTCAAGCGTACGTAGTTTTTTTGCAAACTCTACAATGCCTGTTTTATCTGAAACACTTAATAATGCATTTTTTACAACAGGCATGTAGGTTTACTCAGCACAAACGTTACAATAGGTCGTATTCTTTCAGCTTTTTACGCAATGTTCCGCGATTGATGCCAAGAATTTCGGCGGCTTGGCTTTGATTACCGCGGGTGTGTTTTAGAATGGTTTCTAACAACGGTTGCTCAACCTCGGCTAATACCATTTTGTATAAGTCGTGGGTTTGGTGCCCGTCCATATCACGCAAGTAATTTTCCATTACCTCGGTAACGCAATGTTTTAAAGTATTGTTATCAGCCTCTGGTTCAACTGAACTTACTGGCGTCTCAACATCTTGCTCTACTGAATAATTAGTCACGCTGCCAATTCCCCTTCTATGGTTAACTCATGGAAATAATGATTAATTGCCTCCAGCTGCAAAGCTGGCCTATCTATTTTGTTAAATATCTTTCTAAACCTAGTGGCTTCAGGCATGTTATGGGTGTACCAATTAACGTGCTTGCGCGCAATCTTCACGCCCATTATTCCGCCATAAAAAGCATAGAGTTCTTTTATATGTTGTAATATGGTTTCAAGTTTTTCTTGTCGTGTCGTTGTGGTAACTGAACGCGGACTATTAAGATAGTCTGTTATTTCTCGAAAAATCCAAGGGTTTCCTTGTGCCCCTCGGCCAATCATTACCGCATCTGCTTGAGTGTACTCAATAACGGCCTTTGCTTGTTCTGCAGATGTTATATCTCCATTTGCGATAACCGGGATGTTGATTGCTGCTTTAACGGTAGCAATGGTTTCAAATTCAGCATCTCCGTTAAATTTACAAGCCCGTGTACGCCCATGTACAGCAATCGCTTGAATTCCAGATTGTTCGGCTATTTGCGCAATTATTACGGCGTTTCTAATAGGTATATCCCAGCCTGTTCTTATTTTTAATGTCACTGGAACAGCGACCGATTTTACAACGGTTTCTAAAATTTTTGCGACTAATAATTCGTCTTTTAATAGTGCGGATCCTGCCGCGACATTACACACTTTTTTTGCAGGACACCCCATGTTGATATCGATGATTTTGGCACCAATATCGACACAAGTTATTGCTGCTTCCGCTAATTGACTGGCTTCTGCTCCGACTATTTGCACACTTTGCAGCATCGTATTATCAGCGAATTCTAAGCGGTTTTTACTTTTATTGGTTTTCCATAAACGCGTATTTGCGGTAACCATCTCTGTTGTCGTCAATCCTGCGCCAAAACGATGGCACACCTTTCGAAATGGTAAATCCGTTATACCAGCCATCGGCGCTAAGACGGCCTTAGCCTGTATTTGATAAGGCCCAATCTTCATTGCTAATTCAAAAATACTGTTTTGGAAAGGACGAACATCATACCGGGTTGTTTGCTGAGATTAAAGCATTGATAGACAAAAAATACCCAATAAAACACATTAATTGACTCACTATTGAATGTTCTAAGCGGACTTGCTGCACGGGTTTATTTGAAGTCAAACTCGAAACTGACGGCATTAGATCCTGGATCAATAATTTCCAGCTTAACTTTAACGGGAATTCCGGGCTGCATTCCTGAGCTTAAATCAATTTCGGGGCTTAAATATTCCTGCGGCTCAAACAGTCTATCCGCGATAGGCTGTTGATTAATATCGGTAAAACGCATAATCATTTTTGGAAATGGCTGCACAAACGCGGCATTATTCACAATTGATGCGGTGATTAAAAGTGTATTTTCACGCTGCGGATGTGACCGCACATCCCGCTCGGTTAGTTCAATACCCTCAATATCACGTGCATCTGGTATCGAGCATTCGGTTAGGGGTCTTAGATTATTGCATATAATTTCAACAAATGGCCGCATGCTAGGCGATTGGGAGAACTCAACGCGCTTAAAATAAATCAATTGTCCAATTAGCACCAGGACTAACAGCGAGATTAGCCCCACCCACAGCACATTAGAAAGCAAGCTTGAGGGTCGGTTTCTAGCTCCAAGTTCCTGGCTGATATAACTACTGCTTGGGCTGGCTTGAGAACCTTCTTCTTTAAAGACGGTTGGCGAAGATTGATCCTCCATCATTGCTCTATCGGAGTTTTTAAATACACCTTCTTCGTCTATTACAGTGTCAAGATCTTTTAGGAAGCCATCATCAGGATTCTGAGTATTTTGCGCTAGCGCCGGGGTCTGTGATGTTTTTGTGGGCTTTTGCTTTCTCGAGGTTGAAATACGATGACTTAGATCTATATCGCTTAATTTATCATCACTTAGGTCTAGACTGAATTCGTCTAAATCCATTGATTGGATCTCATGATTGGGTCGCTTGCTACTCGCTTGCTCTGGTGTAAAGTCGAGAGCATCTAAGGTGTCTTCAACAATGAGTGAGTCTGAGCTGCGCTTAGTTCGGCGAGTGGGGCCGAGTGCTTTAACTTCAGAGATAGGGTCAAAGTCGCGATCTAGTTGTTCGATCTCGTTATCAAGATTTGGCGAAACTTGGGTGTTTTTTAGGTCGATGTTTTGCGCGGGGGGAGATTTTTTTACTGTAGGATCATTGCGGCTTGGGGCTTTGTCGAGCAGCGCTTCTAACGCATTAAACTGGGTTTTACATTGCCCACAGCGTGCTTGTCCACTCGCCGCACTCAATTGCATGGAGCTGACTCTGAAAAACGTTTTACAGTTAGGGCATTGTGTATACATCGCCTAGTCTTTTGTCGTTCCGGGTACCGTTAATCATGACCCAATTGTCTTGTATTGTGACCTTATATTCTTTTATCCAAGGGGAATAAGCCGTTAATACCTCATCTTTTTGCTTTTCAAGAATGCCCGATAATACAATGTGGCCTCCTGGTTTTACCTGGCTAGTAATGGATTTTGATAGTTCAATT
>JALUUH010000072.1 GCA_027021445.1 Gammaproteobacteria bacterium
CTTCACAGCAATTCCTTAGTCAATCAAGTATATTTTTATTTTGGGACTAAAGTTTTTAGTTACTGGCTAAAAAGTTTAGTCGGTAACTAAATAGTTTAGTTGGTGACTAAAGTTTTTAGAATCGAAATTAATAAATATATGATACTTTTACTCGATTTTGAGGTGATACAATGTTATCCAAATTCGGAACGTGCAAAAAGTGCATGTTTCTGACTGCTGCTGGCTTAGCAGGGAGTCTGATAGCCTACGGAGCTGCTGTTTTTGCCGGCGTAGAAATGCTTAGATTTCCTGCGATGCTGGCAGTTGCTTTCTTTGCTGCGTGGAGTCTGATGCATTTGGCTGGGTATGTGGTGAACGGGAAAAGAGAAGTGAAGAAAGGGTGCGGCAGCTGTAGCAAAAGCTTCGCTTTAACAAGAAGGGGCTTCATGGGAGCCGCAGCATGGTTACTGGCTTCTCTGGGGATGAAGGGAGTTGCAGCAAGGATAGTGCAGCCTGAGGTGACGAAGCTTGACGGGTTGGAGAGGATTAACGCTGTAAAGAGGGCTTTGAAGAGCAGAGATGTTAGGAATGCCTTGAGCTTTATCAGGTCGAAAGGGTGGAAGATTGACGAAACAAAAGCTGAGGCTGTCCTGCACAGACTGAAAGAAGGAGAAGTGCTTGCTGCTGGCTTTCCAGTTTCGGAGAAAGCTGTACTGGTCTACTATGAATATCCCAGTGGAACTAAAATAAAATCTGAAGCGAGAGTTTACGTATTAAACAAGGACAGAGCAAAGCTTGAATTCATAAGCGTAAATGGAATTGATGCAAGAACACTGACTGCATGCTATCACGAGTGCCAGAGCAGCTCTGACTGCGGAGAATTCCGTCTTTGCTACGAGTATTGCTGTGATGTGAACTGGACGAACGTTGTTAATTGCTGTGGTAGATGCTTGTCATCATGCTATTCAGGGCCGAATCCTGGATGTCTGCTGTGTCTTATTGTATTTTGCCCCTTCTGCCTCAGCCAGTCTGGATGCGATGAGTGGGGGAGCATGTGCATAGACTATCCGAACGTATAGAGGACCAAGGGGGTTACATGAGTAAACTAAAAAGTGTATATCTTTTATTTGTCTATTTACTTCTTTCTCTAATAATAATCTACGACGGATTATCTTCAGGGTCGTCCACTGAGTACATCATCAAGAGCATTCTGGTTGTTCTTGGAGTCTGGCTTACTCCTTCTTTTATCGTAATATATTATTCAAACAAGTGGCTCTCAGCATGCATTGACAGAAAAATCGCCGAAGACCTTGCAGTGATACTGGGAATGCTGATGCTCTTGCTCACCGATGCAGTTGTTTATTACCTTAGCCTCACCATCGGCCCGATTTTTCTGGTGAAGCAGGGCGAATCTCTATTTGAGTATATGAAGCCATTGTTTTTTGTCGGTGGTGGAGTGATACTTGTTGGAATTGCTGACATAATTTATGTCTGGTGGAAAAGACAGAAAGGTGTTGAGGATGAAAGGCGCAGATAACCTGAACAGGTGGTTAAGGGCTTCCATTTAAATGCATTTTCAGACAGCAGTACCCGTAAATCAATATACGGAAGGTGGAACCGTGAAACAAAATCTAAGAAAAGGCTTTAAAATAACAATCGGATTAATTTTGATTTTATTCCTGCTCTCTGTGGCATCTGGCAGGAGTATATCAGAATCTATTTCTGGAATTTTAAGCACCACTCTGATCCTTTTTGCAACACTATTTCTCTCATTGCTTTTAGAAGATAGAATAAAATTTGGGATAGAAAGAGGTAGATATTTCTGGCTTTATTTACTTCTCCTGCTAATATTTGGTATTTTGATTACCGTCAATCTGCTAATGGGAGTTAAATTCGAGAATCTGATAAAACTCGCCAGTTTCTCTTTACTGATAATCTTTGCCATGGTAATCACACCGATTTTGCTCAGGCTGGCTCGTTTCGAGAAAAAGGCAGATCTCAGCCTTAGAGATTTAATCAAGCTTACTGGCATAGCTTTACTTCTTGCATTGCTTGCTGGCGGAGTAGTGGTATTATTAAAGCTTTCAAGTTATGTGCTGTGAGGATAATACGTGACACGCCTTTTTTAGAAACTAAATATTAAAAGGGATGGGATATTGGTGGTGTAGAGTTTCACTGCTTTAGATACTGCCGTTGGGAAAGATACTGCAACGCTTTTCACGACATTTCTTAAGTCAGTTATATATTTTTAATTCGGAACTAAAGTTTTTAGTTGACTTCTAAAAAGTTTAGCTGGCAACTAAATAGTTTAGTTGGTAATTAAAGTTTTTAGAACCGAAATAAATAAATATTTGAACATATTATGTTTATCAGAGATGACATCATGGTGGGGGTGGAAAAATGC
>JALUUH010000073.1 GCA_027021445.1 Gammaproteobacteria bacterium
ACTTTATCTGCTTTTTTTAGTTTATATCAGAAAGTATTTTCATCATTTTAGAAAATGTATATCTAGCCTACGATATAGATTTAACTCTAGTTCTCATAATCTTTCTGGCTTCATCCACTAACTCTAAAGACTGCTGCCAGCAGTCGTTACAAAGTTCACTAAATTCACCGAGTGTTTCGTGCTCTGGGATCAGTTCACTATCGCTCTCTGGTGGGCCTACTGCAAGTTCGTAACGCGATAATGCGTGTATATAAGCTCGTCTTTTTTCTTTCGCTATCATTATCGGTGGCATTCCTGATATTAATACCGGAAAGTTCGCTAATAACCGGGCAAGCCTACCATTGCCATCATAAAACGGATGAATACGTACAAATGCAACATGTAGCTTTGCATATACCGATATCAATTCCTTTTGCTCGAATGGTTGCTTGCAGCTTTCATTAAGCAAACTTAACCAAGCATTCATTAGCTTCGGCGTATCTTCGGGGGAAGCATAGGCCAAGTATGTTTGCGTGTTATCATCTTTTACAGCATAAGTTCCATTGGGTTCTCTTTTCCATCCACCAACAGGTTTGTAAATATCGGCAACATACTCTGTTAATTATCGCTTTATGTAATTTGAATAGTTCTTCCTTGGTAATTTCGCTGGATCGACTTACCATGTCATAAATGATATCTATCGCTTTTGCATGACCAACCACAACGGATCAATGATGTAATGATCAGTCTCGATGCAAGGACCTGCATTATTAAAAAAACGCTCCAAACCTGATGTCACTCTGTGAGTAATTCATATAGCTACGGATGAAATATAGTCTAAATACGTTCGGAAAATGTACGCAATCAGGCTTGTTCGCAGTAGGTCAGTCTATTCTCGGACAGGCTCCTAGTCATTTAGGCACGCTACCGCCCTACAATGCACATGCCTCGTATCATTATTTCGAGACCTTTGCACGATTTATATTTTTCGTGCAAAGGTCTCATTTCAATTAATTAATAACTAAAATCTCTTCGCTTTGAATCTTTTTGTTTCATCAATTCAATAAGCGTAGGATTAAAACCACAGTATCAGGTTTCGGTTAAAACACTGCCGCTTGCCACCCAGTGAGGAGGCTACTACGCAATAGCCTCGACAAAAGTCGAGGGCACAGTCACCCGTGATTGCTGCCCTATGATATTCAACAACACAATCACTCGATCACTTCCATTAGGCGCCGAGAAAATTGCTTCATATCCTTGCAAAACACCACTGATAATTCGCACCGGCTGACCCTGAGTATATTTCTTTTCAGGAATGACAATACAGCCGTCTTTACTAACTTCCGCTTTTAGCATATTGACCAAATCTTCTGGCACTGCGAGTGGCATCGAGCCAAACCTTACGATCATGACTACGCCAATGGTAGACCTGATGGGCGCCCATTGATCGACAGCACAATCAAGATTTATAAATAAATAACGGGAAAACAACGGAACTAACTTTTCTTTTAATCTCCGATTGCCTTGCTTTGTTTCACGCAGCTTAGGTAAAAACACTTCGTAACCTTGACGTATTAAATTATCTGCCGCCACCTCTTCTTTACGAGGTTTGGTATACACCAAATACCAGTTTTTTTGCGCACTTTTTTTTGTAGAAACGCCAGCTAACATCTCCATCCTATATCGATTCTTGCTTGGTAACTTCTTTCCGTAACTGGGCTATTTCAATTTCTAACATTTGATATTCAGTCAATTTTCGTTTGAGAAATCTTGCAGTTACTTTTGCTTTTTCCTCAATGCCTTTTGGGGTTAAAATATAAAAATAGCGCCGTTTATCAGGATTATTTTTAAAATTTCTCGCCTTTACCCAACCTTTTTCTTTCAATGCCTGCAAGCAATAATTAGTTTTACCCAAACTAACGCCTAAGGAAATCGCCAATTCCCGTTGACTGATATCAGGATTTTCTGCCAGTAATTTTAGTATTTTGTATCTAATTTCTTCTGTCATATTCTTGCGAGACTTTTCACCCAAACCTTATCAACGGCATTAGCAAATAATTTATCATGCCTGTATTTAAGTACCTGAAGCTCTCTTCGAACAATTTTAAGCCGCTTATGTTCATCTAATGAACACTCCAAAGGCAAAAATCTTGCCGGAATATCAAACCTAGGAGCCTGTCCGAGACGCAAGAGGCCGAAAAGCAGTTCAATCGATGAACAAATATCTCGTAACAATACTAGAACATTATCGATTTTACAAGTTGAAGCCTTGTCCAATACCAAATGAGTCTGAAGCAAGGCCTTATTTCCAATACGAAATGAGTCTAAGAGAGGTGAAATAAGCTCAAATCCTGTTCATGATCCCTTGATGGAAACGATCATGAATGTAGAT
>JALUUH010000074.1 GCA_027021445.1 Gammaproteobacteria bacterium
AGAGCCTAACGCCCTCATCAGGGGCTTTCAAAAGGGGCGCGGGTTTTGCGTTCTTTGCAAAACACGCGACGCTTTTGAAAGTCCTCCTGGATGAGCTTGTTAGCTGCGTGCTTTAAATTAAAGTAAATGGTCATTGTGTTGCATGGCCTGCTTTTTTACTTGAATTTACCACTGTGCGTAACGTGATACCAACAAAACATTGTGTGCCGATAATGTCAGTAGGCACGGTACTTTCACCGCATCAGCGGGCCACCTAACCTGGGGGTGCCGAAAATATCAGAGGGCACACACGTTCACCCGCATCAGCGGGTCAACGGCTCTTAGCGCACCCCTACTTTCAGACGGCAACCCACTTGCATCCCGCATCAGCGGGAGCCACAGAACTTGGGCTCACACGCAATTTAGCGTGGCACGAAAACCTCCCGCATCAGCGGCTCCCCAAGCTCGGCCTTGCACCACTTTGGGCTTGCACGTTCTTGCGCCGCATCAGCGGCAAAACGGGACTTGGCGTACCCCCTACTCTCAGGCAGCACCCCTCTTTCATCCCGCATCAGCGGGAGCCGATAAACTCGGGGATACCGTTACTTTGAAATGGCAACCCACTTTCCCGCGTCAGCGCAGAACAACCTTGACGCTAAAAAATAACAACCTTTAATTTATATCAGCCGTCTGCATTGAGTGAATGCGCTGATTGTGTTTTTACAGCTAACGCCCTCATCAGGGGCTTTCAAAAGGGGCGCGGGTTTTGCGCTCTTTGCAAAACACGCGACGCTTTTGAAAGTCCTCCTGGATGAGTTTGTTATGTGTAGATCGCCTAATAAACACAATAATTAATTTACGTTTTTACTTTGGGCTCTTTTTTTAAACATAAAAAATGGAATAAAACCAGTTATTAGGAATATAAATGATGGAGGTACTGGAACTGGGGTTAAACTTGTAAGGCTAAAATCAATTTGGCCTATTGTATTCGTTGGTGCTAGGGAACCAGTTGTATAGTTAAACTGATCAAATAATGGTGGAATAAGGGGAAGCACATCTGAAAATATTACATCTAAATTAGTATCTCGATTTTGGTATCGTAGAAAAACTTCCGCACCATTATCCAATACAGCAATTGGTGTAAATGCATCTATTGTTGGATATAGGCTAGGATTTGGTGTGTATTGCCAATTATTCTCAATAAGAATTTTCCTTAAATAGCCCGTTTGACTATATATTAATTTTCCATTTTCAGAAGAGTCATATATGTCAAATGAAAAATTACTATTCTGATCATTAAAATAATACTCACCAACAGCATCCCATGAGTTACTATCAGAAACACCATGAGTGTAAGTGAAGGTCCCATTTATCACATCCCCCACCTCAGCAAGTGGATAAGCTCCATTTTGTCCAAAATTTATATTATTGATTACACCACTGTACGTCATTATAGTTGCATGTATATTAGCAGAGGCTAATAGCAAAAAAATAAATACTCCACATAATCGTTTCATATTAGATGCCTTTACAGTTTACTTATTAGAGCCAGTTATAATTTCCAACTAGTAAGTAGATTTAATCTAAACCCATTTAATATAGTTTTTATGACTTTACTATTATTTTTACAAAGGTCTATATGCCATTGGTCTAGGTAGGTATATTAGCAAATATTTAAATAGTAAATTGCTATTTCTAAATATGCTTGACTACCCCTTTTTATATTCACATAACGCCGCTTTTTGCCGTCCGAGTGAAATTCCCTTGTTATGGGCTCAATCTCCATAGAACATTAAATTCTGTTGTTTCTCAATTGCTTCTGCTGCTGCAGCATCAAGAGCTTTCAGTGTTTTAACTATTGCTGACTTATCGAGTGACACAATGCCTTTATGCATGGAATCGTATCTGATTATTTCTTTATCATTAGCATCCATGATATCTGAGAAATACAAGATTGCCTGCCTTAACCTTCTGCAATCTTCTATTTCATATTTCGTATCATCATATTCATCGATGAACTGCCCGCCAACGTATATCATTGGGAGCAAATATTCTTGTATCTCGAAACTCGGAAAGAACCAATTACATCTTTGTTCTTTTGAGCCCATCAAATCCCAGTTAATCATTTTTTTTACACATAACGCCCTCATCAGGGGCTTTCAAAGCTGGCGCGGCTTTTGCGGTTTTTTTGCAAAAGCCGCGACAGGTTTGAAAGTCCTCTGGATGAGTTTGTTAGGGCAATTTATTCCATGAAATATCAACTTTCCTATGTTGAGCAACACAATCACGAAGATACAAATTAATCAGGCTTTGGTATGGGACACCCGACTCCTCGGCCATTTTTTTAAAATAGTCGATAACATCTTCACTAAGCCTCATCG
>JALUUH010000075.1 GCA_027021445.1 Gammaproteobacteria bacterium
AATATCGCCCCATCAGGCTGTCACCGCCACGGCGGTAAACATCCATGCGGCTACTGCCCGTGACCATGATGCGGAGTTGATCCGCATAGGTATCGAAGAATCCTTTTAAGAATTGCTTCCAGCGGGGATATTTGTGTAGTTCATCGAAAATGACGACCGGAGGAGTTCGGGACAGGCGATCGAGCTGAAATTTATCGACCAGTTTGGCAGGGCCAGCGAGTATGGATTCCCGGTCATCGATATTATCCCAATTGATATACGTATCAGCATGTATGCGACAGGTGGTGGTTTTGCCTACCTGTCTTGGGCCGCTGATAAATGCCATCTGTCGTTCCTTTGCCAGATGCTCTGCCAACAGTGTGTCATAGATTCTGTTTTCAGGGGTCATGATAGAATATTATCGATAGCGTCGTATAATAGTCAAGTCCATTTTAAGATGTTATTAATGATAGTCAGATTCTGGGGCTGATAGTGATAAAGTGATAAGGGGGCAAAAAACAGCAAAAACGTTCCACTTTAAATTGCCAGTGAGAAGATGTTCACTACAGCAACTGAATAGCTGCTATAGAGAATTTCAGCGTACTTGCATCAATAGTCCAACGGCCGCTAACACCACGAAGCGGACATTTTAGTATTTTACTTAATATTTTATAAAACTGTGAAAGCAGACATTTATGTGAAAAATGATTGTCATAACATATAGCAAGCCCGATCTATATTAGAAACAATTGTTCTCTGACCCCTAGCCGCTTTCGTAATGTTTCATCCACATTCGTGGTCGGTATCGCCTGTAATGCGGCTTTTGCCAATATTTCCCACGGTGTTAGGGATAAAAGTTCTGGATTTTGGCGTAAAAAAATATCAGTGTTCTACCTCCAATTTACGCCAAAATGATTCGCAATTTAGAAAATTTAATCGCTTTGTCCTATACAGAGGGTAAAACATGAGTAATCTTGTTAAAGATAGTTTCAACATTGTCGATACACAAATGACGATGATTGGGATCATGATTACGGTGGTAGTCTGGCATACGCAACTATAGACCCTGTTTTGGTTATATCAGGGCATGGTCTATTTTCTGGTTCAAGAAGTAAACTGGAGACAAACCACGGGTTATCATATTTTCATTATGATTCATTTTAATCTTTATTTTCGTGAAACACCGTGTTGGCAGTGCTTTAATCCAAAGGGCTAATTTTATTTATCTATTAATCTAAATTTATAGGAGAGGTTTTAAAATGAGAGTATTATTTTTAGTTGCAGCGAGTATTTCAATGATGGCGTGTTCTTTATCACCAATAAATAATGAGCGTTCTGGTGAGAGTGTTGATGTTTTGAGAAATAATGAAAAAATTGCAATAGTACCGAATAATGATAAAAACATAACGATAACTGTCGTGACTAAAAATGGCCAAACCTGTAAGGGTCAGTTTAAATTAATTAGTAGTTCTACAGGCATTCCATTGCTAAAGAATCCTTCAAATACATATCATGGTAAGTTTGCCCCCAACTCTGCTGCTTGTAAGGATGCATTAGGTGAAAACAGCTCAATGGAAATCTCACTTGAACATACGGCAAGCTTATCTGTGTTTGGTAGTTTAAGCAGTGAGATTGTTGCGGTTTGTGATGAACTTGATGGTTTGATTTGCCTTCCCAAAAACACATTTAAACTTAACTAGCCGATCTTGAAATAGGGGGTAAAGCTGGGAGCAGACCACTGTTTCTGATAGAGGTACAGTGTAAGCGTTAAATTAACCACACCCATTCAACGTAAGCGAAAAATAATCGGTATACTTTACAAGGATGCTTGAGCAGCTGCGATATCGATCCCGTAAGACGCCAATCTCAAGGAGGGGGTTGCGTCTTGTCACCTTCAGGGCAACAGGGCTTCTATCTCTTCGACGCGGATATAGGGGACGGAGGGATTATAAATTAACCAATATTAAATGTCCGCTTTATATTGGTTCTACTAAATTTTTATCGATTATCAAATGGCAGCTTATGGCACGTTCGTGACCTGTTTGCAGGGTTCAGAAAAACTATACGCTATCGCAGTATTAAAGTGCAGATGTGACTTGTGGTTTGATTGAAATTGAACCTGCATTAAGGAACATGCCGTTGATGTTTTGCGATCATCGCTCGATGATCTTCCAGCCAGGCTATGATCTGTTGCCACTGTAATTTGTCCTGTTCGGCGCGTTTGTCCCACAGCTCATGCACGCCAATACCCCGCTCTGCCGCATGCACATAATGTTGCGTGTCGCGCAGGCTGGCAATGAATGGCAACTTCAGGCTGGCAAGAAATTTTTCCAGTGACTGATACACCCGCGTGTTTTTACGGGTGCGATTCGCTAGT
>JALUUH010000076.1 GCA_027021445.1 Gammaproteobacteria bacterium
GATCTTGACTTGCTGATAGAAAGCGACTCGTTTGTAACACGACTGCAACGATCTAGAATAAAGCTGGCATTAGAAGCAGTTCTCGCTATGCCGGTGGATATTATTGCTATTAAACGTGGTGAACCAGCAAAGGCGTTTCAGCGCATAGCGCTTGCGACCGGTGTTTCCTTGGGAGGTCAGTGATGGTAGAAGATATTCTTGAGGCGGAGCGGCAATATTTATCACGATTGCTGGAGGCGATCTATATTATAAACTTATCACTGAGGGAATGTTGAAAATGCCAAAATTTCAGAACCTTAGCAAAGCAGAAAAGATCCTTTTAGCCGAAGAATTGTGGGATAGTGCGCTTGCAGGGGAAGCATCAGTTCCGCTTAGCGACAAACACCGAAAAATTCTTGAAGAAAGATTGAAAACGTATGAACTTGATGGTGAATCGGGAACGCCTTGGGATATCGTAAAACAAAGAATAAAGGTAAAAAGTTTACAAAATACTCTGGATTGAGAAATGCAATACACAAAGAATGGGTTAAAAGCGGGCAATTGACAATTGCATCTGGCAAAACATTCGATTGTTTATTCGAGAGTAGGCAAGCCATTTCCGAGTTATTTGGTTTCTGGTATGGCAAAAGAAACACCAATACATATCCTTAGCGTGTCTAGAAGAATTATTGGCTAATGCAAAAGAGCGGAAAGCTGAAATAGAGATTATTGATATGGTTGCTTAAAGTGAATGACTAACTGGTTTTTGAGAAGAACAGGATGCGATTAACCGAACACCAACAAAAAGTAATACGTAAAGCGACCAAAGATGTCTTCGGGTCTTCTGCCACTGTGCGACTGTTTGGTTCTCGCGTTGATGATAGTTTGAGAGGTGGCGACATTGATTTGCTGGTTGAATGTCTTGAGCCAATAGAAGACGCAGGGCAAATGTCTGCAAAGTTAGTGGCACAAATTCAGACCCGTTTAGGTGATCAAAAAATCGATGTGATTTGTACTTGGCCGGGTTCGAAACGGTTGTCAGTTCATCGAAGTGCGATTGAAACCGGTATTGTATTATGACGACACAGCTTGAGCAGGCCAGGGTTCGATTTTTGGCAACGCTAGAGATTGTCCGTAGAGAGCTTAACGTACTTAAATATAGTCATGAAAAGCTGTTTTCTTTTAGCGTAGATAGAGCTTGGGTTGAAAGCCTTGACAATAATATGAAAGCTGCCGAAACGTTGGAAGCCTTTGTGAGCCGATTTGGACGTTTACAAGATACGATAGGCGACAAATTGATTCCACGCGCGTTGACCGCGCTTGCTGAGCATCCGGGCAGTATGTTAGATAATCTCAATAAAGCAGAGCGTTTGCATTGGCTTGAAGATGTTAATGCGTGGCTATCCGCAAGAGAGCTACGTAATAAATTAGTTCACGAATATATGACGGATGAAAATCAGTTTGCGAAAGATATTAATAGCAGTGCTCAGTTCTATACGATGTTTCATCAAGTGTATCTGGAGTTGTTGAAAGTTGCAGAAAAAAACTTCGGTGTTACTGAAAATGAGTTGAGAGAGTATTTGTAAGGAATGAGCACGGGATAACTTAAGCATATGGCGTTCATATTTAGTTTGTATTGGTACGTTCTGACTGAACAAAAGTGCAGGAATAGTTTTTCTATTTCGAGCTTTTGTGATGGAAGAAGGTATCAAGACGGGCTGAAGATGAGATGCAAGATGCCTAAGTTATTTCGTGTTCATTCCTTAATGGGTATAAAGCAGGGTGTTACTACCTAAAATTGTCGATTATATTTGGATAAACGAATTAACTATCGGTCTGATAGAGGCTTTGAGATAACGATAGAAAGATCAGAAAAAATTGCTGTGATAAAGTTCGCTTTGCAGAAGCAATTTGAAGATGATCTCACTGCAATTTATCTTTTTGGTTCTTGGGGAACAGAGTTTGAGACTAAAGAAAGTGATATTGATATCGCAATTCTGCTTGCGACAAAGGTGTCGCAAAAAGAAGTTTGGGAGTTTGGGCAAGATCTGGCTGTTAAAATGAAACAAAATGTTGATCTTCTAGAGTTGAAAAATGCGTCTACGGTTATGCGAATGCAAATTGTGTCTGAAGGAAAGCGCATATATTGTGGAAATAGAAGAGCTAGTGAGCAATATGAGGACTATGTGTTTTCGTCGTATGTAAGATTAAATGAAGAGAGAAAAGGCATCATCGAAGACGTTCAAAAACGAGGGAATGTTTATGGTGGATGATGTTCTACCTTGAATTGGAGTTATCGAACAGAATGAAGCGAATGGTAGGGTTCCGAAATATCGCAGTCCATGACTATTAGAAGCTGAATTTGGA
>JALUUH010000077.1 GCA_027021445.1 Gammaproteobacteria bacterium
GGTGGACCACTTCATTATGCCAATACGAAGGGCTATAAGAAATTCGTAGAAAGATTAGCTCGCCTAGAGTCCTCTCATGGTCCCATGTTTAAACCAGATGAAGGATGGTCTGCCTTATCTTTATCTGCCACATCATCTTGACTTAGCGTCATTTTTTGCACCCTATCTGCGTCTCAATCGCTTGTATATTTCTATAGGCGCCTGGGTTTGAAGCAAAATCTAGACACGCTGAGGCTGAGTCGTTGTGATTTGATTTTATAGACTCGGTCAAGAGTAACAGTATTGACCAAAAATAACTGCTTAGGGCCTGGAAAATTTCACCATTTCATTCAGCGCTTGTTTGACTATTGCGGGTCTTAATTTTGCGTCTTTGATAATGCGATTATCTAATCCTAGAATATCATAATGCCCGGTAGGATAACTTACCGTAATTCTATCATCCTGAACGATGGCATAATTCACATAGCTAGCAATGATTAACCAGTCGCGGTTGCCTGGTTTTTTGAGATGTTCACCGCTTGCATAATCAGAAATAGGATTGTCACAGTTTAATAGGTCGGTCATAAGTGTTGGCACTACGTCTAAGTGGCTGGTTTTGTGCTCATACTGCTTAGCCTCTTGCCCAGGCCAATACATCAAAAATGGTACCTGTGTTTGGTAGGAAGTGAAATTACTCCCGTGCCCCCAGTAATTTAAATCGTTTTCGTTAAATTCCTGGCCATGATCGCTAGTAACGATAACAATGGTATTGTCATATAATTTCCTCTGTTTAAGGTCGGCAAATACCTTTCCTAGTAAGCTATCCACATAGTGTACGGAAGTTTTATAACGATTAAAAAATGGCTTAGGATCGTAATTATTGTTTAACGAAATGTGATCTACTCTTTCTAGAAAGGGTTGAAAAACCTTTGGATAATCTGGAGGCATATTGTTTCCGTGTACCGCATCTAAAAAAATAAAACTAAAAAAATGTGCATTGTCTTTTTTATTATCTAAAAATGTAAACCAATCTTTTAAAGTATGCTCATCACGCTTCCAAGGTTCATCACCATCGGAAGCAAGTCTGAGATTTGAAATCTTGGAAAATACGGTTCGATCAAACGAAGGCCGCGCAAGAGTGGCGCTTGAGAATGCAGTAATTTCCGTATTGTTTTTTTGTAGTTCATTTATCAATACAGGAGCAGTTTGATTGCCATACATATGCTGCCAATAAGTGGCAGGCAAGCCGTAAAATAGGCTGAAAACACCGGTTCTCGTAGAGTTTCCTCCACTATGATGTTGCTTAAATTGCTGTACTGGGTGATCCTGCATAAATTGATAAAGCATCGGTGTTTCAACTTTCCCTAGTACATCATAACGCCAAGAATCTATCATGATAACCACTAGATTAAGCGCTTGTTGTTGCTCAGGTTTGCACTGCATTGCTTGTAGCGGATAGTTTAAAATTCTAGAATGCGTTGATAAATTAATACGACGTTGCTCCCTTTGTATTTTGGTATCAACAAGACCATATTTACGCATGAGTCCTTTAGCGGTGATGGGGTGATAATAAGGGATATGTGGAGTAAGGCGGGTGATTCGATTATCGTAACTTGCATCAGCCCAAACATGTAAGCTTTGGCTAGCAAAGATAATGACTAGTGTGCTTATTAAAGCATAACGTGCTTTTATTATTGAGTTTGCTTGCTTGAAATGACGCAAAATGATGCTGGCAAGTAAAATTTCTATTCCAATGGTCATCAACGCAATAACTGAAATCACCAGCCACGTAAACCACGAAAAAGCAAATACCTCACCACCAGCATCTAAAATGAGGTCAATCACAAAACCACTGATATGAAATCGAAATTGCGCGTATACAAAGGTATTAATAATTAATGTGAGCTGAGCAATGGCAAACAGTAATATGATTAAAGGTATCCATAGTTTTTTATTCGGAAATAGCGATATGCCAACCGAAAGAGGTATTGTTAGCAATATAGCCAGGATACCCATCTGTGCAAATAAAGTTGTTAGGGCATAAGCCCACTCTATGCCACTTTCAAAAGGCAGCATATAAATTAGAAATCGCAGTGAGATGATAAAAAGTACAACAATATTTATAAATGTAAACCAAGCCAACCAGCGAAGCAATTGTGGCCTAGGAAGTACTTGTTTGTTTACCATGAGTTTAATTCAGAAATATATAGCAAAATGAGATAGCCTAAAGGAATGAAGCATTTGTCAAAATGCCCGCAAAACCACAAGTAAGGCGGGTATTTTAATTTCTACCTCATCCCTGACAGCAGGACTACAGGTTTAGCAAATTGATCAAGTATTACATTCTA
>JALUUH010000078.1 GCA_027021445.1 Gammaproteobacteria bacterium
TAACTCAAGGTTATTATCAATCTCCTTGTCCAATCCAACTCTTTTTACAAGCTGATGAAACGCGCCAATACCACCACAACTAATGGCACCAACTTTCTCACTCATTTCATAGTGGATGTTGCTGCCTGCCATAATAGGATTCTCCTGGTCTTCAAACTGCTTCCGCTCAAGACGCTTCTGAATCTTTTGTTTACTTTTCTTCAGAACTTTGCTATATTTCTTTATACGTTTTTTGCTCACTTGAAAAGCCCCTTTCTTTGGTTTGTACATTGTTTAGACGCAAGTATTATAACCAATAAAAACGGGGCTTTTCACGTTTTTATTCGCGAAAAGGCTTCATAACACACTTGTATAAGGATTAGTCAATGACAAATCACCCCACAAATCCGGAAGAACCATCATCTTGTACTTTCCTGTCCAGCTGGGTTCCCAACGGAACGCGGCTTGTTGCTTATTTGTTAATTTGAGGGTTGACCCTCTTTGCTCGTGGTGGAAGCATGGGACATGCTCGGCAAACAATGGCAAGCATATGTGCGGCATATCAAATCTAATTACATGCACATTATTGAGCAGAAAAGGTAAGCCTCACAAAGTGGCAGTCGGAACGATGCATTTGCGCTATGCTTCGCTGATGCGCAAATGCACCGCGGCGAAGATTAAATCTTTTCGTGTCCCATGTCAAGGGTAGACCCCGTTTTCATATTTTTCTTGCTCTCCTATATTTCCCTCCAGCTAACAGCATTGCCAAACAAGCAAGAGGGACAGCTAAAAGTGTACCATCAGATGCTGATATCATAACAGTTGAAAATGGTACTATTGGCATTAAGAGAAGAATGGTTTTGATCGCCTCTGTCAACGATATTGAGTCAATTCCCTCGAAACTTATCGTTAAGATAATCATATAGCAAGGTTGAGCATACAACATACCTATAACTCCAGTAATCTCAAGTGGCAAAATCTGATCAATATGACTCCGCATATGCTTGTATATTTGAGAAACGGTAAGATAACCAATTATAGGTAATGATATTGTAAGAAATGCCAACCATAGCTTTGTGCTTACTATTGGTTGTAGTAACAAATGAACGCCGAGATCATACCCCCATATGACAGTTGGCACTATAAAAAGGGGTACAACATTATATATGCACAATATCCGCTTAATAATAGTTTTCATTAAAATCTATAGGTGTTTAGGTATTTGCTAAAATTCTATTTTTATGATAGTCAGTCTAATCTTTAGACACCCAAACTATGCCTTTACCATGTGATTGAGCATTTTTAAAAGTACTCCAACCTTTGAAAAGAATGTTAACTTGTTTAGTTTCAGTCTAGTTGGCTTACGTTAAACAGAAAACTAAAATAACGGGAACCCAAAATCAGGTTCTCCATTCGGGTCTGCTGCACATACGACAAAACAATATGCATGAGCATCTTGAAAGGTACATGTGTAATCAAAATCTGGCCTTTCACAAGGATCCTGACAGTATTCTTGATCAAAATCTTGCAAACATTGTCTTACGCATTCATCCCAATTTCCTGGTAAATTTGGAAAATATTCACAAGCAGGTTGAACAATAGTACAATAATACGTATCCCCAGTCTGCACACACATTTTTTCATAATAAGAACATTTACCTTTACTCAAACCATATAATAAGCCCCACGGATCAAACCAATTCACCGGATTATTGGCAGTGTATACAAAAAGATTAATCCCCCCACCAAACCCAATGGGATCATTTTGGAGATACCTCCCAACCTCCGGATCATAATACCTGTGCCAGTTATAATGCAACCCAGTCTCTCTATCATAATACTGCCCCGGGAACCTCAGGTTATTCTCCACGGCCGCGATTGATATGCTTGCCTTGCCGAACGACTCATAATCGGCACTCCATACGATTGCGCCGGATTGGTCAGTAAGCATCTGCGGCGTTCCGAGGTGATCGTTTTGATAATAAAAATACTCCGGCCCAATCTTCATAAATATCGGGTCTGTGGTCCACATGGAGTCCGGCTTGTAGCCGTACGTCTTGATCTCGGTGCCGGTTGTGTCGTATTCGCCTATTAAGCCTTCATCCGCATAGAGGAAGTATGTTCTTGTACCTCCTGCGTCCTTCCAGAGTCTTCGGCCAAAGGGGTCATAGTAATATTCGGCGATGATGTTGGCAGAAGTACCTTCTACACGTACGAGCCGATTCTCGACATCGTAGATGTAAGTGAAATCACCGCTTGTGCCTGGACCTTGGATCATGTTTCCGTTTTCGTCGTACCCAAGTGATACGCTGTTGTAGCTCATAAGTTCATTA
>JALUUH010000079.1 GCA_027021445.1 Gammaproteobacteria bacterium
AGTACCGGCTTGCACCGTTTTTTGCCCAGACGCGGTTTTTCGCTTAGCGTTTTAGCTTGGTCAAAGATGGGTATGTGTTTTAGAGCGGCAGACATGAAGACCTTTTTCCACTATCTGCAGGCCTGAGTCAAGAGACTGGTGGGCAATAGAGGCAAGAAGATCAGAACACCCGGTTTGTATCCCGTGAACCGTGTAACACATGGACTAACTCGATCCCGTTGGTATTGGCCCGGTAATACAAAATATATCGATCGACCGGAAAGCTTTTCAGATCGGGAGCTAGCTCCGGCCTATCGATACCGATTTCCGTGAACTCAGCAAGTTTCAAGGCTTTCTTTTCCAGCCGATCGAGGAAACGGTCAGCATTAACGGAACTGTCTTCAGCGATATACAGCCAGATATCGAGCAGATCTTGCTCGGCTTCGGGTGAGGTGATCAGCGTTGGCATTATTGACCGCTTCCAGCCAGGCGTTTACGTCCCTTGGCTTTGATCGCCTTCATATCGAGGGGCTTACCCTGGTCATTATCCAAGGACTCCAGACCTTGGCGGATGTCTTTTCGCAATGCCTCCAACTTCATCGCCTGAAGGGCGTCTCGCTCTTCCAGCAACCTTAGGGCTTCACGCACAACTTCACTCACCGAGTTGTACATGCCTTTCTCAACCTTTTGTTTTATATAAGTTTCTAGTTGGGGTGTTAGGGATACATTCATGGTCTTGGCCTCTATGTTCAGGATTCAGATACTGTCGTAATTATAGCAATCTTTGCTAATCTTTGTTATCGGTCTTTTTTCCCTTATTTGAAGACTTAAGTCATGAGACCACCGGGTGTTGGGGATGAGAACGAGAGAAGTCGCTTTGTCTTTCTTTTTAGTCGCTGATTTTTTCTTGAACCAGGGCACGGCTGCGCCCTGGCATCAAAGCCGGTTACCCGGCTTCGATCAGATGCATGCAATCTCTTTTGATGAGTCTGACGTAGTGTTGCCAGTTATCGAGCCGATCCCAGGCATCGATGACATCGGGGTAACTTTCGGGTAGGTAGTCCATGCGGCTGAGAAATTAATAAGCTCCCATTAATGTGTACAGATTTACTTGACCACTTCATCGGTTAAGAATTTAATAGTTTCAGATTTTTTAACTATTATCGGTATCGGTTTAGGCGTTACCCATTTTTTTCTTTGTCATAAGAATCTCTTCATCTGAATCAAATTAAAATTTTTACTACAATACAGTATTGAAAATTGATAAACCTAATACTTTTTAGAGTATAAGGTCAATCTCTTTATACTTACTTAATCCTTCATAACATCGTTCTATTTGAACATTACAAACATTTGAATCTAACGCTTTGCTTAAGTTTGAAACCACCATCGATTGATTAAACCCTACGCATGCAATCAAAGACATATTTACTACTCCCAAGTTTTATTTTTTATTAAACGAAATTACCATCCCGCTACTAAATATGCGTAATCACTCCCAACGGTATCTAATAAATAATTTATATATTTTCAAGGATCTTAAGAAAAACCTATCAAAATAAGTCAAGTATAAGTAATTCGCTGCTCACAACAATAATCAAGCGTGGAAATTCACTCTAATATCGTTAGCTCTTGCTCGTAATTACACCCAGAAGCACAATGATGCAATATCGCGTAGATACCATCTACATTCGCCCTTGCTAAGTGATGCAAGCTAGATTCGTAAAAAACCGATGAGTTAAATACTGAGGATGAGTTATGGTCAAATAGATTTTTAGCGTAGTTAATACAATATATTTTTTTCTGCATTTTTTTAATTGAATAAACTATATTTTTTTAATTTTTTTAATACCTAGTACTTTAGTACTAAGAGATTAACATTCAAGTACTATGCGCGCGATTCACAAACTTATCTCGATAAAACTCAATAAACGCTCGGGTTTTTGCGGGTAGATATTTGCGATTTGAATACAATACAAATATTTGATCTAGATGCAGATTTTTAACTTTTATATGATACTCCGACATGAGTGGTACAAGCTCTTCGGTTTGCAGCAAATCATTGATCAGTAGATCGGGCAATAAAGAGATACCGAGTTCTTGTTTTAGCGCTGTTAACAACACCGTAACCACATTGGTATTGATATTCCCGGAGACTTGGATTGTTTGCATTGGAGTTGTTGGTTTAGATTCTTTTTGGTTCGGTTTTTTTTGCTCGGTAGCATAGAATTCCCATTCATCATTCGCATTGTATAGAATACAATTATGATTCAATAAATCTCGTGGTGTTTGCGGTATTCCGTGTAACGCAAGATACTTCGGTGACGCACACAAAACCATTCGAATAGATGCGAGAGGTACTGCAACATAACTGCTATCCGTGAGTGAACCCACTCGAACAACTAAATCAAGACCTTCGTCGACCACATCTTGAATGACTTCGGTGCACTGAATATCTAATTCAATTTCAGGATACAACTCAAGAAACTCCGCAAGATAAGGGGTAATTTTAAGATCAGTCCATAACAAGGGGGCGCCGATTCGCAGCAAGCCTGAGGCGGTTTCTTTAAACCCAGCGATGGACTGACTTGCGGCAGAGACATCACGCAGTATTTGCCGCGCTTTTTCACAGTATACTTGGCCTGCTTCAGTCAAGCTAAGCCGACGCGTGGTACGTTGCAATAAACGCACTCCTAGATGCTCTTCTAATGCATTCACTTGGCGAGAAACAGAGGGTTGAGACACCCCCAGTCTACGTGCACTTTCTGAAAATCCGCCACTGTCAGCGACTGAAACGAACACCTGCATACATTTAAGTAAATGACTATTATCCATTTTTTTGAGAAGTCGACCCAGCTCTATTAACAATAGACTATTTATTCACCAAATGTATAAGTTCTATAAATAAAAAGACTATTGTGTCTGTTTTAATTATAAATAATAATACTCTCACTTTTTCCAACAGCCAAGGAAAAAATATGAACGCTTGATGGATTCTAATCTGCAAATAAACACATCCTGAGCATTTTAATCCACGATAAGCATGAATAAATCTACACTCTTGCCAACACCTTAAAAATACCCTCTTTTATGCTTAAGCTAATTTAGGAGATAGTCATGAAAATCAATCAAACGATGCCACAAATAATATTGCCAGCAATCGACGATTCACAGTTCGATAGTCATTCATTAATAGGTAAAAATTATTTACTGACTTTTTTCCGGTTTGCCACTTGTCCGTTTTGTAATATGCGCATGTCACAGTTGGTACGGGCAAAGTCTGAACTAGGGGAGGACTTTGAAATTGTTGCTATATTTGAATCTGAAATTGAACATTTGAAAAAACACGCAAATAAACATTTTGCAAAATTTCCGATACTTGCTGACTATGAGCGCCAATACTATCAATCATTCGGGGTAAAAAAATCGCTGACAGGTGGACTAAAAGGAATGTTATTTCGGCTGCCAACCCTAATGACAGCGATGTTCCGAGGTTATCTCCCGCGTGAGATTTCATCTCGAGCTCTTATCATGCCACTATCGCTGCTGGTCGATAAACAGGGCGTTATTCAGGCCATCTATCACGGCAAAGATGAGGGTGACCATATGCCTTTAGAGCAGGTAGTGGAATTCGCTAAAAAACAAGCTTAAAAGTTTCACCGGGATCGTCAAGCACATTCGGCATACGTATTTGCATTTTAATCAATAACATAACGAAGCTTTGAAGCGGTCAACTGAGGTTTAATGCAAGTGCCAAATCAAGCTGAGTCAGCCCCCGATTATAGTTCCTTGTCAAGCTGCCAAATCCCTAGGCGTGAATGGGTAAAACTTTCCGCACTCATCGATTATTCCAACGCTAATATTTACTTTCGATTCCACCAGTTTTATATTTTTCAACATAGAAAAACGTAGTTTTATAGTTACAAATACCAAAGACATCATCACCATGACGTGGACAACTTAAGATTCAATACCTTCACTGAATCATCTACTTCGCTACGCATAATAAATCCCATAGCCTGAGGCTGTTGGGCCACCCATTTTTTGATCACAACATCGCGTCCAATCACTTCAGGCGGCATGCCTTTCCCAGTAAAAATTAAACGTGACCAGTAAGATTTCAACTTCGCTTCACTCCGCCCAATAATACGATCAGAAAAAAGCCTGCGACTTTCTGTTCCTGTTGGCTGGTCACCAGGAATAGCTTTTTTTCCATCAGGAAACGTTTTTTTCTTTCCCAGATACATTTTCTGCACATCATCTACAGAAATTTCAGTTAACGGATTGGAAGGATGAACTATAATCACTAGGTCTGCGTGACTTATGCTCACATAAAAAAATGATAAAGCGATCAGAATTGACTTTGAAAATTGTTTCATTTTAAATATCCTTTTTAAAAAACAGTTGTCAAAGCCATTTGCAGCAATGACGCATTGTTAGCCGAATCACGTTTATTGTTATAGCGAGTGAACTCCGCTTTTAACGCAGTCGACTCACCCATTTCCCAGCGAACACCGAACGTATAAAACGCGCTTTTGTCCTCCACCATAGCAAAGGCTTCTTGTGTACCCATTACTAACTCATCCAACGGCGTGCCAGTATTTTGCGGAACGCTACTAAGAATACTACGGTCAGCGACATTTTCATCCTCACCATAGGTAAAATGAAATAATACTGGACCAAAGTGTTTACCTACGCTCACATAAAAAGAATCTTGGTCGGGTAAAATATTATTACCCGGTTGGACTCGTGTAATTTCAGCCACAAGCAAATAATTTTTAGAATCGAACGTAATGCCTAAACCAGCATAATCAGCAAGATCATTTAAGGCTTCCAGTTTATCAGCAACGTCTTGATATGGCGTCGCACGCCAGCCATCATAAAGCGACTGCATTGGGGTAACGGGAACCGTTAAATTTGTTCTTGAATAGCTAGATCTTAGCGTTAACCATTTGTGACTAATAGACCAGGAGGCCGCGAAAAAATTGCTAAATTCAAGATTTTCTTCTAGGCCAAGATGTATTGCTGGGTCACGATTTCGGCCGTAAGTAACGTGTAAGGTCGAATCCAATTTTCCAATCGAACTATTGTAAACTGAACCAATGCCATCAAACACATCAAACACCAGACTATAAACCCCACTAGGTGGTTTTATCCAATGATAAGCATAAGACACATCCAGGAAATCGGAATATATATAAAAAGGTGCACGTTGACGACCAAATAATAGTCGCCAATTATCGGTTACTTCGTAACTTAAAAAAGCCCATTCCGTATCCAACTTCCAGGAATCCACACCTCGAGCAAGAAACTGAGTCGTTGCCGACCAACCTTTTCCCAGTTCACTCGACGCCTGTATACCAAAAAGTGAACTTTTATCAGCGCTTGGTTTATCATCATACCCTTCTAGCACTTGACTTTTTCCCGCAGTAAATCCTCCCGCGATCGTTGCAAATCCCGAAAGTTTAATATCACCCGCGATTAGATTCAACGGCGATAATATTGCCGCTATCACTAATATGCTGCTAATTTGTTTCATCTGTATCTCCCATCCTTTATTAGCAAAGTTCATCAATTTTTACGTAAACATAGAAAGCCATATACGGTAAAGATATTCCTTACTATTTACGCCTAACAATGCTTCATTACTTCGTCCACAATTCATTATTTTTTCAAACCCATCGAGAATGAAACAACTTAAAACAATTCAATCACCTCTTCATTTTCTGGTTTTAGTTGCTTAGATTTATCGGAAAACCCTCCTACCAATGCTTCGAGTTGGATGGAGTATTGTGACAAGTCACCATTATCCGATATATTCTGTTTGGCCATCGCCGCTGCTTCATACACACTTTTTTCGATTCGTATAATAGCTTCTTGAATATCTGCAGCCATCTGCCGTTGCTGGTTCGCAAGGTCTGCGCTAACCGCGCTACTGCTATGAATATCCCCAATGCTATTGGCAATGTGCTTAAAGGTCTCACCTGCCTGCCTTATTTGCTGCTGACTTTGAACCGCCTTATTTTCGTTGTACTCCATACTGCCTACCGCCTGATCGCTACCCGATTTGATGGTTCCTATTAAACCGCGAATTTCCTTGGTAGCATCCGTAGTACGTCGCGAAAGATTACGCACTTCGTCCGCCACCACCGCAAAACCTCTACCATGCTCACCAGCACGAGCAGCCTCAATAGCCGCATTCAATGCCAGCAAATTCGTTTGCTCGGCGATGCCTACAATCATATCCAACACCTTGCTAATACTGGTATTCTTTTCTGCTAAGTCGCTAACAATGATTCTTGTCTCCGCTACATTGTTTTTTAACTCATCCATACTGCTAACCGCGATTTCTATCACCTCACGCCCCTCATCTGCTTGCTGTTGGATCTGTTTTGCCTGCTGGGCAACATTCCCCACTTCATTGCTTACATGGGCACTCGTTTTCGCCAATTGCTCAATATTTTGGGTAAATCCGGCAATTGCAGATGCCTGGCTTTCTACCGAGGAGCTAGTGGTCTCTGTAATTTTCTGTGCTCTTATACTACTGCTGGATAGACCCTGGGAAACACTAAGAATCTGTTCCACCATGTCTTTCAGTTTTTTTACAAACTGATTAAAAGATTGCGCAACCTGGGACACTTCGTCTTTGCCTTCTGCTGGCAAAACAACATTAAAATCCACCTCGCCCTGTACCAGACCATGCATGGTATCCTTCAGGGAAATCAGTTGTTTCATCTGGTGATTTAGATACCAGCGATTCAAAATAGCAATCAGCATAATTCCCAACAAGCCACCCATAATCATCTCGTAAACCAGGATGTATGCTTCTTTTTCTAGCGACCCAGCATCAATACCGAGTTCCAACCGTCCGTAACTCTCATCACCCACGATGATGTCTGAATTCACATCAAAAACACCATCGTTATGTGTACCTATGCTATTTTCATCACTTAAAAAGGGCTGCTGCAGCAAATTATTTTTGTCCTGACTTACTAGAACGTCACCCTTTTCATCCAAAATTCGTACAAATAAAATATCTTTCCCTTCCAATAAAATCGATGCGAAGGCATCTAAAATAACGATCTCACGTTTGATAATCGAAGAAGAAATAGCCGCAGCGCTTACCAAAACCAAGGTCTGGCTACGCTCCTTCATCTCTTTATGATGAGCATCAAGATAAGCCATTAGCATATAACCCAGCAGCAACACCAGTACAACGCACATCAGCACAATATTGCCTATTAGGATTTTCCCCCCGAGAGACAAAAACGACTTCTTATGCCAAAATTTCAGCATAGAAATTTCAAGACCTCTAGTTCTTGTAGAGACATATCACCGTGATGACTAATATTTTTATCGGACATATAAATATAAAATTTACCGACATTTAGATTCATGATTGCTATACCGAAATTACCTAATATCTTCGCGGAATATATTGCGTCACTTTAATCTCGTACGCATTGGGCATAACGGCAAAAAATATGACCATCTTTAGTTAGACAAGCAATTGCGGAAAGCAAAGGGAAGAAAAAAACAGCGAATGCATTTCTGTGTGAAAATGTTCAGCAAAAATGGAAAGTTTCTGGTCATTGCTATGATCTTGGTTGAGACCACATCGAGGTATCTCACAAAAAAATCACCTGATTATCTGAGTTTTTTCGAACATGTGCACAACGTGTGTAAACGAGGTAAAGCCGTACTAACATTGATCGGCAACTTCTCAATGCACCCAGATTTGATAGACCAGGATCTGACTGCTTATTTTAATCGTCACAACCGTATTGCTATGAATGAGAATGAAAAAACATCGATTGAGTTTCCGCTTATGGGCGAATGGAAGTATTTAAGGCCTCCTGGACATCACCCTTTTGCTTTCGATTTTGTTAAAACGGATGAAAAACGGAAAAATTATTCTAAATGAAGTAAATTAAATTATTTTTTTAGTAATATTCTCTCTGATCAATATTATTGCTGGGATCAACCTGTTTACTCACCGGTTGATGGCGTTATTCTGCAAAGGTTTTACCATTTGTGTTTAATGAATATCAGGAATTAGGTAATGACGGAAAAATGGAAAGTTAAAAAATTAAATGTACCAAAGGTCAAATCATTTGTAAGACTGTGTTAACAGTGACAAGAAAAATAGTCCGAGAAGGCATACACATAAATCGAGTAGCCGGGAGTTTTTCTCTCCCAGCCACCATATCGTGCAAATTCGCAATTTTTTTAGTTTATTGATATACAAATATCTATGTCAGTTTGATTTTTATAATATTCGTAATCTGTTTTATAAGCTCTTTTATATTCTGAATTTTCATCGCCAAAGTATTGCCAGACTTTTCCCCAAGTTTCTATAACTGCCTGAACTCTTGCATTGTCATCTTGTGTTTTTGCTTTGGCTTCAAAGATTAAGTATTTCCCTTTTTGAATGATGGCTTTATCAAGCGCGTTGTTATTTTTTTCGCATCCTGCTAACACATCAAATTCACCATTTGCATCTGATTCATAATTGTAATAAACACCATAAACTTTTTCACCATTTTGATAATCAACAGTGACTTCATTATCAAATTTTTGCCAAGTTTTACCTATTTTGGCAGTTTCTGAATTCATTTCATTTGCATTAGTTGTCCTTATTGATATCCCATATATAATTTTTTCTTCAACTTCTACTATTTTCATAATTTTCCTTTGTACTGATTTGTTTAATGATAAAACCACTATTTACAACATCGACTCTTGCAACTAATGGCTTATTCGACTAAATGAGGCGAATCGAATATTGAACATATTTAACGAATTTAATCGGAAAATCTGATCACCATGGATTGATCGCAGTAGGTCAGTCTGTTCTCGGACAGGCTCCTAGGGCGGTTTCCCCCTGCGTTCACATTCATATATTTTTCCTAAATTTACTGCGTGCCTTAAATGGTAACCATACAATTATACTCTTTGCCTCCTGACACCGTATTGTCAGGAATGCATGGATTTATTTTTTTGGCCCTCTTACGCTAGGAACCTTTCCGACCCAAAGTCCCCCGCACGTGCAGTTTCCCACATCCGGCTCCTCGCTTGTACTTGCTGCTGAGTCGGTTATATTTATTACAATCAACAACATAGAAATTCTCCTTGGCACTTAACTGTGGACTAGCAGAATTGAAATATGTGAGCTAATTAATCCGGCTTTAGACGACGGGTTCAAAGAATTTTAACTAATCATCAGTAAGATAGTAATCAGAAAACTCTTTGGTAAATCTGATGATGAAAGAAAGAAGAATGGCCCACAGGGCTAGTGCAAATAATCGAGTTAGCATTTACACGGTGTCTGGCGAAGTCCATAAAGCAAATTTAACGAATATTTCAGCGACTGGATTGGCAATAATATTTTCTGCTCCAGCGGATGTTGGCGCTAAGCTTTTGCTTAAATTTAGCTTGTTTATTGGCAACAAGCGGAAAGAGTTTAAGATTGGGTGTGTCGTTGAACATTCTCACCTTAAAGGCAATCAGTATTATATTGGAGTTTCGTTTTTCAGCAATACTCAGGCGCAGGAAGATGATATTATTGCGTATGTTGAAGAACGGAATAATTTGCAAAGTCTTGCAGGATAGAGATCAGGGAAGTTGTTGCGTACCTATTCCTTACTGGCTTGAGAAAGAAATTTGTCCATAATATGCCGTTGCACTCGATTGTGTATTATCACCATCTGTCATTATAGCAACCGCATCTATGGAAATAATATCTATACCAAATAATGTTTTGAAATCCTTTTTTACATTACGTTTTTCAAATCGCCAAATACCTTGATATTTTTTGCCCGATTGTAACGCCATCATTTTTACATTTGATGTATAGGGGTTGTCCCATACCTTGTAGATTTTTTGTTGGCTGGCCCAAATATAGTTTATCGCCAGTGTTTGCCAGAAGAATATTCCTGTAGAAGCAATGATGGATATTCTTGCAGGGTAATCATCGCCTTCCTTTTTTGTTTCATTGTAATTCTCATAGCTATTATCAATTTTCCATGACCAATTAAGGTAAGGTGTTTTATTCAGGTCAATTTTTGTTTTATAGATAATGCCTGATGCTGTTCCATTGCTGATGGCGCGCAAGACCGTTTTTTTTTCCTGTTGAATAAGGTCGTATTGCGTTGTTCCTTTAAATTCTTGTTTTTCCCATCCAATGAGTGATCGCTGCGCAAAATCACCGATCAGAATTTCTTGCGCATAAACAGTATTCATAAAAGCGATACAGAGCAGACATAGCAGCGATTGACAGTTCAACATGAAGATTATATTACGTAATTTCTATACTAAAAAAGCGGCAGCGAGGCCAAGGAATGCAAAAAAACCTGCAACATCGGTAATGGTTGTTAACACAACACTGCCTGCTAAGGCGGGGTCTGCACCGAGTTTTCGTAAGACTAAAGGGATAGTCGCTCCAGCTATTGCCGCTATAATGAGATTAAATAAAATCGCTGCGCCTATTATAAGGCCCAATGAGGTATTGTCGAACCACACATAGGCAATTAGTCCGACGACGAGTGACCATAGGATGCCATTGAGGATGCCGATAAGAATTTCTTTACGTATTAAGGCTTGGCGATTAGCGGAAACTACGGTACCGGTTGCCATTCCACGAATGACCAGGGTTAAGGTTTGACTGCCCGCAATTCCACCCATGCTAGCCACAATAGGCATTAATACCGCTAGCGCGACAAGCTTTTCAATGGTTGCATCGAATTGCCCGATTACCCAGGAAGCGAGTAATGCCGTTAATAGGTTTACGCCTAACCATACAGATCGTCTGCGCGTGCTCAATACGACAGGCGCAAACATGTCGTCTTCTTCATCTAAGCCCGCGTGGCTCAGAAAGGTGTGATCTGCTTGACCACGAATGATGTCTACGACATCATCTATGGTAATTCTCCCGAGCAACATCTCATTATCATCAGTCACCGGTGCTGAAACTAAGTCCCATTGTTGGAATATTTTTGCGACGTCGGTTGAGGATGTGTTAGCAGTAATGCTTTTGACTCCGGTGTTTAACACTTCAGCAACCGTCAATGATGGGGCATGCGTGAGTAGCGAGCTCACTGAAATAGCGCCAAGAAATTTATTATCTCTGCCTACCACAAAAAGGTTGTCCGTCATTTCTGGCAAATTTCCGCGAAATCGGATATAGCGTAAGACCACATCTAAGGAAACATCGGGTCGTAGTGTAATAGTGTCTACATTCATCATTCCACCGGCGGTATCTTCAGGAAATTGCAGCACCGATTCCAGGCGCTGGCGATCCTGCTTATCCATTGAGCGCAATAGCTCATCGGTTACTGTTTCTGGTAGATCAGGTATGATGTCGGCAAGATCATCAGTTTCCAGGTTTTCTGCCGCAGCAATCAGTTCATCATTACCCATTGATTCGATGAGTCCGGAACGCACATCATCATTGACGAGTAAAAGAACATTTCCCTCCGTATCTGCCGCAATTGCTTGCCAGACAATATGTCGTTGCTCAGGCGGGAGCGACTCTAAAACATGCGCTATCTCGGCCGAGTGACAGTTTGCAAGTCGATTTTTTACCTCGAGGTGGTTCTGAGCTTCGACCAAGGCGCTGATCTGCATGACTAGGTCATGGGTATGTTCATGTTGTTCCATCATCCTAAAATCCTCAGTTGGACGACATAAAGAGTGCGCTTAACAGTAGGATTCTAGGATTCTTCTTCATTGAACTTATTGTCGACCAATTGCTTTATTTCTTCAAAAGCATGTTCTTCATCGGCGCCGTTTAATGTCACTCCTAGTTCAGTACCTTTGGAAGCGGCTAACATCATTATGCCCATAATGCTTTTGCCATTCACGCTACGTTCGCCGCGTATTAGCTTAATATCGCACTCGAATTTGGAAGCCAAGGTGACAAATTTAGCAGCCGCTCGTGCGTGCAGTCCCAGTTTGTTAATGATGTGTATTTTTCGCCTGATCATAAGTTATGTCGCTTTGTGATTATTTAGCAGAAAAATGAATTTTGCAATCCATAATCCCTTCTCTCCCACCGCTAATAGCCTTTTCAACCAGCTCTTCTAAATTGAGTCGAGGATAATTAAATATTCTTATAAGCATCGGTAGATTTACCCCAGAAACAACCTCGACATAGGTCATTTTTTTCATCGCGCAGGCGATATTACTGGGCGTAGAACCAAATATGTCGGTGATAACCAAGACGCCATCACCAGAATTTAATTGCTCAACATAACTCTGCGCATCGTTAATCTGTTTATCCGGTTCGCAGTCTCGATGGATGGATTGCACAATGACTTCTAATGGGCAAAATCCTAGTGTAATAGTTGCGGCCTCGACTAAGGCGGATCCAACTTTTTCATGTGCAACGATTAGAATACCAACGGTCATGCAAGCTCTCTATGTCGGGCGAGAACATCGTGTTCAGAATTGAAATGCGCAGCAAGTCTTTCAACCAAATACACCGAACGGTGTTGTCCACCAGTGCAGCCAATAGCAACGGTTAAATATGATCGATCAGATGCTTTAACGCTGGGTATCCAGCGCTCAAAAAAATCTTTAATGTGATCAAACATATTATTTACCATTTCATGGCCTTCCAAAAATACATGAACTTGCTTGTCGCGACCAGTGAGTGAGCGTAATTGTGGATCCCAATAAGGATTGGGCAAACATCGAACATCAAACACATAATCTGCATCAACAGGAATACCATGCTTAAAGCCAAAAGACTGAAACATTAAAGAGAGCGTTTGTTGTTTTTTTCTGCCAACCCGTTCTCGAACTAAGTCTCGAAGATGATGAATATTGGTGTGGCTGCTATCGATGAACAGGCTTGCTTGAGAAAAAAGAGGCTCCAGTAGTTCTCGCTCTTTAGTGATGGCCTCAGATAAAGCGATGGCTCCTTTAGTTAAAGGATGTTTGCGTCGTGTTTCGTTAAAGCGTTTTATGAGTATCTGATCATCGGCATTGATAAAAATAACCGTGCAATCGAGTTCTGCATCACGTAATCCACTTAAAATAGACGGAAAACGGCGAATGTCTTCTGATCGGTTTCGTGCATCTATTCCGACGGCCGCATTTTCATAAAATTTTTCTGGAGTACTTAGCATCTGCGCCGCAAAATTTGCCAGCAAGCCAATCGGAAGATTGTCAATGCAAAAAAAACCCATATCTTCTAATACATGTAGTACCGAACTTTTGCCAGAACCAGATAAGCCACTTACTACGATTAGTTTCATAGGTTAACCTTGTTTGGATGATTGATGTTCAATATGCTTTGCTTCTCTGCTGGCATTGATTTAAAACCATTCATGGGTAATTCAGATGATAATAAGCTTTCGCTGATGGCCTCAATTTTTTCCGCTAACCCCGATACGCCCGAGTGCAATTCCCACTCCGGAATTCTAACATTAAAATAGCGTTGGCTTGATTTTTTTGAGGTAATCAACACCTCCCAGTCGTTCGCGCGTTGAGCAGGTCTCTTGAGTGAAATAACCAGCGATATTTCAGTTTTTTTTCTTATTTTATTGGCCCCATAAATCCGCGCAGCATCGAAAAACCCTAGCCCTCGTACATGCATTATGCCTACGGAATTAGGTGGGCATTGGGCAAAAATCTTACCTGAGGAACCGACAAAAATGTCCACAATATCATCAGCAACAAGGCAATGTCCGCGCTTGAGAAGTTGTAATGTGATTGCGCTTTTGCCCATTCCTGGTTCACCAAGAATGAGTACACCACGACCCAGAATTTCTACCACATTCCCATGCACAGAGAGTTTAGAAGAAGATAGTTCAATGAGTGAGTTTTGAAAAGTATCGAGTTCAATGGGTTTGGGACTTTCCATATTGAAAACGGAAAAACTCTTTTGTTTGATAAAAGCGCTAGGGCAAGCTTGCTGGGTTAAGTTAATGATTCCAAGCCCCGTCATCGGCTTGAGTTCATTGCTTAAACGGGCTAGTTTTTCTTCGCTAAGCGATTGTAAGTAGCTGTGTGCTTGCTCGTCAATGAACTGTAATGCGTGCCACCGAATAGGGTTTAAGCAACCACAAAGTTGGCTGAGCGCGTTTGAGGATACGTATACTTGCTTGTCGCAAGGTCTCTTTCCACCCATCCATTGCAATTTAACGGGATCTTGATACCAATCGATGAGATCCTGGGTACTAAGCAGAGATGACATCGGGTCGCGATTGATTTGAGTTCGTAGGCATTGCGTATAATACCATCTTCAAGTTAATCGATGATATATTGATTAAGGTCTTAAATTTTAGCTTGGAAGCCACGTAGTTAATAGTTCGTGTAATTTTTGCGGGTCATTTATCGTTCGTATTGTCTCACGTAATTTCTCGGTTCTGAATATTTCAGTTAGTTTTGCGAGTATTTCTAAATGCTCATCCGTTGATTCAGCAGGCACGACTAAAGCACATAGTAGATCCACTCGCTCACCATCTGGAGCATCATAGTCGATACCATCATCGAGCTTGATGAAGGCGAGTACGGTTTCAGTACTTGATTTCAATCGGCCATGGGGAATTGCAACCCCTTTTCCAAGCCCAGTACTGCCTAATCTTTCGCGCGCCACTAAGCTGTCAAAAATTTCATTTTGTTGTAGGCTGGAACTTTTCGACGCTATCAGTTGACTAAGGTTTTCAAGAGCGCGTTTTTTACTAGCTGCAGTAAAACCACACGCTACTCTATCGGGTGTTAATAATTCTGAAAGTTGCACGATATTTCTTCTTTATAAAAGAGAAGGAGGTATTATTCAAAGAACGAATGTCAAATTTCGTCTTTGTCGTCAATTACTTCAGGCTTCTTGCCGCGATGATCCTTGGTTTTTTCTTTGTATTTGACAACTTGTCTATCCAATTTGTCGGTCAAGGAGTCAATGGCGGCATACATATCCTCATTTTTTGCATCGGCAAACAATTTATTGCCTTTTAATTGAATCGTTGCTTCTGCGCGTTGAACCAGTTTCTCAACACTTAAAATAACATGGGTGTCGGTTATCTTATCTGATCGTTTATAGACGCGTCCAAATTTTTCTTCAACGTATGAACGTAAAGAGTCAGTTATCTCTACATGATGACCGGTGATGTCAATTTGCATTTAGGTACTCCTTAAATGATGTTTTTATGCGATGCGCTTTCTTTCGTTAGAAGGCGGAATCTTCATGCCATCGCGATATTTAGCTACAGTACGTCGAGCGACATTGATTCCTTGATCGGACAATACTTTAGCAATTTTGCTGTCGCTTAATGGTTTTCGTGGATCCTCAGCGGCAACCATTTTCTTGATTAACGCTCGAATAGCGGTGGATGAACATTCCCCACCATCAGTGGTGCTAACATGACTGGAAAAAAAATATTTCAATTCAAAAATGCCGCGCGGTGTATGCATGTATTTTTTATTGGTAATCCGGGATATGGTTGATTCATGCATGCTAACTTCTTCAGCTACATCGTGTAGCACCAGCGCTTTCATCGCCTCTTCTCCATACTCAAAAAAATCTTTTTGTCGCTCAACAATGCATTTAGCAACCTTAAGTAAGGTTTCGTTACGACTGGTTAGGCTTTTTATCAACCATCTGGCTTCTTGTAACTGTCCTTGCATATAAGTGTTATCTGCACTTTTATCTGCGCGTTGAATCATTCCTGAATACAATGAATTAATGCTGAGTTTTGGAATGGATTCACCATTCAGTTGGACTTTCCAAATACCACTTACTTTACGTATAAAAACATCTGGCACTATGTACTCAGCCCCCGTACTTGCTATTTGCCCACCGGGTCTCGGATTTAACGAATGAATCAATTTTACAACTTGTGCTAAATTTTCCTCAGACAGTTTTAACTTGCGTTTTAGTTGGTTAAAATCACGATTTGCAAGCAAATCAAAATAAGACTTTAATAGACTCATTGCTTCTTTATACCAAGGAGTGGCTGCATCAAATTGCTTTAATTGAATGAGTAAGCTTTCACGCAGGTTTTGTGCTGCGACACCAGGTGGGTCGAAATTTTGAATCCGGTGTAATACGGCTTCGACCTCATCAAATTCAATTTCTAGATCGTCTTTTAGTTCTTCCCATATATCGCTCAAGGGACTTACAAGATAGCCATCTTCGTTGATTGAATCGATGATGGCGGTAGCAATAGCTATATCCACATCCGAGAACGGAGTTAAGCGCATTTGCCAAAGTAAATGTTCTTGTAGGGTATCTTCTTCAATATTTCGATTGTCGAAATCACGGTCATCACTATCGCTGTTTGGTGATGAATAGGTGGTCGCTGAAGTATCATAGGTATCTTCCCAGTTACTGTCTGTGGGAAGGTCTTGCGGCAGTTGTTCTGTTTGTACTTGGGTGCTGGAGTCAGATTCAAAATCATTTGTTGCATTGCTGGCTTCTAACGCGGCAGTTTCTTCTCCCGTTGCTTGTTTGCTTGCAGCTTCTTTATTTTCAACATCTTCCGCAGTCTCAAGCATCGGGTTGCTTTCTAGGGCTTGTTGAATTTCAGTTTGTAATTCGATGGTAGAGAGTTGTAGCAGGCGTATCGCCTGTTGCAACTGCGGTGTCATCGTAAGATGTTGACCTAGCCTAAGCTGTAAGGATTGTTTCAAAAGCAAGTTACTCTATGTGAAAGAAAAATAAAAAATTCAGATACCTGTCATTGTATGCAAATTTGAGCAAATAAAAAAGCGTGCAGAATAAATAATCATGCCGATGATGGCAATGTGTTCGATTAATCGTTTTTTGGTTGTTTTATAATCTAAAGTCCTGCCCCAGATAGACTTCTTTGACTAATGAGTTCTCTAATAGCTGATTTGGGCTGCCTTGGGCTATTAGCTCACCTTGGTTGATAATATACGCGCGCTCGCAAATTCCGAGTGTTTCTCTTACATTGTGGTCGGTGATCAGTACGCCGATGCCTTTGCTGCATAAATACTCAATTATTTTTCTAATATCTTTAACAGATATGGGGTCTACACCCGCAAAGGGCTCGTCTAACAACATAAATCGGGGCTCTACGGCCAAGGCGCGTGCGATTTCGACTCGCCTGCGTTCGCCACCCGACAAGCTCATGCCTAAATTGTCACGGATATGATCGATATGTAGATCGTCTAATAATGATTGTAATTTTTCCAATCTGCGCTGTTTTGAGACACTTTTTCGTGCTTCGAGTACGGCTAAAATATTATTAGCGACGCTCAGCTTGCGAAATACTGAAGCTTCCTGTGGCAAATAGCCTAGCCCTAATTGCGCTCTTATGTGTAAAGGAAATGGGGCGATATTGGTGCCGTCAAGCTCGACCATACCCTTGTCGGCTTTGATGAGGCCTACAATCATGTAAAAGCTTGTTGTTTTTCCAGCACCATTGGGACCGAGCAAGCCTACAATTTCGCCAGCATTGACTTCTAAGCTTACATTTTTTACAACAGCTTTTCCCGAGTAACTCTTGGCTAATCCCGCAACGCAGAGACGACTCGATAAGTGAGCAGATAGACTACTCATTGTGCCAACTCCAGAGCTTCAGGTTGAATGACAATTTTAACCCGTTCGCCGCTGAGCTTATTTCCCCGTGCTTGTAAAATATCGTTTCCCGTGTCATAGATCATTTTATCTCCGGAGAATGTGTTTTTACCTTGCTGAAAATGCGCTTCATGGGTAAAGGAAAGGAGTTGATCTTTAATCGTGTATTCAATATTTTGAGCGCGTCCGCGAACTGTTTGTTCATCTTGCTGGATTTGTTGTTCAAATGTTGCCGGGGTGCCCGTTGCAACGATTTTATTTAAACGCCCTTTTATCGCATGAAGCTCAACCACATCGGCAGATATTTCAATACTGCCTTGCTGGAACGTGACACTGCCTTTGTAGATGCTGATCTGATTTTTTTCATCAATTGATACTTGATCGGCTGCAACATAAATGGCTTGCTGTTGGTCACTGGGTAATGCGCAAACCGCATTAGGAAGCAAAAATGACAGCATGAGCAATAGCGTATAAAGCCTATACTTCTTACCGCTTCCTCTTCTATAGGTTCTGTGGTTCATACCGTCCTTTTACATTTGAGTTTAGCTCGATAGTCGCACTGTTTAGATCAAAGCTCATCCCTGTCGATGAGATGAATAGACCTTGGCCTTGCAAGCTCACCGAGCTTTTTGTTGCTCCTATTTTTTGCTCGAAATTATAGCTAAGTCTGTCCGTTTTCATTGCTAATATTTGCCGCTCACTGGTTCTCTTAATAATGACATTGCCGGTCAATAACATAACATTGGACTGATTCAGAGTAGCGTAGTCTGATTGTGCGAACCAGGTATCGCCTTCATTGATAGCTAAGTTGACTATAGGAGACTGCATTTGAATATTATCGCCTTCGTAGTGTTGTAAATAATGCGCACTGATTGAACCCGTTTTTAAACCATTTTCATCCATGAAGGCAGAGGAAAAATCTTGCATGATAAACAAGGGTTGTGAAATGTCTTTGGGCATAACCACACGAGATACTTGGTCAGCGTTGCTAAGCCATAGCCCAAGTGAAGTTAGCGCAATGATGCTGACAATTGGCAGTGCGCTACCTAGGGTAAAAAACCCCGCTGAATAACTTAAAGTTTTACGGATAAGCAAGGGGCACATATTTGATCGCAACCTTACTCGTTTATAAATATTTTTCTAATTCGGTTTCAAGCACGCCATGCCCTTGCATAATGAGTTCACATATATCGCGCCCAGCACCTTTTCCACCAATACTAGGTGTTACCCAGTGAGCATGTTTTTTTACCAGTTGATGAGCATCTTGTACAGCCACTGATAATCCAACTTTACGCATCACGGGCAAGTCTACAATGTCATCGCCCACGTATGCTACTTGATGAGCGCTAATATTCAGTTCTGTTAAGAGTTTTTCGTATGCAATGACTTTATTATGCTGGCCTTGATAAACATGTTTAATGCCTAGCTCTTGCATGCGATGGCTAACAATATTGGATGTGCGGCCGGTGATTATTGCAATATCAACACCACTGGATTGCAGCATTTTCATACCGTGCCCATCACGAGAATTAAATGCTTTTAGCTCTTCACCTTGCTCGGTAAGATATAAACTACCATCGGTAAGTACTCCATCAACATCAAAGATGACAAGCTTTATTTTTTCTGCCCGTGTTAATATATTTTGCATTTAAAGTTCCTTGCTTGCTTATATGACCCCGGCTCTTAATATGTCGGACATATTTAACGCGCCAATTAATTCATTATTTTCATTAGTGACAGGAAAGGCGTTTATTTTTTTACTTTGCATAATCTGTAATGCTTCAGCGACTAATATATTAGGTTTTATGCTCGTGCAATTAGCAATCATGGCATCCGTAATTGGGATGCCATGAATATTTTTAGGTTCCATCAATAAACGTCTAAGGTCACCATCAGTAAAAACACCTAATACTTTGTTTTCGAAATCAACCACTACGGCGAAGCCAAGATTAATCCGTGTCATTTCTTTTAATGCTTCAGCAACGCTGGCGGTATGCGGAATAAACGGAACATTTTCGTTTTTATGCATAAGGTCTTCAACTCGAAGCAATAGCTTTCTGCCAAGTGTTCCACCAGGATGGGAATATGCAAAATCTTCTTCAGTGAAACCTTTGCTTTCGAGTAGCGCTATGGCAAGCGCGTCGCCCATCGCTAAGGTAGCCGTTGTACTTGCAGTGGGCGCAAGACCTAAGGGACAAGCCTCTTTGGCAACACTCACGTCAATATGAACATCCGCAATACGTGCAAGATTTGAAGAAGATTTGCCCGTTAATGCGATTAATGGCACTTTGAGTCGTTTAATCAATGGCACAATGGTTAGAATTTCGTGTGTTTCACCGGAGTTTGAAATTGCAATGATGACATCGCCTTCGGTAATCATTCCCAAATCACCGTGACTGGCTTCGCCGGGGTGGACAAAAAAAGCTGGAGTACCTGTACTGGCTAAGGTGGCCGCGATTTTTCCGCCAATATGACCGGATTTTCCCATGCCGGTGACCACAACTCGGCCTTTAGAAGCTTGCATAAAACGGCAGGCTCGGACGAAATCCTGGTCAATACGCGCAAGCAATGCATTGACTGCATCCGCTTCAGTTTGGATGACGGCTCGCCCCATTTCAAGTAGTGCTTCATTGGTTAATGTTCGTGGCGCGGGGCTATGGATTTTTTGAGTTTCGGTCACATGCAAACCTTCTGTTTGAATATTATTTTATCGCGGTAAAATATAACAACAGCATATAAGCAAAATAGATTGTGAGCAATCCGAGTCCCTTTAGCCGTGTTACTTCACCGGCTTTTTGGTTTTTTGTTCTGAGCATAAAAAACAACAAAACGGTAATCAGAATCATTACCGGATAATCTCTGTACAGTGCAGGCGCATCTACCACAGCGGGATTAATAACCGCTGGAATGCCAATAACACCGAGCAGATTAAACATATTGGAACCAATGAGGTTTCCAATAGCGATGTCATCTTCACCTTTACGAGAAGCGGCAATACTTGCTGCAAGCTCCGGTAAACTCGTACCGATGGCAATCACCGTGAGTCCAATAACAAGGTCACTAACACCATAAAACGTCGCTATTTCGACGGCTCCCCAAACAATAAGTTTAGCGCCGATTAACAACAGCCCTAATCCAGTCAGCAGCCAAAATATAGATTTTCCTAGAGGCATATCTTCCGGTATTTCTTGTTCAAACTCCTGTTCCATGGGGTCTGAGGGATCTGCTCTCATACCAGCCCAGGTTAACCACGCAAAAAATGCAACCATCGAGACTAAGAGAATACATCCATCAACACGGCTTAAATAGCCGTCAATGAGCAGTATCGCTGTAAGCGCCATCAGGATAAACAAGACTGGAAACTCTCGCCGCAGAATAGTCGAACGCACAACCATGGGAGCAAGAACAGCTGTTGCTCCGAGAACTAACGCAAGGTTGGTTATGTTAGACCCGATCGCATTGCCGATGGCAATGCCGGTATTACCATTCCATGCGGCCACTCCACCGACCAGCATTTCAGGTGCAGAAGTACCAAATCCAACCACTACGAGACCAATGATTAAGGTAGGAATGCCCAGTGATCGTGCGACCCCTGACGCACCTAATACAAATTTATCTGCGGCCCAAACGAGTAAAACAAAGCCCACTAATACCGCGGCAATTTCTAATATTCCAAACATAATTCTCTTAATTCTTCATTCTTAAAACGGGTTAATACATGAAATAATGGATAAAAATTCCGGCAAAAATAATTGCGCCAATCCAGTTATTATTTAAAAAAGCTTTAAAGCAGAGGCTACCAAGCCTGTCTTTTAGCAAAATTTGTTGGTAGAAAAACAAGCCAGCTGAGAGTAAAACGCTAATATAAAATGCCGCGCTCATTTGTAATAAAACGCCAATACCGAGCAAAGCGAGGACGACTAATGCCTGTAGCAGTCCAATAATCATTCGGTCGAATTGAGCAAACAGAATGGCGGTAGATTTTACCCCAATTTTAAGGTCGTCTTCTCTATCAACCATGCCATACATAGTATCGTAAGCCGTCGTCCACAAGACGGTAATCGTAAATAATATCCACGCTACCAACGGAACACTGTTGGTCAACGCCGCAAATGCCATCGGGATACTCCACGCAAATGCAGCACCAAGAAACACCTGAGGCAGGTGTGTATAGCGTTTCATAAATGGATAGCAAACGGCGAGCAATACAGCAACAAAGGAAAGCACGATGGTGAGTGTATTCATGAGTAACACGAGGAAAAAAGCTGTAAATACCAATACTGCAAAGAGAGTAAGCGCTTCCTTGCTGGAAACTCTTCCAGCGGCGAGAGGACGGTTCTTAGTACGCTCAACATGAGGATCAACTTTTCTATCGGCAAAATCATTAATGACACAACCCGCTGAGCGCATTAAAAACACACCTAATGTGAACACCATTAACACACCTAAGTCGGGAAAGCCTTCGGCGGCGATCCAGAGCGCCCATAAGGTTGGCCATAACAATAAAAGCGTTCCGATGGGCTTGTCCATGCGCATCAGCAGACGATATTCGGACCAACGTGCACTCAAGCTATAGGGTTGAATAGTTGTCATTTAGTGAAATTCATTTGATTTTTCTAGGCAAGCGATGATACGTGAAACAGTATGGCTTTTCGATGGATAATGAGATTATTGAGCCGATATTCCGTTGTTACCCGCTGAGCGATGGATAGATGTAGGTTTTTATGCTCCTTTTAATGGGATAAAGATTTTTCTTTGTTACCGCCAAATATTCCACTCACGATATCCCAGAAACTAGATTTTTCAGACTTTGTTCCCGTATTTTCGGAACCCTGGGTATTGTTAGTGATATTTGGCAATAGCAGATCAGGAAGGAAAAACTCACTGACAAGAAGAGGATGTTTTCGCACGGTAAATTTCGAGCGTCGCCCCCATATTTCAGATGCCTTGCGCTGGCTAAGCTTGGTGGCAATATCAAAACATTTTTGCTGGTTAGAAACGCGAGTTAGCGCTAATGCACTACGTTGTATGTTGGGATCGCTAAACAATACAGAACCTAAGGATTTATTTCCCAAGCGTGTTAAGCCCCTTAATGGCCCATTTGCTGTTTTCACGGGTATGACTGAGCGCGCAAAAACCCAAGGCTTGCCTTTACAGATTAAATAGACTTGTCGAGCAAATACATATTCACCGTGTCGTAATCCTAATGCCATTCTTTCATTACGCTGAGGAAGGCCGCGTTTTTCAGACTCGACCTCAATGCTAAATTGCCCATCAGAGGCTTTAATCAGGCGTGAGGTTAACGAGCTTTTATCAAATAGCCATTTATCTAGATTTCCAGGGATGCTTGTTCTGCGAACGCGTGCTGCCGATTTCCAGAAAGGTTCTTTTTCGCGATTCACTAAACGCATGACGTGCTCCAACAAGCTCAAAGTTAAGATGAAAAATAAGTGAGCCATAGTATACACAGCTATACACTGTATGTGGAATACTTCGTATTTCGCATATTCACCGGCAAGCTATTCCTTTGAATGATTTCCAAAATTAAAGAAACAAATCGAAAAGGAATTTCAACGTGGCCACGAAATGAAGAGGACGTACAATAACACCTAAATCTCAATCGCTACGGGTATATACTCTACTACATGGATTGAAAATGAAACGCGCCGCAACGTTGTATCCCATTATTGCACTCACTGCCTCTTTTAGAATTGGCAATATGATGTCAACAAATCCTGTCATCGATGACTTGACTTACCTCTGGCCAAAGGCAAAAAAATTTCGGCCGATCAATCAACTGAGAAAAAAATATTTTGCGGAAAATGCCACACGCCAAACTTAGTAAAGAACCTAAAAGGGAGTTCTGGAGCATGCAGAAAAAATAATAGAAATATCGCTTAGCTGCGAGAAGGAGAAGGTCAATGGATCCATTTTAATAAACGTCAGACTGCACTTTTTTACATATCCAACACTGCTTATGCGGCTTCAAACTTTGCGTAGGAAGACTCATTTTTAAAATGAAATATTCGATCATCATCTAGCATTAATACCTGAGGTTGCAAATGCTTCACAGTGTCACAAAGATTTGACAAATCATCGTTCTCAATGACGATCACATCGTAACCACCGCCTTTCAAACCTTCCAATAAATACTTTGTACGCTCGGTTCCATCATCCACCACGACAATTCTTTGCTTCATAACTACTCCCTTCCTTGCATCATTTTCCATTGCACTGTTTCGAACGCTTAAAGAATATTCTTTAATATATTTCAAACACAACAAATTTATATAAGGGGGGTATTCTCAATCATTTTGCCACTCGTACCGAAACAACTTTGGCCATAGTTTTTAAGTCATTTGAATGATTACTCATTCAAATATCACGCCGTTACACACACCATATTTTGAACAGGATCATGTACACACTAACACGCTTTTTAAGCAGTGCAAAGCTTTAGCGTGCATCACAAATTTGATTTAAAAAATATCTAGACATATGATTTCGCAGTAAAATACTAGGTTGATAGAGTGCTAGGAGCCTGTCCGAGAACAGCGATCGTCACGAGGGCAAACCATTTTGAGTCAGATTTTTCGACTCAATGAGGCGAATATTTAACGAATTTAATCGGAAAATCGGGCCACAATAGATTGATCGCAGTAGGCCAATCTGTTCTCGGACAAGCTCCTAGGCAGCAAACAACTCCAATGGAGGCTCATCCATAATAGCAAGTTGCTCTTTGAGGATATTAATTTGCTCTTCCCAATAACGCGGGGTATTGAACCACGGAAAGTTTTGCTGAAAGGCAGGATCAACCCAGCGGCGCGCAAGCCATGCAGAATAGCTTAACAAGCGGATGCTTCGTAACGCTTCAATGACGATCAACTCTAGGGAATCAAATTCAAAAAACTCCCTATAACCTTCAATCAATGGAACCAGCTGTGATTCCATTTCATGCCGCTCACCCGACAATAACATCCACAAATCCTGTATAGCCGGCCCCATTATGCAATCATCAAAATCGACAAAATGCGGGCCATTGGATGTCCATAGAATATTACCCGGATGACAATCCCCGTGAAGTCTAATCGATCGTAGATGACCCGCTATTGCAAAGATGGTTTTTACTCTTTCAATAACATGTTGCACAGTAGACGAATAAGAATCGATGACATGAGAGGGTAGAAAGTCACCATCCATAATGAATCGAAATGATTTTTCAGCATGTGAAGCTATCGTCAACTCAGCTCTAAATTTAAACTCAGACAACGCACCAACCGCATGGATACGCGCAATAAACCGGCCTAACAGCCGCAGGTTGTCAAAATTATCTAGTTCTGGCCAACGCCCCACCTTCCGTTTATATAATGCAAAACGGAAACCTTGGTGACAATATAAGGTTTTACCTTGCGAACTAGCATTAGGAGCAATAACAGGAATTTCTCGGTCCGCAAGCTCAATAGAAAAAGCGTGTTCTTCCAGTATTGCATCATCACTCCAGCGTTCAGGCCGATAAAATTTTGCAATAATAGGATCATTATCTTCAACACCTATTTGATAAACACGATTTTCATAGCTATTTAAAGCGAGTAACTGGCCATTACAACTTATACCTTCTGCTTCGATGGCGGCTAATACGGCATCGGGAATCAAGCGTGAATAAGGGTGCTCGTTCGCTGTTATTTCATTCACTGTTTTTTTATGCCTTTAAGTCGAATTTCGCATTGACTATAACATAGTCCTAAAATTCACTTAGCGGTTAACTGCAAAATTTAGATAATATACCCCCGCTGAAGCGTTAAATACTTTATCAATAATTACTGGCCAAACACTACCTCAATGGTCGCGGTTATCAGAGGTTCTATTTTATAACTTTGCTCAACCGGAAAGATTAACTCGGGTCTTATCTCGAAATATGTCCATCTCTTGTAAATTCTCCAACGCACCCTTATCTGGGCAAGATATCGCTGCATATGTACATACGGCTCACTTATCGCAAACGCCCCAATTAAATGCGAAATAGCCACATCATTTGAGAGCACATGTTGAACCGAAAATGTTTGCGACAATTCAAAATAATTAATTTCCTGTCGCCATCCAGCAATGCTGGATGCACGAAAAAAGTAATCGTTAAAAAGCTTCCGGTCGATATCTAACGAAGTGGTTTCTCCTAACTTATCCACAATAAAAAATTCAGCGGATTGCGTTATGCGGATATTAAATGTCCATAAAGGAATAAGCTTACGAATTCTTGCACGTACAAATGGGTCGACATAACCACGATATGCAACACCGACTTTAGCATCGGCATGCCATCCATCCGTGCTTTTAATGACATATTGAAAAGCCGTACTAAAAAAAGAAGGATTTAATGAATTTGGCTGCGAACCCTCTATATCTAACGAAGGATCGTCCGTCGGCCCTCGCTCTTCACTTTCACGAGCGGACTCAATCAATAACCGCCAACGATGAGATGTTCGTGGCAAATGCAAACGAAGTGACAATCTTGGTTTTTGCGAGAGATTTCCATTGACGTCAGATTGCACACCTATGCCAACTAAGAGCTGAGTTCGATTAGCTTCTTCTAATACACGCTCATTGCCAAAAAAACCATCAACTTGATCGGCAAATTGCTGTATCTGGTTAGAAACTACCTCATGAGCATCATCTAAAAGCGCTGATTCTGCTTCGATCACCTGCTCTTCAGCACCGAATACAGCGCTTGGGAAAAATATTATTAAAATAAATACGAATAGATTATTCACTGAATTCGAGACTTCGTCCTTGATAATGTCGTACAATCAACACTTTGCAATATAAGAAAAAAACGTGCCGTCATCATGCTAAACTATCGCTATGCCTTTGTTAGTAATGTTTTTTTCAGCCCAAGCCTATAGTCCCCATTACTCTCAACATCTTGCGGAGCACGCTAAAAATCACTAACTTATTAAAATAATGCCATTTAAAAGATTAAAAAAAACACCTCTTGCCTAGCTACTTGGTTACAGTCGCATTTGCACGCCATTGTCGGTGAAAGTATAATTTTCGGCCCTTTGCATAGCAGGCTCGATTTTAGACCAGCGTCAAGGATGGGCAAGGTCTAAAAAATTTAGCGGTTCGCGTAAAAAAATTCGCATTTTTTCGTTGAGTCCAACATAAACCCCGTATTTTTTGGTAAGTATCTGTGAATAAAACAAGTAACGAATTACAAGGCTTATACCGCCCCGGTTTTGAACGCGAAAACTGCGGCTTTGGACTGATAGCGCATATGGATGGAATCCCCAGCCATTGGATCGTAGACACCGCGATCAATGCCCTCGCCCGACTGACACACCGAGGCGCAGTCGCTGCCGATGGAAAAACCGGTGATGGCTGCGGACTTCTCATGAAAAAGCCCGATTTGTTTCTGCGCCACGTCGCCACATCGGAAGGATTTAAAGTCGCCGAGCTTTATGCCGTAGGCATGGTATTTTTGAATCATAGCCCTCATTTAGCCAGCAACGCTAAGAGCACACTAGAACAAGAACTAAAAGGACAAAATCTTCAGGTCTTAGGCTGGCGTCACGTTCCTATCGATAAATCCGCATGTGGAGAGCAGGCATTAGAATCTATTCCGCAAATCGAACATGTTTTTGTCAATGCCGCCAAAGGTATGGATGAAACTACATTTGAACGATGCTTATATATAGCACGACGTAAAACCGAAAAAATCTTAGAACCCAAAGATCCTGTTTTTTATATCCCTAGCCTTTCATCCAAAGTTTTATCCTATAAAGGCCTGGTAATGCCTGAATATCTTCCAAAATTTTACCTGGACTTGAAAGATAGCCAGCTGCAAACCTCGACCGCTGTCTTCCATCAACGCTTTTCCACCAATACGCTGCCACAATGGCGACTCGCACAACCTTTTCGCTTTCTCGCGCATAATGGAGAAATAAATACGGTACAAGGCAATCGTAACTGGGCGCTCGCACGAGGACATAAATTCGAAACACCATTATTAGACATGGAAGCGGTAAGACCACTGGTTTCCACTACAGGCTCAGATTCAAACAGCTTGGACAATATGTTAGAAGCCCTACTCGCGGGAGGAATGGATGTTTTTCGCGCAATGCGCTACCTCATTCCACCCGCCTGGCAAAACATCGACGTAAAAGATCCCGACCTTAGGGCCTTTTATGAATATAATTCTATGCACATGGAGCCCTGGGATGGCCCCGCAGGTGTGGTGCTAACCGATGGTCGGTTTGCGGCCTGCTCATTAGACAGAAATGGGCTTCGACCGGCGCGTTATGTCATCACCAAAGATAGACATATTACGCTCGCATCAGAAATTGGCGTTTATGATTACCAGCCTTCCGATGTCGTTGCCAAGGGCCGCTTAAAACCAGGACAAATGCTCGCCGTTGATACCAGCACCGGTGAATTGCTATTCCCCGAAAACATTGACCAAATGCTTTCTACGCGCCACCCCTATAAAAAATGGATGGATAAATACTCGAAACGACTTGAAGCCCAGCTATACGGTGATAGCATTGCTAAAAGTTCATTGAATGTAGACCAGATCAGCACTTACCAAAAAATGTTCAACGTCACATTCGAAGAAAGAGACCAAGTATTACGTGTGCTCGCGGAAAGTGGGCAAGAGGCAATAGGATCAATGGGTGATGACACCCCCATGCCAGTACTTTCAACTAAAGTACGCTCACCTTATGATTATTTTAGACAACAGTTTGCACAAGTCACCAATCCTCCAATAGACCCCTTGCGCGAAAACATTGTAATGTCTCTGGAAACCTGCCTTGGCCCGGAAAGAAATTTATTCGAAGAAACTTCCGAGCATGCAAACCGGTTGTTAGTTGATACTCCGGTATTATCAAAAGGAAAATTTGATCAACTTTTAGCGATTAACGACGTTGAGTACAAGCACCAATTTATCGATTTAAATTACGCGAATAGCGATTTGGAATCCGCGATTAAAATGGTTTGCGACGATGCGGTAGCGGCCGTACGCGATGGAAAAGTCGTTATTGTGCTGTCAGATAAAAACATTGATAAAAACAAAATACCGATTCATGCTTTGCTTGCAACAGGCGCAGTTCATCACCGCTTAATCCACGAAGGATTACGCTGTGACGCGAACATTGTAGTTGCAACCGGTACCGCAAGAGACCCCCACCAATTCGCGGTATTAATTGGCTATGGCGCAACCGCAATCTATCCCTATCTTGCTTACGAATGCCTGGCAGATATGGCGAGAACTGGCGAAATTGTAGATGGCGTTACACCTCGACTCGCTCAGCGTTTTCGGCGAGGAATTAATAAGGGGCTGTATAAAATATTATCCAAGATGGGGATATCCACCATTGCAAGCTATCGAGGCTCACAGCTTTTTGAAGCCGTCGGTTTATCTCAGAAAATCGTCGACCTATGCTTTGTAGGTACCACCACTCGAATTCAGGGTACGACTTTCGCGGACTTAGAAACCGAGCAAAAAATACTAGCGAAGAACGCGTGGATCGCGCGCAAAAAAATAAATCAAGGCGGCTTGCTAAAATATGTGCATGCAGAAGAATACCACGCCTATAACCCTGACGTCATTCAAACACTACAGGTCGCGGTAAAAAGTGGTGATTATAATGACTACAAAAAATATGCAGATCTCGTCAATAATCGGCCAATCTCTTCGCTGCGCGATATGTTTTCATTAAAACAAACAACACCCATCAAGCTTGACGAAGTGGAATCTCTCGCAGATATTTATAAGCGTTTTGATAGCGCGGGCATGTCATTAGGTGCATTATCTCCAGAAGCGCATGAAGCACTTGCCATCGCAATGAATCGCTTGGGAGGCCGCTCCAATTCTGGCGAGGGCGGTGAAGACCCCATACGCTTCAACAGCGAAAAATTATCCAAAATAAAACAAGTAGCATCCGGGCGTTTCGGAGTGACACCGCATTATTTAGTTAATGCTGAAGTTATTCAGATTAAAATTGCACAAGGTGCGAAGCCTGGTGAAGGCGGTCAGCTTCCCGGCGGTAAAGTCGATAAAATGATTGCTAAACTTCGTTTTGCGCGGCCAGGAGTATCTCTGATATCACCGCCACCGCATCATGACATTTACTCCATCGAAGATCTCGCACAATTAATCTTTGATCTAAAACAGGTTAACCCAAGTGCTTTAGTCTCCGTAAAACTGGTATCCGAAGCGGGTGTAGGCACCATTGCAGCGGGCGTCGCAAAAGCCTATGCCGACTTAATCACCATATCAGGATACGACGGCGGCACAGGGGCAAGTCCGCTAACGTCAGTCAAATATGCGGGCATTCCCTGGGAGTTGGGACTCAGTGAAACTCACCAAGTACTACGCGCAAATGATTTACGTGACAAAGTGAGACTGCAAACAGACGGTGGATTAAAAACCGGTCTTGACGTGATCAAAGCTGCGATCTTAGGCGCTGAAAGCTTTGGTTTTGGCACCGGGCCAATGGTCGCACTGGGATGCAAGTATTTAAGAATTTGCCACTTAAACAATTGTGCGACCGGCGTTGCAACTCAAAATAAAATTTTGCGTAAAGATCATTTTATTGGTTTACCGGAAATGGTCATGAACTACTTCAGATTCGTTGCCATCGAAACACGTGAGTTACTCGCTCGACTCGGCATTCGTTCATTACAAGACTTAATTGGTCGAACAGATTTATTGGCAATTATTGAAGGCAAAACGAGTAAACAATCAGGTTTGGATTTAGCGCCTATCCTATCAGACGGAGGTGTATCGCCAGACAAACCTATGCATTGCTCTGAACCCAAAAACCAACCTTTTGATAAAGGCGAACTAGCAGAACAGATCGTCAAAGAAACGGCGAGCGCAGTTGCCAACATGACCGGAGGGACTTTTAACTACAATGTAACAAATACCCATCGCTCCATCGGTGCGCGCCTTTCGGGAGAAATAGCCAAGCGCTATGGCAATCAAGGGATGGCTAAAAACCCCATTACTCTGAAACTGAAAGGCACTGCCGGCCAAAGTCTAGGAGTTTGGAATGCCGGTGGTCTACACATCCAATTAGAAGGCGATGCTAACGACTATGTAGGCAAGGGAATGACAGGCGGAGCCATCATCATCGCACCAGCAAAAGAAAGTGAATTCAAAACCAATGAAACCACTATAATCGGTAACACTTGTTTATATGGAGCCACTGGGGGTCGTTTATACGCGGCGGGTACCGCAGGAGAACGATTTGCTGTCCGTAACTCTGGCGCACACGCTATCGTTGAAGGTATTGGCGATCATGGCTGTGAATATATGACCGGGGGAGTTGTTGTTGTTCTCGGTAAAACCGGAGTGAATTTTGGTGCCGGTATGACCGGGGGATTTGCCTATGTGCTCGATGAGCAAAATGAATTTGTCGATAATTACAACCATGAACTCATCGATATCCATCGTATAGCAACCGAATCTACTGAGGCACATCGACACTATTTACGTACAACAGTAAAAAGATATATTGCCGCAACAGATAGTGATTGGGGAAAACATATAATCGATAATTTTTCTGACTACATTGGAAAATTCTGGCTTGTTAAGCCCAAAGCTTCGGAACTTGAGTCATTAATGGATGCATTGAGAAGTGCAGCATAAGCTAAAAAACAAGGTTCAAGTAGGTAGATAAAGCATGAGTAAAAACTTTCAATTTTTAAAAGTAAATCGCGAAGACCCTTCTAAGCTTTCATCAGAAGTTCGCATCAATGATTTTCGTGAAATCTATGATCAGTTTGATACCAACAACGCAAAAGAACAAGCGACTAGATGCTTAGAATGCGGCAACCCCTATTGCGAATGGAAATGCCCAGTACACAATTATATTCCCAATTGGCTCAAGCTTGTTGCCGAAGGAAAAATTCTGGATGCGGCAGAGCTATCAAACCAAACCAATTCCTTACCCGAGATTTGCGGTCGCGTTTGTCCGCAAGATAGATTATGCGAAGGCGCATGTACGCTAAACACCGGCTTTGGCGCAGTCACCATTGGCGCTGTTGAACGCTACATCAGCGACCAAGCATTTGCCCAAGGCTGGCGACCCGATTTATCCAAAGTTATTGCTACTGGTAAAAAAGTGGCTATCGTCGGTGCTGGCCCGGCAGGAATAGGATGCGCAGACATCCTAATACGTAATGGGGTCAAACCCGTGGTATACGACAAATATCCCGAAATTGGTGGCTTATTGACTTTTGGCATTCCCGGCTTCAAATTAGAAAAAGATATCGTCAAAAATCGCCGTCAGATCCTTGAGGAAATGGGCGTACAGTTCGTACTAAATACTGAAATTGGTAAAGATATCGACTTTCAACAACTTCTGAATGAGTACGATGCCGTATTTCTTGGAATGGGTACTTATAATTATATGAAGGGTGGTTTTCCCGGTGAAACACTCAACGGCGTTTATGAGGCACTACCTTATCTCGTCGCCAATGCTAATCGTCTACTCGGCTATGAAAAAAAACCCAGTGACTTCATCGATATGAAAGGCAAAAAAGTGGTTGTACTCGGCGGCGGTGATACCGCCATGGATTGCAATCGAACCGCTATCAGACAACACGCCAACCAAGTTATCTGCGCATATCGTCGTGATGAAGAAAATATGCCCGGCTCAAAAAAGGAAGTTGAAAATGCGCAAGAGGAAGGGGTTAATTTTATGTTTAACCGTCAGCCGGTTGAGATCATCGGCGATGACAAAGTAACCGGGGTCAAAGTTGTTACCACTGAACTCGGTGCAGCAGACGAAAGAGGAAGGAGGCGCCCACAGATTGTTGCTAACTCTGAAGAAATAATTCCGGCCGACAATGTCATTATCGCATTTGGTTTTCAACCCAGCCCAATGAGCTGGTTTTCTGATTACGGAATCAATATTGATGAACGCGGGCGAGTCGTCGCAGCAGAAGCAGGATCTTTCAAATTTCAAACCTCGAACAAAAAAGTATTTGCGGGCGGGGACATGGTACGTGGTTCTGATTTAGTGGTAACCGCCATTTATGAAGGCCGACAGGCTGCTGAAGGAATATTGGACTTTTTAGAAATTTGAAGCCTTTGCACGAAAACTATTTTTCGTGCAAAGGTCTCAATCTGACCATTTAGTGAGAAATAAATATTATGAGTGAATTAAAAAATGACCGCTTCTTACGCGCCTTAATGCGTGAATCCGTAGACATTACTCCGGTATGGATGATGAGACAAGCCGGTCGATATCTTCCAGAGTATAAAGCAACACGCGCAAAAGCGGGAAGCTTTATGGATTTATGCAAAAACCCTGAACTCGCATGCGAAGTAACACTTCAACCATTGGAACGCTACCCACTTGATGCAGCTATTTTATTCTCTGATATTTTAACAATACCGGATGCAATGGGCTTAGGCTTATATTTTTCGGAAGGCGAAGGTCCTCGATTCAAAAATCCGGTGCGAACTGAAAAAGAGGTAATGAATCTTCCAATACCTGATCCCAATGATTCACTGGGCTATGTAATGGATGCCGTACGCACTATTCGCTCCGCCCTTGATGGCAGCGTTCCGTTAATTGGCTTTTCTGGAAGTCCATGGACACTTGCGACCTATATGGTAGAAGGCAGCTCAAGCAAAGAATACTCAAACATTAAAGCAATGATGTATAACCGACCTGATTTAATGCATCACCTATTAGAAACTACCGCTCAATCAGTTATTAGTTATTTGAATGCTCAGGTTGAAGCCGGCGCACAAGCATTGATGATCTTCGATACCTGGGGAGGCATATTATCACCACGTGACTATCAAGAATTCTCGCTCAAATACATGGACAAAATTGTAGCGGGTCTTACCCGAGAGTATGAAGGCCAGAAAATTCCCGTTGTACTATTTACCAAGGGTGGTGCAAATTGGGCAGAGGACATGGCTGATACCGGATGCGATGCACTCGGTGTTGATTGGACTGTTAATATTGGAGATATCAGAAAACGTGTAGGTCATCGTGTTGCACTTCAAGGAAACATGGATCCTGGCATTTTATACGCTAAGCCCGAACGAATTCGAACAGAGGTTGAAACCATCTTAGCGAGTTATGGCGAAGGCTCTGGCCACGTCTTTAATCTCGGGCATGGAATACACCAGTTCGTAAATCCGGAGCATGCAGGCGCGTTTATCGAAGCCGTACATAACCTAAGTCCTAAGTATCACAAATAATCCGAGAATCCGTTCCACCTGAAATTGCTGGAAACAGTGCATGGCATTGGTGTTATTTTACTACTGACCCTACTTTACAAGATAGGAAATATTCGCCAATTTGAAAGTGTACAGAATTTCGCTTCCTATTCCCGACGGGTAAAATGCAAAGCGGAGTCCACAGAAAAAGCGATGACACACCAGCTTGGGCGCTGTATTTACTTGAACCTAGACTCCGCAGTTGACCGTTCTTACCAGGCGGTAACTCGCTGAAATATCGAAATTAACTGCGGATTTTAGGATTATCCAGTGTGCTTCCTTTCTGTTGTTTTTAAGACTCTTTCCCCATTATGAGTAATGAAAGACCAGATACGCTCATCGTGTTTTTTAATCCCATCAAGTAACTCTTCTACACTCGCCATGCAAGGCTGCCGCATACCAAAACAATCCACCATCGCTCCCACTGGGGTAAATTTAATTCCACTCCGTGCTAATAAGTTAATGAGCTGTGGCTCCATTAGCGCAAACACATGCGTTACACCTGACTCGGTTGCCATATTCATTATTGCTTTAAACAATCCCAATGTAATTTGCGAACAATGTCTTTTCTCTCTATGCCTTTCTGTAAATGATAGATTAGGGCTAATGCCATGGGCATTATTTTTCTCCTCTATACGTCGACGAAAATCCTTTGACACGGCAAGTCTTGATATTTCACCTTTAACTCGTGACGACACCTGCCACTGCTGGTCCCTGCTTTTTCGTCGCAATATATGAAATCGCTCAGTGGGTAAAATTTTTTCAGTGACTACATTGCTTGATTTTGGGTTAATAATGAGCCGCACAGTTGCGACGCTAATTCTTGTTTTTTTATGAGTGAGTAGAGCATGTAAAGATCTCTGATCAAATTCGTCTGATTCTTTTTCTGCTAAATAAAGAGAGGAGTCAAATATATGTTGTTCGTCACAAAATACTTGGTAACGCAAAGCTTGACACTTTTCAACAAGCCGTGCTGAATTTCCAATTTCGGTTTCAAAATAGTTATCAAATTGATTGAAGCTCATAGTCATAAGGAATTCCACCGAAATAGATAAGCTCAGCATGTTGTCGCAACACGACAAATTAATTCAAAACATGCTGAAAGTTAATGTTTTTTCTAATTAAATTTAGTCAATTGTTTAATTCCAGCTATAATTAAATTATTCGAAATATTTTTAATTAATTGCATGCATATTTTCAAGAATATTTATCACAATTTATTCAAAGGATTTCTTTTCCTAATATTATGCTTTGCTTCTACAGCTAGCCATTCCGAAATTATTATTGGAGTTCACAACAACAATTTAACTTCCATTAATAAAAGCACTTTACGCGCCGTTTTCACAATGCGGCTTAATCGCTGGGAGAACGGGCAAAAAATCACCGTACTAATGCTCGATCAAAATAGCAAAATCCACCGTGAATTTTGCGTTCAAAAACTCGGCGTATTTCCTTATCAATTACAACGTATCCTGGATAAACGGGTTTTTTCAGGGAAAAGCCAAGCACCGATAAACGTCTCAAACATGGAAGAAATGATTACTAAATTGCTAAATACGCCGGGCGCCATTGGCTATATTAGCGAGGAGTTTGTAAATGATATTCCAGCAGATATTACGACATTTTAAAATAATGAAAACACTAATAGCACTAACTATTTACGCATTGTTTTCAAGTATGGCATTTGCAATAAACCTGTCAAAAAATATTCAACTTCATGGCTTCGCGACTCAAGGGTATATCAAAACTGATAACTACAATTTTTTTGGTGAAACCTCGAGAGTAAAAGGCGATATCGATTTTCGTGAACTAGGGATTAACGCTTCATATCGTGCCTTTTCAAATTTTCATATTGCAACTCAACTCATTTCTCGCGAGGCAGGCGCAGTAGATAACTCAACGATCCAGATTGATTATGCGCTCGCTGACCTACAGATAACATCTAGAAATCAGTATAACTTCGGTCTGCGCGTGGGCCGTGTAAAGAATCCTCTCGGTTTTTACAATGAAACACGAGATGTCGCTTTTACACGAAACAGTATATTTTTACCACAGTCCATTTATTTTGATCGCGTGAGAAAACTTGCCTTATCTGCTGATGGACTGCATATTTACGGGCAAAAACGCCACAAATTCGGTGACTTTGATTTTCAATTCGGCATTGGTTATCCGCGGGTTGATAATGAGACCGAGATAGCGATATTCAAAACTGATCGCGATGGCTTAATGAAGTCCAACCTAAGCTTAATAGCGCACACCAGCTATAGCTTAAATGCGGGCAATCAAAAAATAGCATTGAGCTGGGTACGATTATCCGCAGACTACATGAGTACCGGCGCGGAAAATGCTGTTGCTTCTAATCTAAAAAATGCAAACTTCTCTTTCACTCCTATTATATTGTCGGCACTTTCGACACATGGTGACTTCACTATTTCCAGTGAATATGCACTACGATTTTTTCAATTTAATAATATGGCACCATATGTGCCTGAAGACATTGCAGACCTAACAGGAGAAAGCTATTACATTCAGATGCAATATAGACTAACTCCTTTATTTGAAGTTTTTCTACGCTACGACATCATTTACTTAGATAGGAATGACAAGGATGGCCTTAAATACGAAGCAAAAGGATACGGGAACCGCATTGAGCAATTTGCTAAAGATGCAACAGCAGGCATTGCCTTTCACATAAATAGCGCATGGCTACTGAGAGCTGAATATCATCACATAGAAGGAACCGCTTGGCTACCAGTCCAAGATAATCCAGAAATGTCAAATAATCAAAAAAACTGGCAGCTATTTTCAGTATTAGTATCCTATAAATTTTAATCAACAAACAACTCGAGTTAAACATGGATTTAGGCAAATCTAAAGTTAGAACCAGATTTTTTATAAGTTTAAAATGGAAAGTTATCGGTACAATAATATTGTTTACGATTTCTCTAAACGCGTTTTTTTACATCAATGCTGAACGAAAACACGAACAACAGTCTTTAGAAAAACGCCAGGCTATTAAACTAAAAAATGAAACCGCTTTTGTTGAGCTATCAAACTTATCTATGCTTAGGTTACAACAATATGCCGAAATGATTGTTTCTTTCAAAGAAATCAAGTCAACCATTAACCAACACAACATTGAAGAACTTACCCAAAACTTAACGACACTTTGGCCGGTCTTAGAGTTTAACCTAGAAATGGACTTGGTTTCTTTTTTTGATAGCCAGAGCAATTTAATTTTTTCCAATAGTAGTGCATTAACTAAATCAAAAGAATGGAAAAACTTAATATTCAAAATTAGAAAGGTAAATTCCAACGGCAAACCGCAGTCCAGCGTGGTTTGTTCGGTGACCTGTCTGCATATCGTAATACTTCCTATACTTTCTGAGAACGGAGAATTTGGTGCAATTGTTCTCGGTGCTTCGATTGCAGAAACCTTGTATAGTTTCTCCCGGTCACAAACACTTGATGTTGGGATTTTAATAGACAGCGCAAACAATGCAAAAACAGATTTAAGCAACTGGAATCATGACATATCACTAATCACCAATAATAACGAAACCTCTAAGCTATTGCGTTATTTGAATCGCAATTACCGACTCGATCAAATAATTAATTCAATCGAAAACTTCAATTTTGATGACCGACTTTATTCGATAAATCTTCTCCCGCTCAATCGAATATCCAACAATGATAATGGCTATATTCTTATGGTGGAAGATGTCACTCAAGAACATCTTAATACTCTAAGCATTCTCAATGAAAACAGAACATTTACTTTTGTCACTACGGCCTTTACTGCATTAATTCTATTATTAATTCTCTGGCCTGCACTGCGACGAGTAAAAAACATCACCAATGCATTACCACTCATTGCCCAGACATCTTATGAACAAGCAGATAATATTTTAACCTCAAAAAAACCCAATCGATATCACTCAGATGAAATCGACACTTTAGAGATTGTTACCGTTCAACTATCTCAACAACTCCGTACACTGTACGAAAAAATCGATAGTCGTACAAAATTACTTTTTAAAAAAATGGGAGAATTAAAAAACGAAAAGGAATTTATTCAAAAACTTTTTGACACAATGCCTTCTATTCTAATCACCTTGGACCACAACCTTAATATCACTTCTATTAATAAACACGGCCTTAGTTTATTAGAAAAAGAAGAGGGAAACATTCTTGAGACTAATTTTCAAAAAACATTCAGCTCCTTGAGTGATACCGCAGAGAAGGATGCGCTGAGAGAAATAGCATCGGGCCTGAGAGAACATTTTGTTATTGAAAAATCATTAAATAACTCCAAATCAAAACCTCGAACCTTAAACTGGATACATTCTCGTTTACATGGAAAAAATGGGCATAATGCGATTATATTGTCGGTTGGAACCGATGTCACTGCAAGAAAAGAAGCTGAAACCAAGATAACCTGGCTGGCTAATCACGACCCTCTAACCGGCTTATATAATCGTTACTATTTCGGAGAAATGTTTGAACGAACACTAAAACTTAGCCAACGATACAAAACCAAGGGCGCTTTAATGTTTTTGGATCTTGATAACTTTAAATACGTAAACGATACCCAAGGTCATTTTGCCGGCGACACCCTCATAAAATCAGTCAGCTCTGTTTTATCTTCAGTAACTCGGGAAACCGATATTGTCGCACGCATAGGGGGGGATGAATTCGCTATTGTCATACCTGATATTGATGAAACAGGCGCAACTGCGTTCGCTAGAAAAATTAATACCAAAATTGGCGCGATAAAACTCGCTGCATTTGGAGGCAATTTGCGTACAACAACGAGCATTGGTATTGCACTCTTTCCGGAACACGGCAACGACGTCGATGATTTGCTATCTAAAGCGGATATTGCAATGTATCAGGCAAAAGAAGGTGGACGTAGTGCCTGGCATTTATTTTCCTCCGATGAAAAAGTCCGCGCAAAACTTGAAAGCCAAATCACCTGGAAAGGAAGAATTGAAGATTCATTAAAATTTGATAAATTCAAACTTCTATACCAACCAATCATTGATATCCGAACACATACAATATCTCATTACGAAGTTTTACTTAGAATGATTGGCCCTGACAAAAAACTTATATCTCCAACCCCCTTCATCCAAGTCGCAGAAAAAACCGGGCTTATACGTGAACTCGATCAAATGGTAATCTATAAAGCAGTACAGAAACTTATTTCATTAAATGAACAGGGCCAGCACATCTCGCTTGCCATCAATTTGTCTGCCCACAGTCTAACGAATAATAATATTTATATACTGCTCAAAGAGCTATTAAACGAAGGCTCGATTGATAGCAATCAATTGATCTTTGAAATCACTGAAACGGCCATGCTCGAAAAAATTTCTGAAGCCTCGCTACTCATTGAAAACATTCAATCGTTAGGTTGTCGGTTTGCACTCGATGATTTTGGCGTAGGTTTTTCTTCATTCTATTACTTAAAGAAATTGCCTATCGAGTATATAAAAATCGATGGTGCCTTCATTCGCAACCTTGAGCACAATAAGGATGACCAAGCGATGGTTCGCGCCATTACTGAAGTTGCCTACACCTTAGGTAAACGAACAATTGCTGAATTTGTAGAAAATGAAAACACCTTAAAACTACTAAAAGACTTTCAGGTGGACTTCGCTCAAGGCTATTATATTGGAAAACCTGAAGAAACCTTCAGCATGGAATTTGAACATTCCCCACCTAAATTAGAAATTGTCTAGAAATCTAGTTAATTTTCACCAATAAACCCTTATAATACAGCCTCACTTACAACTCGGCTCTGAAATGCCCTCGATGCTGTCTTTAATTCATAAATATATTCAATTTGCCACCCTAGTCAATCAAGTTATTGGTAAATCCATCCCTTGGCTATGCTTACTGATGGTATTAATAACCTTTACGGTTGTTGTGCTTAGATATGCTTTTAATTTTGGCAATATTGCTTTGCAAGAATCTATAATCTACATGCATGCTTCGGTTTTTATGTTAGCAGCTGCTTACACATTAAATCGTGAGCAACATGTTCGCGTGGACATCTTCTATCATAAATTTACCAAACATCGAAAAGCCTGGGTTAATATTGTGGGCACACTCTTGTTCCTACTCCCGTTATCTGGATTTATTTTATGGAGCAGCTCAGAATATGTAATCACGTCTTGGACACTGCGAGAAGGCTCACGCGAAGCCGGAGGCTTGCCTTATGTCTATCTACTCAAAAGCAATATTCTCGCATTCGCAATCTTGTTAATAATTCAGGGCTTATCCGACCTTTTTAAAAACATCTTAATTATCTTAAACCTAGACTCTCCAGTTGACCGCTCTCGCCAAGTGGTAACTCACTGAAATGGTAAAATTAACGATGCGTATTACTGCGGATTCCCGATTAAAGTTTGAAAACGATCAATGCACCACTCCAACATCGCCACAAAATACTCCCTAAACCTTAAAATCAATCAACAGACAAAAAAGCTATGCTCGAAGAATTCATGCCCCTCATTATGTTCGCCACTGTCTGTGGAGTCCTGTTACTCGGCTATCCCGTTGCCTTTACCCTAGCAGGCACGTCCCTCGCATTTGCTTGGCTTGGCTGGGAAATGGAGATATTTGACGAAGACTTTCTCTTTGCCTTACCTAGTCGTTTATACGGAATCATGGTTAACCAAATTCTAATTGCCGTACCCTTGTTTGTATTTATGGGTGTCTTGCTGGAAAAATCAAAAATTGCCGAAAATCTTCTTGAAAACATGGGCAAGCTATTCGGCAAGATGCGGGGAGGCCTAGGTATCTCGGTAACACTTGTCGGCATGTTGCTGGCCGCCAGCACCGGCATTGTTGGCGCTACTGTCGTCACGATGGGCTTACTTGCTTTGCCAACGATGTTACGGCGCGGTTATGATCCTGCTATTTCCGCCGGAACTATTTGCGCATCTGGAACCCTAGGGCAAATTATCCCACCTTCGATTATTCTGGTATTGCTTGGCGATGTTTTGTCATCCGCTTATCAGCAAGCACAACTCGATATGGGAATTTTTTCACCAGAAACCCTATCTGTAGGCGATTTATTTACCGGAGCACTCATACCTGGCCTACTACTTGTGGCCTTATACATTACTTATTTACTTATCATAGCCATTATCAAACCAACAGCTATGCCTGCGTTGGCGGACACTGAATATGATTCTAATAACGACTTTAAAATCTATGACTTATTAAAGGGCTTAGCCCCACCGCTACTACTGATCTTTTTCGTATTGGGGTCAATTTTAGCTGGAATAGCAACTCCCACCGAAGCCGCCTCTGTCGGAGCAATGGGCGCTCTATTGCTCACATTTATCAACAAGCAATTAACCAAAAAAATCTTAACTGAAGTCGTTCAGCAAACCACCTTAGTAAGCAGCATGGTTTTCATGATCCTAATTGGCGCATCGGTTTTTTCTCTTGTATTTAGAGGATTCGGAGGAGATGAACTCGTTCATGAATTACTTAATGATCTTCCAGGGGAAACTTTTGGGGCCATAGTTGTTGTCATGTTAATCATGTTTCTGCTTGGATTCGTTCTCGATTTTATTGAAATCACTTTTGTGGTAGTCCCTATTGTTGGCCCTGTTTTATTAGCGATGGGCGTAGACCCTGTGTGGTTAGGGATTATGATTGCACTGAATTTGCAAACCTCTTTTTTAACACCTCCCTTTGGCTTTGCATTATTTTATTTGCGTGGCGTTGCAAAAAAATCGTTGACGACACTGCAGATATATAAAGGCGTTACACCTTTTATCATTATTCAATTATTCGTTTTAGCAGTCATTGGATTTTGGCCTGAATTAGCAACATGGTTGCCAAGCGTGATGAACGGAGAATAAAACTTTAACTAGTGCTAGCCCGAAAACTACGATAAAAACATAGTCGCTTCACTATCCCGCTTGTTATTTGACCGGCAAGTGACTTGTTTTTTTCCTACTATTCGAAAATACGTTTTTTTGTACAAAAAATGAATTTTGTCTCGCTGCATTTGCTATTTCAAACACAGCTAACCCTGTCAAACTGACATCGGTCACATCAACACCGAACCTGAGTCAGGCTGCTTTTTTTCGATACTCAGCTTGAATAATAATAGAATAATAGGGGACGAATAATAGGGGACAGACCACTATTAACACACATGATTGCTCATCAAAACATAGGCGTGAATATCACATCCACTTTTATCAGCTTGATCTTTAAGATGATCTAAATACAAGGGATAATCTTCGTCCGTGAAAAAACAAACCGCGCGATTATTCCCACGTTGGATTATATGCCAGGGTATTCCTGGTATTGAGATACGCACCCTGCGTGGTATTAATCATCTCTCACAATGCTGAAAACCCCCAGAATAATGCCTTAATCGTGACCTGTCCCCTATTTTTGTTATTGCCTATTGACAGCGTTACGGCTCATATGTGCTAGATTTTTGCTACTGGTATTCTCTCTTTAAGAATACCAGTTTTCTGTTTTTAGTTTTGGAACTTTTGAAAACTCTTTCAA
>JALUUH010000080.1 GCA_027021445.1 Gammaproteobacteria bacterium
GAAATAATTTGGCGGCGTATTATCCCACATTTGAAATTAAGATTTAACTGATAATCTTAAAATCCATAGTTGAAGTATGTATTTGTGACGGTATAGCTAGAGGCGTAGGGGCGCGAAATAGCGAGGGTGATTCCAAGGAGTTACGAAACGAGTTAATTAAATTGATCGAAAAACGTAAGAAATCAGGTTTGTTCGTAGTAGGTTAGTCTGTTTTCGGACAAGCTTCGGGGGCTTGCTGGGAACAGTGATTGTCACGCACGCTCTCGCACATCCCTGTGCTTCGCTGTATAAGACCATCCATGGCTAAAAGAGTACGCCTGGTTAGCATATATTTTTCGATCAAAGGAGGCGAATAACCGTCGCTATTGAACGAGTTTAATCGGGAAATGTACGTAATCAGACTTATTCGCAGTAGGCCAGTCTGTTCTCGGACAAGCTCCTAGGTGAACAAGGCTTTTGTTTGCTCAATCATTTTGTCGATGTGTTTATCTTTTAGGCGTTTGACGAGTGCGTTATTCATTCCCACTCTTGCCAAGCTTTCATGTGTACTGGTCTCAATTACTTCGTCGTAACACTGAGCAATCAAACCTGATACCATGCCTGATATTCGATGAAATGCACCGTAAACCGACATTGCTTTATCCTTTTCATATGTTTCCATGCACTTTTTCAAAAATACTTGTTGTAACCTATTCATGATTCCGAGCACATACAAATTTTTAGTGCCACGTTTAATGTGCAACAACGCAACATACCATTGGTGTTCCCAAAATGAATCTCCTTGATCACCACTTAAGATACTGATTATCCAGTTTTTCAAAGTCTCTTCTACTTTAGGCCTTTCGCCTTCGCGAAATACTGACTTAGTTTCTTCTATACCGTATAAGGTATCATAAAATACATCAATTAATTCAGGAGCCCATTGTTTGATTTCGTCTACTTCGTTGGCTAAAACTTCCCAGTCTGTATCGTTGAATCCAATAAGTTGTGAAATTACTTTGTGATAGTCTTGCGTTTTAGTCATTGTGAGTCCGTGTTAGAGTTTAAGCAAATTCGAATAGGTCGAATCAATTAATTTCCATTATTTTGACTAGCATATTTGCTACCGTAATTATTGGAGTATGTGTAGAACCTTTGGTAGGCGTTTCTTAATTTCATATCTGACACTTCCAACAACAGCATCAGCATCGGTAAAAACTAAGAGAATATCTTCTTGTACGGTTGACATCAGAATTTTTCCACCTGAAAACTCAGATAGGTAATGATCAATATCGCCTAGCTTAAATTCTTTGCCAAGATTTTCGTCGGTTCCTATGGTTGTCGCTACCATGGCACCAAGGGCATCGGCATCCACATCAATATTTGAACTGCTCTCAATAACAAAGCCATCTCTTCCTACAATCGCAGCTGAGAGAACATTATTGATTTTTAAAAAATCGTTTAATACATCTGAAAGAGATGTTTCGAATATATTTGTTACCGCTGAAGTCATATAACATCCATCCTTTGAAAATATTATGAATATATAAAAATTAGTTATCTCAGTAGGGGGCGTTTAAAGACTACTATCAGGTTAACCTGGATCAAAAAATGATGATAAGTAAACGAGAAGCTGATCACATATTAAGCGTCAATTATCGTGCAACTTATATACTACCTATGGATAACAGGTAGGAGCTTACTTTAATTTGTAGGTCAAATGCAAAAAAATAATTCGAAGCTGTAATTCTATCTATGGATCACCTAGAAAAATACTGCGTTATTTTGCGTTTAATCGGTACTTTTAGTTAAATCATTCCGAGGAACAAGTTTTGAAAAAGTAGATTTTGCGTCAAGCATTCTTATGAGAGGCGATGCGTTCGTATCCCATTGGCCTTTTGTGACATTAGTGGGGTCATCGCCTGTGAAAGCTAAGTAGCTATACTTCCTATAATGGGGAAGTTTTCTTGTCAGGCCTGGAATTGCCTCGCTGTTTGTCGTCGCTAGCCAAAGTATCGTTTGGTTGTTGCTATTTCTAGCGCTTAGAATCATTGAATGTTTATTTTTATCATGAGGTTTCCCTGCTATGGTGATGTTTTTTTGTCCCCATTCAACATTTTTTTCTATGAGTGACATAAAGTATTTCACATATTTATTCTTCCAGCCTACAATCCAAATCGCTCCATTCTTAGGCAAAATATTTATCTCTGAATCTAAGTGCACAGACCATTTTCCAGCCTGTGTTTGGCTCCATTTTGTGGCAAGATCCTGGTAGCGATTTAATAATGTCCTCGAGCTATTATTCGGCAGAACTATAGCGACTTGTGCAGAACCAAATCCTTGTGACAATGCGGGAGGAATTTCAGTACTCTCAAGCTGTCTAAAAACATCGAATTGCGAATCTATTTTGAAGTTTAATGGTTTATGCGCTAAATGAATATTAAATGTCTGCTCTTTAGTCCGCATTTCTAGAATGCGCTGTTCTGCGATGGTTTGATTGTTAATAGAAAGTGCGATAGGTATATCAAGTTCATAGGCGGCGCTTTTTTGCTGTTGTAATAAGGTTAAGTTTAAGGTGTATCTGCTGTTCTGCTGGTTGCTTATTTCGGGTTTGTTTATAGCTTCCACCGAATAATCTTTTATAGCGAGAGATGGAGCTCCAGGGCGTAATATCCATTGTTCAAAAAAAACACTAAGGTCTAATGATGAGGTTTTTTCAAACACTTTTTTTATGTCGGTATAAGATGTCTTTTTAAAAAGTTGCTGTTGATATAGGTTTCTCAAACTTTGAATAAAAAGTTTGTCTCCCAGTTTTATACGTAACATGTGAAATATCATTAATGTTTTGCCATAGCCAACCGCTTCTAATGCAGAATTGTGTCGCGAAAAAAACTGAGACAATGCTATATCCGTTGATTCATCAACGTAGTCATTATATTTTTGCAGCACATCGCGCCGGTATTGATGTCCCTGTCCACGCTGTTCTTTTAACAAATGGTCAGCAAGATAAGAAGTAAGTCCTTCCGACCAGTTTCCCTGTTTATAATCTACTAAAACACCATTTGCCCACCAGTTATGTAATATTTCGTGAGGGTAAGAGGTGTATAAGATAAAAGGAAAACGTAAAACTCTAGGGCCTAATAAAGTAAACGAAGGCATTCCAAAACCCGTTTCCCAGAAATTTTCTACCATTGCGAATTTACTATAGGGGTATTCACCGATGAGATCGCTATACATTGAAATGTAATGAAAAGTAGTTTCAATATAGGTTTTAGCAAGTCGATCATCTTTGTTGTTGAGAAAGACTAAAGCTTCAATGTTATTCTTTTTTTGCGAATACACTTGGTATGCAGAGGCAAGCAGATAAATTTCGTCTTGCGGTTGAGTTTCTAGCCAAATATCAAGGTTCTTATTAGAGTTGTTTCTTGTTCCTTGACTGACTGAATGCCAATTTTCAGGTAGTTTAATGTCTAGCTCGAAACTGACTAATTCGTCATTAAATACGGGATACCAGATGCTAGCTCGTGTTAGATAAACGCCTTGTAGCGAGATTATCCCCACGCTATCACGCATATTGAGCGAGAACTCTTCACTCTTATTCGATAACTCGCTAATGATATTTCCAGAATATTCAATCTTTAATTTTTTAGGGTTTCCGGTGAAAGAGTATTCTTTCGTCGCAAACGACCTTGCTGATTTTGCAGGGAGTTCTTTAACAGATGTTATATTGGGTGAATGCGTTGTAGTTGTTGCGGGTTTTAAACTAAGTTTATTATTTAAAATAAAGCGCTGGTAATTACCATTCTCTGGCAGTGTAATCGTATCAATAACGTGAATATATCCACTACTTGGTTTTAAGGTTACTGATAATTGGTGATGTACAACTTTAGTTGAAGCTGAAGCAAATGTGATACTCAGGCTTAAGCTAGAAAAAACAACTAACAAACGCTTAAAAAAATGCTGCATATTGCTGTGCTCCAAGTTTAATTGTCAAAAGTGATAGAATATCTGTGTTTCTCACATTTCATTAACAAACTGCGGAATCGTGCGGGGCACTCTTGCTAATTCCCAGTTTTTAATAGCCCACTCCCAGAAGTTATTCAATGGTTCGTATTGTAGTGATTTATCAGGATTTTGCCCCAGCATGGTAAGTACTTTGTATAATTGTTGGACCGGATACTTTTTATTTAAGGGCTTTGCACCGGTTTGCTTGCTTAACTTATCACCGTTGGGGTGGGTAATTAACGGTAAATGAAGGTATTCCGGAATGTGATAATTCAATATTGACTGTAAGTATATATGTCGTGGTGTCACCGCTAATAAGTCATTACCTCTAACGATCTCGGTAATATTTTGCAAATGATCATCAATCACAACGGCAATATGATAGGCGTATTGTTTATCTGATCTTTTTAGGATGAAATCGCCGACTTCGTGTTCAATATTTTGCTTAAATGTGCCCTGTAATTTATCGTTGAAGTAGATCATTTTATCATGTGTTAATAATCGAATAGCGCCATCACTCAGGCTTTTTTCTCTACATCGTCCGGTATATATAAATCCTGTGTTATTTCTAATGGCAGTTTGCGATATAAGTTTTCGACTGCAACTGCAATAATAGGCTTTTTTCATTGTTAGCAAATCAGATACAACATCTTGATAGAAAGCGAGGTGAGTGCTTTGATATTGAGGTACGCCATCCCATTCAAAGCCAAAAGCTTCGAGATCTTTTAGAATGAGATCTGCCGCGCCTTTAGGTTCTCTCGGCGGGTCTATATCTTCAATCCGTAGTAACCAGTTACCTTTATTCGATTTTGCTTGTAAATAACTTCCAACGGCTGCGAGTAGGGAGCCTAGATGTAACGGCCCAGTAGGGGATGGGGCAAATCGTCCTCTATACATGTGAGAGGAATATAACTTTATTCATTATGAAAATTAACGGCTGTGAGGCTCATTGTTTTCATCATTGCTGGTGTTTTCCTCGTCCGGTGGTTGCGCCATAGCAGCAAGATTTTGTTCAATGATGTAGTTAATGCTGTTTTGTTCAAATTGACCATCCTCTTGTCTTGATCCGGGGTTTAATCCCGTTAATAAGGCCATAGCCTCATCGATGTGAGTAATCGCATAGATGTGAAATTTTTTAGCATCAACTGCCGATAGTATGGTTTTTTTCAACATGAGATTTTTAACATTTGTGGCTGGAATAATAACACCTTGTGTTCCCGTTAACGTGCGCGCGACACATATATCGAAAAAACCCTCAATTTTTTCATTGATACCACCGACGACCTGGATTTCACCGAATTGATTAATTGAGCCGGTAATGGCAATATCTTGTTTAAGGGGGATTTCACTGATGGCAGATAACAGTGCACAAAGCTCGCCCGCAGATGCACTATCACCCTCTACACCGCCGTAGGATTGCTCAAAACTGATACTAGCAGAAACGGAAAACACCTTATCTCTCGCATATCTTGCGGAAAGATAGTGTGAAAGTATCAATACACCTTTGGTATGTAGATCACCTCCTAAATCAGATTCGTGCTCAATGTCGACCAGCTTTCCATCGCCCATGCGTGCGGTTGCAGAAATACGCGAAGCTTGGCCGAAAGAATATTCTCCTGAAGCAATAATAGATAAGCCGTTTACTTGGCCGACTTTTTCACCCATCGTATCAATTAATATATCATTCGATAATATCTCTTCATAAGAAAGCCTCTGCATTTTGTTCGTTCTATTGCTCATCTCTGTAAGAGCATGCTCTATCTCAACGGCAGTAACCGCTATTTTTTCATCTAACTCAGCCCAATAAGATGCTTCGTAAAGGATGCTGGTAATCTCATCTTTGTTAATATACATTTTTTGTGAATGATCATTTATTCTTAAGCTGTATTCAACAAGTCGCGCGATTGCAGTATTATCGAAGGAGAGTAATTCTTTTTCTTTAACTATTCTTGCGATGAATAAAGAGAGTTGTTGCAAATTATTTTTGTTGAGATCGACCTGCTCATCAAAATCAACGATGACTTTAAAATATTTTCTAAACTCGTCATCCCATTCGATTAAATTTTCGTAAGAATCTCTATTACCAATCAAAACTAATTTTAGATTCAGAGGAATGGAATGAGGAAATAGAGAAATTTCTGATCTATATTTAGAACGACTGGCATGATAATCAGCGCTTAGTTCAGATAAAGCCAATGCTGATTTTAATAAGTTCCATGATGATTTGTTTAATAATAATTGTTCGGCATTAATGATTAAAAAACCTCCGTTTGCTTTATGCAGACTGCCTGGAGAAAGATGAGAAAAATAGGGAATTGAGTTGTTCTTTGGATCGCAGATATTATCTCCAAATAGATTCTCATAGCAGGGGTTTTTTTCATAATATACCGGCCTGATTTTTCTACCTTGGTTATTCACTAATATATTTATATTGTAATTAGGGGTGAGTTTTGACAATTCTATGTTATGGATGTTTTCAACTAGATCAGCCCATATGTTATCTAAATAAAGAATTACTTCTAAAAAATCTTTATATTTTTTTTTTATTTTATTAAATGGCTTTCCAATAATATGCTGAAATTGATCATTGTGTTTTAATAACGGAAAACTAGACAATAGTTGTTCGGTAAATTCTGCGAGATCATTTTTTAACTCTTGTGCTTTTCCGCTAGGAAGCATTAGAGAAATGGGTTTTCGTGGTTCTTGAAAATTGTGTAAATAACAAATATCGAATAAATTATCTAAATCGGCTTTTTGGTTATTTAATGACTGTAGTAGCATCGTTCGGCGTCCTATTCCTGATGGGCCCATCACGAAAATATTGTACCCACATTGCTGCATATTCAAGCCGAAGTTCAGGGATTTTTTAGCCCTAGATTGACCGACGATGTCATCTCTATTGGCCGGATTAATCGCTATTTGCTCAGTATTAGCAAAACCAATATCTGCCGGGTTTATTTTATGATAGAGGTATTGACTAGAAAGTGAACTTGCAAATGACATGTGTTATCTATATCTTAATACGGGCAATTATTCTTGATAATATCCAAGAATGATGCAAATTGAGGATTCATTGATGTTGGGACAGTATCATATCAGCGTGGAATATTAGAAGACTAATTTTTTTAGAATACACGTTTAAGAGTTGGCTTCAAGAGGAGTGGATTGTAGTTCAGCAGAAACGACCTTGTTTTTGCCGCTGTTTTTAGCTTCATAGAGCGCTCTGTCCGCGCGCGCAAAAATATCGTTCGCATTGTCCTTGTTTTTAAGCGTTGCAGTACCTAGGCTAACGGTTACTCGAACGTTGCTTTTTTCACAAATAATAGGCGTGTTTGCAATTGATTCACGAATTCTATCGGCGAGTTGATTAACACCTAAGCAATCCGTATTGCTTAACATGATAACAAATTCTTCGCCGCCATATCTGAATAGAATATCTGTGTTTCTGATGCATATGCTTGTTAATTCCGCAATTGTGCGAATAACGCAGTCGCCTGATGCGTGACCCAGCTTATCATTAATTGATTTGAAGTTATCAATATCTAAGACAATCATGGATAAGGGTTGATTATATCGACGTGCCAGGTTGATTTCCCTGAGCAAGGTTTCATCGAAAGTGCTGCGATTATTGACACCAGTTAGGGCATCTTTGTGAGCGGCTTGCAGTGCTTCGTGGTACATCAGTGCATTACGCAGAGGATGGGCCAAACTACATAAGGTATATTCAAAGATTTTTTGATCTTCTTTGGAAAATTCCCATTTGCGATAAATCGCTACTTGCCCTAATAATTGCCCATCGAGCAGAAGCTTATACGAGCACCTAAAGGATTTTTCTTCCCCAGATGAGGTATTAATGGAGAGTGCTGAATTTTCGAAAGTAATTCGATCATGTAACACTGCGGGTTTAATTTGCTGAGAGAATAATAGGGCCAACTCTTCAATGACTAGGGTTGTTTGCAATGCGCTCGCGACACGCAGCGCAAGACCCGCCCGAAAATTGGGATTGTCATTATCATCGTTTTTAGTGAGTTCGCCGATGAAACGGTCAATTCCGTTAGAAGCGGATACTTGTTTTTCAGTAACAACGTTTAATTGCATTTTTTACGCTCTGAGTAGCTGGCCTACTCAAGCTGCAAATACAGTACCAGTGATACTTATAACTCACTGATGGTGCAGTTATTATAGGGTTGTTGCGTGCCCATTCCTAAGGTTTTTATTTGCACGTAACGGCAAATATTTGTTTTGTTTCTATATTGAGTGCGGTGAGACTTCCACCCCATAAGCAGCCGGTATCCAGCGCAGTAATATTTTTCATTTTGCTTTCCCCAAATGTAGACCAGTGTCCAAATACAATATGCGTTTGCCTTATTTTAAAGCAATCATGATATAACCAAGGCGTTAAATAACGATCTTCCGTATTTGGTTTATTTTTGTTTGCAAAATCCAGTACAGGATTAGGGGTTTTTTGGCAATAACGCATTCGAGTCAATGTATTTGTGATGAAACGTATGCGATCCCAGCGGGATAAATCATCTGACCACGCAGCAGGTTTGTTTCCATACATATTTTGGAAAAACATTTTTGGTTCTGCGGTAAGCATTGTCTCTGCTTCTTCGGCATAGTCTTTTGCATGCTGCAAATCCCAGCCTGGATAAATGCCAGCATGAACCATTGCGCAATCTAGTTTTTCATCATAGTGAAGCATTGGTTTAGTCAGCAACCAAGCGAGTAATTCGTCTTTATCGGGGGCCTCTAAAACGTCGCTAAAAGTATCAAACTTCTTGCTTGATTGGCATCCCTTGGCCACGGCTAATAAGTGTAGATCATGATTACCTAAAACAACTTTAACCCTGTTTTTTAGTGATTTAATATAACGTAAAACCTCTAGGGACTGCGGGCCGCGATTTACTAAGTCGCCGGCAATCCAAAGTTCATCTTTGTCTTGTTGAAAGTTAATATGCTCAAGCAATTTGATTAAAGATGTAAAACAGCCTTGTATATCACCGATTGCAAAAGTACTCATGTTTACGCTTTAAATTCTAGAGGAATCAACATATTCACAAATAGTCGAGCGAATTTTTTCGCGTTTGTCTTTATCGGTTATTGCTTTTCCATCATCACCTGTTACAAAAAAGAAATCCTCAGCTTGCGCTCCATAAGTCGAGATTTTTGCAGCCTGTAAATTGAGTCCACAGAGACGCATTGCATATGCAATTCTTGATAATAAGCCTTGACGGTCGGTAGAAATCACCTCTAAAATTGTTCGGTCGTTATTATCGTCATTAACGATATTGACCTGGGTTAATCGAGAAAAATGTTCTATTTTTCTTTCTGCACCGCATTTTTTTATCAGTACAGGTGATTTTTTAGTGCGCAGTTGCTCATCTAAAACGGTTTCAATTTCTTTTAATCTATCAGGATCCGTTACGGGTTTTCCATCAAATTCTAAAACGCTATAGGTATCTAAGGTGTAGTCATTGAGAGAGGGAGTAATAATCGCTTCAAAAATGACGAGTCCTAATCTATCAAGTGTCGCGGTGATACCCGAAAAACTATGGCCTTTGATCGAAGTATGAAGAAATATATCGGTGCAACCACGTTCAATATTGTGGTGCATGAGTACTAGGCTTTCATCCGCAGAATAATCGAATTTTAGCAGTGCTTCCGTGTGACGTGAAATTTCGTTGGCATTATACCTGATGAAATAAGTGTCATCCATTTTTTTCCATAATTGCTCAATATCAGATAGCTTGTTTTCTCTTTCTATCAGTGTTCTTCTCGCGGAAACTTTAGAGTCGTGTATGAGTTCCTTTTTATTAAAAGGATTTTCCAAGCCTCTAATAAAGGCTTTCTTGGTTTGCTTGTAAAGTTTTATGAGCAGGGAAGATTTCCAGCTTGTCCATAATTTAGGGTTGGTGCCTCGCATATCTGCAACTGTTAATAAGTATAGATAATCGAGTTTTGTTCGATTTCCAATGTCACATGCGAACTGATTGATGATCTCGGGGTCATCGATATCTTTTTGCTGAGCGATTTTTGACATGAGCAGATGTTTTTCTACAAGCCAAGCGACGAGTTCGACATCATCTTTACTTAAATCATGTCGTTGTAAAAATAGCTTGGCATCATCTGCACCTAATATTGAATGATCTCCCCCCCTACCTTTGGCAATATCATGAAATAGCCCTGCAAGATATAAAAGTTCAGTTTTAGGAATGGATTGAATGATTTCACTGCATAGCGGTAGTTCCTCGGAAAATTTACTAACACTGAAGCGTCGCAAATTTCTGATGACAAAAAGTGTGTGTTGGTCAACCGTGTAAACGTGAAATAAATCATATTGCATTTGTCCAACTACTTTTGAAAAAGCGGGTATATAAGCGGCTAATATTCCATAGCTATTCATACGC
>JALUUH010000081.1 GCA_027021445.1 Gammaproteobacteria bacterium
GCACTACTATAGGCTTTATTTAGAGTTTTCCATGGATTTGTTTGCGAACCATCACCGTTAGTATCATCACCTGTAGGACTTATATACCAAGTAGCCATCTTTAAATTAAAACTCCTGTATCAATACATGGACTCGAGGGACTCAGATTAAAATCATAAGAATCCTCATCTACAAATAGAGGATCTAGATTTATTACACCTATTCCTGATGGTGAATTAGAAATATTGTTAAAGCAAGTATAAGAAGCCGAAGTATTTGAAATAGCAGCGGCATTACCATAAAGTATAGACCCTCCCTTATTACGAAATATGCAGTTTTTAACAATTAAAGTTGTTACATTATTTGTAGATGTTACATAAAAAAGAGAATATATTGGTTTTGTTGTTTCTTTAAAATAGAACGTAGAATTAAGTATATTCCAAGTTCCAGATGATCCCTCAGATCTCGTAGTGATTAAATGAGAGTTGTTTATAGATCCCGCTTCTTTGAAATCTACGAATAGACATTTGTCTATCGTAAGATCCAAAATATATTCGGAAGTATTTGTATTAACGCCGATTAACGCTTCTGCATTGTAAGAATTATCTACTGTTATAGTTATGTTTTGAAACATGCAATTTAATAAATTAATGGTATACGTGCCTTTTCCAGGATTATATAAACCTACAGCAAACAAATTATGATTCCCAGTAGATCCTTCTGTGATAATATTCTCAAATTTTACCCCGTCGAACGTCATTGATTTAGGGGCACCAAACCTGAAGTGCATAAAGTTATTATTTCCGTCGATTATAGCATGCCAAATCCCATTTGATGGGGGGTTTTGTGACCTAAATGTAAGATCCTTAGAATAAGGGTCTATATTTTCTCCACTATATGTTCCATCCATTAGAATAATTGTGTCGCCATCTGCGGCACTACTATAGGCTTTATTTAGAGTTTTCCATGGATTTGTTTGCGAACCATCACCGTTAGTATCATCACCTGTAGGACTTATATACCAAGTAGCCATCAGAATGAACCTCCATCAATTCTTCTTGGAGGCGGCAAAGCACCCATACTTGTTTTATATTCATTTACAAACGGTCTATTATTAGATGCCTTATTTACACTCATTCCACTCCAGACCTTTATGTCTTCAGCTACGGGTGCGTGTCTGAAATCTCCAGTCTCATAAGTCAGATCGTAAAGAAGAGTTTGCCATTTATTCCGCAGATATATTTCGAACGTATCAGGGTCTTTTGTTACATCTATTCTAATTGCCCCATTTTCTTTTGTAGAGTTCCCTTTTATGGCACAGTTATGAAGAGTTTTATCTGTAATATAATTTGCATGGTAACCGCTCCGTGAGCTATCTTGCAGATAACCTATATCAGGACTGCTCTTGTCTTCATAAAGCGGTATATCCGTTCTATACCATTTTGCTCCATCCCAGAAATAAAATCGCTTCGCATCTAGACCAGCAGGAACAGAAGCTGTATCCGTCGGAATTCCTATCGTTTTCACTGCCGGCGTCGCTGCCAGAATATTTGCTTCTGTATCCACCATAATCGCCATTACACCCGCCTGCTCCTTCGTAGCACTGGCAAAAGCACCGCTAGTAACATAAATCACATTCCCATCAGAACCAGGAGCAAGCTGTGTCAGGTTTGATCCTGTAGCATCCGCAACCTGAATGGCATTTGCAGTAAGCGAAGATGGCGTATCCGTTAAATCCACATATTTTGATGTACCGCCTCCCCCACCTCCAGGGCTACCACCACCAGCAAGATTTACTACATGAGTTTCGCCTTCAAAACGGATAATAAGTTTTATTGTACCGTCTGGTTCCTTAAATACTCCTAATTCACCTTCTTTGATATTAGCAGGCGAATTAAGGTCTTTCGACTGAAACTTTTTTACGCTTCTGGCTTCTTCCAGTCTTTTTTCGACATATTTGAAAAAAGAAAGGAGTTCATTTTCTATTTTTTTAAATTCTGGCGGTAATTTAACTGCAAAACCCATTTTCCGATCATCTCCTCTTTAATGCTCTGCCAGCCAATTCCAGAAAATCTATTTCAGTATCGGCATTTGTAGATGCTTGCGTAGTCAATTCAATCTGAATTCTATCGCTCTCAAACGAAACAGGTACATCAATATGCTTTTCCTCTGTTGTCGGAAGAAGATAAATAGTTTCCCTTGGTTGAACCGATGATTTCTCCACATCATACAATTTTACTGTAATACTATCACTGGATTTATAGCTTGCACGGAAACGCCTTGGTCTTATTCTGGAACTATCGATATGCCCAGATTTCCACAGCAGCGATGTTGAATTGGTCTGACTATCAGAATCGATTTCATAGATAGATGAACTCGTTGCTCCAAATAATTCATTATCCGGCGTATTAGCAAAATAAACCCATGTCACACCATCGTTTGCCGTCTTCCAGTTTTTATATATTGTATCGAAAATATATGTTGTCCTGGAAACATAAATATAAAACTGTCTTCTTGTCATGTTAACGGCCGTTATAGCGTTTTGTCTGTTGCTTAAGCTGATATTCTGCCAATCCTTTTTTATAGGAATACCAATATCAATAACCTCTGAACCGTTGAAGGCATAAATAGAGTCTTTGCTGCAAAAGTATACAATATTTTCAATAACTTGCACTCCTCTCTGTGATATAAGCCCCTTCTTCTGAAAATGTTCCTTTATGAAGCTGTTTTGTCCATCCAGTGAAACAATAGCAAAAGCATTCTCTCCAAACACAATAAGAAAATTCAAATAAGGCACGATGGACTGAATATCATAGATACCTACTTCTCTAAAGCGGAGCCACAAAGAAATAGGCAATACAGCTGGCATGAGATTGTTCCCAACAAGAGCTCCAGATTGCGGAGATATAAAAATCGTATCATCATATTTTTTATCGGCATATACAGGGCCAACAGCCCAATTGCCCGTAGTACCGTCAGCAAATTTACCGTTTGCTCCTGTTTTCTGTATGCTAAACCCCGCATTAAGCGTTCGTTCAAGCTGTTGAGCTATGGCCCACTCTCTACCAGTAATTCTTTCCGTTCTGGTATAAGACACTGTCCCCGACCAGCCAGAATCGATATCGATCTCTTTAACCTGATAAAATGGAGTCGTCAGCTTTATCTTTCCTGCTGAATTGGGAAGCCCCATAGCCATATAAAGGAGTATTTTTTTTATCCTCCTATTAAATATCGATGTTTCTTTTGCCGTCGGGAACGTCTCCGAATATTCATCCTGTCTGAGATAAGCATTTTCAGGATAAACACTGAATGCCACATCTACAGAATTATCCGTTCCCGTTAGTTGCGTCGCGGTTGCAGTGAAATCACTGCTTTCATCAAAGTATAAATTTGTTTCCTGAAAGCCGTCCAACAATCCAGTCACAAACCACACCGCATGTGTCTGCACACCGGCTATATAAGGCAAACCGTCTGATTCTCCGGTATTTACTGTAAAAGCTGTAGGATCATCAAGCCAGTCAGGGTTATTGCCATCCGCTCTCATTAGCGGGAACGGCGGCAAATGATCAAAGTGAAACCCAAGATAATCCCAATTAGAATCATTAAAATAGCCCTGTGGTGTTGTCGCATCTTTACCAATAAACCCAAGCCAGAGGTCAGGACCGTCATCAACCGAATGATTATGCCCTGTATAAATATATACATGTTGCCCAACCGTCTTAAAAACAGGCAAATCATCTACTTTATAATGAGGATTGGGCGTAGCATTACCAGACACGGGTATAATCGATTCCCTAAAAACAGGAAACCTAAATAAAATCACATTTTCTCCGGTCGCACCTGCGAATGTCGTCCCTCTAATCGTAACCTCCGCCGTGCTGCCTTTATAATCCAGTACATATCCGTTTAATGAATTTTCCAGATTAACGGCAAACCATTTGTTGTAGTAATCATCAAGATTACTAACATCTGCTGTATTCAACGTAAAGACAACCGACGATGTTATAGATTGGATTTTAGACGAAACAAATTCCGTCAATTCCTGAAAAGCGCTGATAGCCTGCCATGTCACCGTACCGTCCGTTACCGTATTTCCTATCGTTGTCGGCCAGGACGGTTCTGACGATCCGCTGTTTCCTGCCGTTTTGCAGTAGTAAGCAAGCCCTGTTTCGTTGCCTATAGTGGGCATAACAATATCACCCACAGAATATGATGTTGATGCCTGCCAGACCGTATCTGTCCACTTGGCATTCTGGTAAAACGGATAAAGATAGAATCTATCCCGTCCTCCATTATCTCCAAATAAAATAATCAAATCTTTCTGTGACGGAATTGTTACCCGCCAGACATGAAAAGCTTCCAGTGTCAGTCCAGAAGGTAGTGTAGGAATGGGCCTGCCGTTAAGTTTTGCAGCACCGTAACCTCTGGATTTAAGCAATCTGCCAAGCTCATCAAAGCGGCAGTTTTCCGCCTTAACCGCTCTACCGAGTTCAAGATCAGTAGGCGAATACGTTGTATTTAAACCCCGATCAAAGCGCTCTATTTTTATGGATTCAAAATTACCCATTTATCTGCTGATGATTCTGTCGTCATAAAAGCTTGCAATGATTCGCAGTGTAACAGCAGCAGTAAGTTTGTTCCCGCTTATACCTTCTACCGTTACATAAAACCAGCTTCCAGGAGGCATATCCGCATTTGATCCCAGATAATACCACACCGGATTTTGCGTTGTAATATCCACAGAATCAATAGCAGCATAATAACCAAAAGGAGGCGGTAAATCACTTTCGTTTTTTCTGGAGAAAAACTCGCTTTTGGCGCCGAAATAAAATTTAACCCGCAGTCCCACTGAATCGGTGGTAGCATCATTGGCATCCAACAAAAAACCCATATAAGGCCACGTTCTGTAGGCAAAAGATGTGTCCTTTGCTGTGCCTTGAATGGAAAAAAGGCTGTCGCCCGTAACTTTTGGCTTTTTGTTAATGGCACCCACCAAAAGGCCGAACCCGCTCCCAATAGAATCCTGTTCCACTGTTGTTGTATTCTTTGTGTGGGGCTTAACAATAAACTGGGCATTGCTGTGCCTGTGATGCTGGCCGTAACTGCTGCTCCAGACCGTTAAAACTATTAAGGAGAAAATAATTCTTTTCAGCATGTCCTTTACTCCCAGCGGTATCGTTTAAGTTTCTTGTAAACATAGATTCCAATCAATAAACCAATGAGAATAGAAACTGGAAAACTACTTTCTTTATTGGTAAAATAGAAGTCTTCTTTCAACTCTTTTGGGCTGTCGATCCCTTCATCAGTATAAATAGAAAACACAGTAAATGTAATGGAAATACTATCGGGATCAGTACTATCAACTTCGTAATAAACTTTATAGCCATTGGTAACATTGCTTCTTTCGATTGGTACTTGTGCGGCGACAAGCTGCATAACAATTAGAAGCAAAAACCCGAATACAGACATTATTCCCTCCTCTCTCCGTTTATGGCTATTTTTTCCAGGATACTTGTATGGTGGCCGAGAACAGTTCTGATTTCTGTCAGTACCCGTAAGTTTCCTTCATTAAGAGTAATCAGCTTTTCTATGGATTTGTTGGTATTTTCTGTTCCAAAACCAAAGCTCTCTGGAGCTTCGTGCATCTGAACAAGCCTTTGTGACAGCTTATGAACTTCTTTAATTTTTTCGTCTACTTTTTCTATTTTTTCCTCATGAATGGATAACTTGTCAGTGATGGCTTCCATTGTTTTGGCCATACGGATCATATTTTTCACATACCACGACAGCGCAAAACCGATAACGGATATCGCAGCCCACTGTACAATTCCTTGATCCAGAATAATCTGACTCTGAAACATAAGATGCAGCCCTCGGTTGAATTATCTGAGTGGTTTATCGGAACCATAGAACCAGTCTATATTAGCCGAAACATAATCATACGTAATCGTAAAAAGAAGATAGAAAACCAGAGCGCCTACTATAATTCCAGCAAGACCCCATACGAGTTTTTCAAATTTTCCTTCCGGAATTTTGTCATTTTTCCAATAATGTCTAAAAATAACAAGATAAGTAATGCTTGCTGGTATATCTCTCGTCAGCCAGAAGAGAACATGAAGCGCCAGCCAGCCTACAAAAGGCTTTCTGTTAACAAGGGCATTATTCGCCGCATCCCACACAAAGAACCACGACCACCACAAAAGCCATGCAAAGTATATGGTAAGATATGTGCGGCCACGTTTAAACAGCGAACCAATAGACGTTTCGATTGACTGAAATAGTTTATTCACTGACTCCAAACCACATTAAGGCTTATCTAATTAGATGTTTTATCTACTCTTTGAACGAGATAAAATAGCTCATCCAGTCTCACACGCATGTCACTATTATCACCAGTCAATGCAGATATAGTTATCCCAAACAGCTCGCTTTGTGTGGTTGGTATATTAGTGGTTATTGTTGCAACACTATTTCCGTCAATAAAAAACTTTGCCTCTTTATCGTCATAGACTATTTCAAACCAATGCCACTTCAAATGATCAGACACTCCAGTATCAACAGACGTGACTGATCCACCTTTTGACGTTTTTACAAACCAATTTGTTTGTGCGTTATTTGTTCTGTTATCCATCTCAAACCAGAGCCCATCAGTTATGGCGCCGCTCGGCGATGTAGCATCCCCCAAACCTATTCTAACGAAATCACTATCAGGAGCACTTGCAACCATTGCTCTAACCGCAAATACTTGTTTTATTCCCAAATTCCCTAGAGCTTCGTACTGAGTTCTTACTATTGAGCCCCCTCCAGACGTTGTGCCTGTTATCAACAATACTACTCCAACAGCATTAGCATCCAGGTATGACCAAACGGAAAACAAGCCCCCCGATACAGATATACCTCTCAATCCATAGCCTATCTGCCCATCTACTCCCTGCCCATATATAAAAGGCTCATGTATTAATATCTGATATTTCGGATTAAAAACGTCCACGTTTTTCTTTGAGCTATATGGACCGTAAGTTGTTGCTCCCCTGAATGATTTAAATACCGTGTTTTGCGCATTAGCATTGATGCAAAACAGAAGTAATACTATCAAAAAAATTTTCATATTAAACTCCCTATTTTAATATTTTTTACCACTGTGTCGCATAAACCGGCACATATCCGATAAGATTACCAGACTTATTATAGATAGGCAGTGCATAAGCAGTGGCTCCGCTTGGAGTATTAGTATTTGTTATTGCACTGACTCGCAAAGAATCAGTTTGTAGTGACGTCCCAACATAAGCATTGCCCATTGTTATAAAACCATTCTGTGACACTAAAAGACCAGAAGGTGTTGCATATATAGCTGCTTGTACTCCAGATTCTCCTTCACGAAACAAAACCCTTCCATCACTTCTAATCCTTATAGATTTATAGTTTAAATCCTTTGGTTGCACATATAGATAATCCTTTGCTGAGGAACTATCTATTCGTGTAAATTTTATAACCTTGAAATCACTCGTGTCAGTAAACGTAAATCTTGCCTCATTAGAGACATTCCATTCCGAAAAATTCTCGCCAGACCCTATAAAGACATTTCCTAACATCATTACCATAGTATTGCTATCCAAAACGGAACCAAATAAACTATCAGATTCGGTTTGTCCAGAACTATTAAATGAGTTTGCTACAAAATTAACCCCAATAGAATTCGATATTTCAAATGCAGGATGATTGACAATAGCAGCAAAATCATTTTGAAAAAAAGATACATTAGACGCTTTTACTATCTTTACAATTGGTCCAGATGCTGGACTCCATGCAAACCTGCACTGGGATATACTCAAATTCTCAAGACTATCAGCATAAATAAATGGCGAAGTTGGATTGTATGCTGATCTACTGGTAGCATCACCCCATCCGTGAAATTTGCTTTGAATAATATAAAAGCCATGATCCAACCCTCCTCCATTTTCGCCAAGAATGCTTAAATGCCCTCCTCTACCGTTCTCAAAAGTGACATCAATTATTCTTACATTATTAGCATTATCTCCTGTACCGCTGGTTATAGTTAACCCAGCCTTGGTCGAATCTCCATCGCTTCCACAACGATCAAACCTACCATTAGCAATAAGAATATCCCATGGCTGAACTATTCTAACTGCCGGCCCAGTAACATCTTCAAAATTGAAATCCCTAATAACAGATTTACCAAAATAGGAAGCATATATATAAGGACTGGTAAACGACGATGTGCCATCAAATCGTATTCCAGAAATCACTATTTGTTCTATCCTATTGCTCTTATCTATTCCATATAATGCAAAAACAGTATCATCGACCGTTCTATTAAACAAAGTATTAAATTTATTCCCAATAATTGATAAACTGTCATTGTATACCCTTATCGTAGAATTAATATCATAATCCCATCCACCCAATAAAATATTACCCTTGCCAACGATAGAATTAACTGCATACTGTACTGACGCAGAACTAGAGCTACCAAACCACTCCGGCCTTACATAGTCAACGCTGCCAGGGGCAAACTCCAAAGAATCCAGATTCCCCTCAAAAACTTGAATCGGACCCGGATCGATAAAATGTCCTTCTATACGGAACTTTCTTGTTATCTTGATCCGCCCTCCTTGCCTTACAAATAGGGATGCTGTTTTAGGGAGAGTATCTGGTGCTGTTTCGGCAATGCTTTGTCTTGATGCAACAATAACCATTGCTGTATCGGCCGCAGCCGTATCAATCGCCGCTGCCAGAGAAGCAAACGACGTTGCATCATAACCAAACTGCTTCATCGTCTGCACAATATTGTAAATATGCCGATTGTACTGATCGAACAGAACAGAATCCAAAACAGTAGCATCATCTTTTACGACTACTATCTCACCGACACTTTTTCCCCACAAATTCTTCAAATAAGTGCCTGATTGGGGATAAACATTACTGGCAATCACCAAAAATAAAATTACGGCTACAGTCTGTTTCTTATTCAGAACCATCATAATCCCGTTTAATTGACAGCACTTCTCTTTAAACCACGCCGTCTATGCGGCCATTTTATTAGATTTCCGTACTGTGCTATAATGTTATCGATGTCAGCATATTCACCGTTTGTTCCCAGGGCATAAACGGTGAAGTCCATATATTCTATATTGGCAGCATTGGAGCCATCTGCCCGGAATCCAAACAGCGTTGATGTATTATTCAATGTTGTTGTGTAGTTCAACGATTTGGAATCCCCGCCGGAAGCTACAGGAACCACCACATTGACGCTGATCGTATCATTAAATGCCTGCGCTGAAATCAGCGAAGTTCCCTGTACCTGTTCTGTTATATCTGCTGAAGCGACTTGATTAAAGGTTCCGTTAAGTCCCCCTGTATATTCCCATATACGGACGTATTGCAAAGTTCCTGTATCATGGTATCCAACCATAACAAACGAACTATCCTGCGTATTGAAACGAAGAACGAGAAAGGCACTTTCCGGAGTTGTATCACGGTTGATTGCCACCTCAATCAGAACGTTCTTTTTGCCGGCATCGGTATAAGCAATTGTGCCAATGGCACCGCTTCCGACAGTAGCAGCTCTGATACGTCTTTGATTGTCGCCGCTCAACTCCCATGAACCGTTTACAACATTCCATCCGTTTCCTATTTCTGGTGTTACACTTGTAAAATTTGTACCGGCAGCACCTTTACCGCTGGTATAATGAATGGGATAAAGATGAGTTAATTTATTGGACTTGCCCACAAGAATCTCATCAATGCGAACATGACCGCACTGGGAGCAGGAATTACCTGTAGAATTCAAAAGGAGAGTTAAATTGGAGAACTTTCTTTTCGATGACCCAAAAACAAACCAGTTATTGGATATTCTCTTCTTTCTCAAGAAAAACAATGCTCCGCTTGGGTACTTTGCGGAATCTTTTCCCGCATAATACGGCGCCCAGTGCTCTCCTGATGTAGTGTCTTTATGTCCGTAGGCAATAAAAATTTCAGTTGTATCATTTATTATAGGGCTGTCCAGAACGGGAAAATTTAAAAATCTCGAGGACCAATTGGAAAACTGCGGATCGTCAACAATAAAGATTGTCTTATTAATATCCCCTCCTTGAAATCCAAAACCAAGAGCTCTTAAGGAGCTATACAATCCTGTATCGGAAGCATCTGACAACCCGAAAATAATCTGCGGATTTGACGACTCACCAACTGTATTATTGGTTTGCACATTAACGAGCTTTGCATACATAAACAGCCCTGGTTGCCATGCGATGCTTTCCCTTGCTTTGAAATAGAGTTCACCGCTTGTTGTCGTGGCGGCTACAATATTATTAAACCACCCGGATTGTGTATACATCTGACCATCGAGAATCGTCACATCTAACGTATCCGATCCCTCGATCCAGAGGTTCGTCATGGGATTGGCGTCGGTGGTGAATTTAAAATTCTCAATCTGTGCATGACCACCAACAGACCAGACCATAACGAGTATTGTAAGAATTGCGTATCTCATCACTTAAAATAAAAAACAGCTCCGTGAAATATAACGTCACCAGATTCATTATTGGGAATAGAGGTATCTCTTAACAGTCGCCAGATAACCTCATCGCCAGCCGATAAATTAGAAAAAGTTCCCGATATTTTCAGTCTCGTTGATGTATTTGCCGAAGTTCCTAAATCCACTGTATCAGCGAGTGTATTGGATAATCCGCCGCCTGTAGATTCTCCAAACGTTCTTGCGTAATAGCTCATTTGAAAAGACACGCTGTCACCTGCCGTGCTCGTCGTAGAAACAATTACTTCTACCGAATCCATAGAAGTAAACCAATTCGGCAGCCTCATCTTTAGAAAGAGCTGTTCATTTGTTGTTCCGTCGAAAAGATAAACTTCCTCTCTCAAATCAATCGTGTCAAGATCAGCGCCATAAAGAGAAGGAGGAAACCACGCTACAGCATCATAATATGGAGCCTCGTTCCTCCTGACATATCCGTCCTTTCGGAATGTCACCATCTCCACATTACCTGTAGCATCTTTTAGCTTCAATTGATCGTTATCGTCGTTATCGATATACAGCCCATAAACCTGAACCGGCGTTGTACCGCTCATTACCGCCAGTAGAATCATTGGGTCTTGTGTTGTGCTGTTTCTCTGAAAATAAACCGACCCACCTTGAAAACGGAACAATTTGCTATATAAATAAAACTGTGTCCCACGAAAATCCAGAACCTCAATGACAGAATCAGCATTGGAGCCGTCAAATGTAAATGTCGAGTCCGTTGAATAACCAGGAGGCAAAACCAGAACCCAATTAGAATCCCTTGCCGCTTTTAAAGCGTTACTCAGTGAGCCGCCGTAGTCATAAGGCGTCACTCCTCTTGCAAGAATAGCCTGCGACAGAGCCAGATGCTGACCACCGATTCTCGTAATAAAGAAACTGGAGTCCATCTTTGTGCCGTGCTTCGCCGAAGCAACAGTACTCGAGTCCTTGCCGATAAACCTTCCCAGATGCCCCTGGCCGTAGCCAAATTCGCCAAAAATAAATAAAAGTAACAGAGTACAATAAACAAACTTCATTGGGTTTTCTGATATGTTACGGGAGATGTCCAATCCTGTGCCTGAACATAAACGTACTTATCAATGACTCTTCCGACATAAGCCTCCGGACCACCGACAACAGCATCCGTATCCCCGACAGAAATCATACCGCCTGTAGACAGATCAACCTGTGCATATTGCCTCTGATATACAAGAGTTTCATAAATGGTACCGCTGTTAAGCGTAGTCTGGCCTGCCTTTACCCTGCCGGCAACAGCTTCACCGGCTCTGATGCTGCCTGCTTTAATTTTAGCCATTACTGCCTCACGGTTAAGTTCCTTACAGGCGGAACAATGGATTTCCACTCAAATGCATCGCTATAGATAATATCACTTCCGCTGTCTCCGATAAAAACCTGCACCCCAATCCGGTAAATACCACTTTTGTTCGGATATACAACTGTTATTTTGTTTCCGTCTACTTTGTATTTTGGTATAAGAATTCTTCTGTTTCTCACATCTTCCAGAAAGACTTTAACGGTAATCCCGTTCAGATCAAAATCATAATCGAACGTTACAGTCAGCGGTTTTGCTAAAAATGTTTTCAAGATTCACCACATATGTTTACACCAGCGCCTTGATAACGGTAGACTATGCAGTCTGGAACAGTTTTATCTCTTGAGGAGGGGCTAAAAAATTTCCCCAGATAAAGCTCTCACTTTTTACCCGTTCTGAAAAGATATTATTTTGCTTATCATAAGCCTCCACCTCAAAATGAAACTGTCCCGGCTTTTCAAACGGAGCCGCACAGGAAAAAGCTCCTCCTATAATCTGATCTCTTATTTGATTGGCAATTTGCACCGTTTCCGATGTTGTCTCATCAACACGGTACACATTGAAAACAATGGCGTCATCATCAGAAGCTGGATGAGACCATGATATGAGTATGGCCTTTTCCTCAAAGCGTCTCATTTCTCTACTTTCGTGGTTCCTACGCTTCCCTGATTGATAACAGCAATCCGTTCATCACGCAGGGATTTGTAGTATTCGTAGTTATTAAAGTCTTCACTGGCAAGAAATGCCCTTGCCGTTGCTCCGAGACATAATATATCAAACAGCCAATCCGGTGCATTAAGGTTCTGACTGCTGGAAATATCCGGCAGCTTGGGAATAATTGTATAAGTCACCGTAGCATTATCATTAGGCCGGTATTCCAGCCTTCCGTAAAGACCGCTGGAATCTACAGTAGAATCACCAGAAAAAATTGCAACATAGTTCTGACCTGAAACGGCCGGAATCCAGGGATCACTGGTAAAACGGTTTTTTTCATCCGGATTCAAAAGAGCAGCCACACGCCCGCCGATTTCCACGCTGATAATCTTTAAGGCGTCAACAGGAAGACTGGCGACACCCGACGTTCCAGGTGTTGATGTCTTTTTAACGATTTGAGCCAGCGCATCTCCGGAAAGATATGTCGGTACTGTCGCCAGTTCAGCATTGATCCAGTCTATGATAGCCGTATCCGTAAAGATGCCTTTATCAAAGACCTCATACGAAACACCGTTACCAACCTGAACCCCTGCTGTTTCGGCCAGTGTAAATGTTCCTGAAGAGCTGACAAAATCCGTAACCAGAATTTCCTTCTGCCGGGCTCCTGTTCCAGACAGCAAACGGAAATAACAGCCGTTAAAATAGTCGTCCACAAAACTCGAAGCCGAGCTGTCGACTACCGTTGTTCCGGACGAATTGCCCGCCGAAGTTGTTGTAGATTTTCTGTAACGGATTTTGTTGTGCTCAAACAAATTCTGCCTTACCGCTACAAGAAAATCAGATAATGTCTTCGCCATCAGTTGGGACTACTAAAATATCCGCTGTACCGTATGGGTGTAAACCGACTCATACGCCTGTTGGCTAAAGGCTTATAACGGCGCAGATCAATCTCATAAAGCTGCTTATACAGAGAAGGATCAACACCCGGAAGATGAACTGCCGTTATTTCCATTAGCTTCATCGAAATCAAGTCATGATAAAAATCCTTAAAATCCGGTATATCCCCGTCGTCCGTCATATCACTGGGAACAGGAATATAAAACACATCAAACCGCAATTCCGAACTCGGCACCGGATCAAAATAAATGATATTATCATCACTCACAGTATACCGCTCTGGCCTTCCCGTAGGCTGTAGAGTGCTGAACCGGCTTTCTATTTTAACAAGATGAGAATACGGGAAAGGCTCAAGCCGGTACCCCTGAAAGTTTTTGGTAACGTCTCTGCTGATCCACACTTCTTTTAACAGAAGCAGATCAGAAGGGAGCGTATAACTTCTCTGATTGGCGACGGTGTTGGAATAATGGTTCTCGGTAACGTCTTCAAGATCAATACGGACCAGTCTCTGGGCTCTGTTGCAGAGCTCATTAAGAAGGTCTTCTGGCATCAGTCGGTAACCTTCATTGGTCCATAACTGGAATTTATTCCGAACAATACCTTTAAGATGTTTACGTGTGAGAGCCATTATTTCCGGCCGGATTCATCAATAGATTTTTCTTTTTTCCCGGTAATCTCCTCAACCGTCACCTTATTCAGATAGAAATCGCCGTCGACTTCACCAAAAATTTCCATCAGGATAGTTTTGAGTGTTCCTACAAAGCCTTCACCTTCCGGGTCAAAATTTCTGGACGCCCACACAGGCGGCTCATAATCCAGGTGAATAGAGACACGGAACTTCCGAAAGTCTCTTTCATCGGCAATAAGAAACTCCGTCCCGTAACGGGGATGAGCCTTCAGTGCCTTAACGACACGCTCATCGTCGGTTTCAAACGTCGGTGAAAAAGACGCCGTATAAGCGGTATCGTCGTCCAGCTTAACAATAACTTGTCTTTTACCGCCGTGAACATTAACAAAAGTAGTCTTTTTAGCCATCGGTATTCTCCTCTTTAAGAGATAACCCCACAATATAGGTGCTGTTATCCTTGTTCTTACGGAGTTCTAAATAAGGAAACCTCTTCAGAATCCGAGATATCATCAAAACGGTAAACGGTTTATACCCTTTAGCATAGCTCCAGTTTTTGTAGACTTTATAGAACTCTTTAAGAGTAACAGTATCCGCTTTTGACACAGAACACATCTCATTAATAAACTCCGACATGGTATCGCTACCTTTTATCGGCTTTTGGCTTTTTTTTTCCTGTTCCTCGGAAACGGCTTTGTTCTGCTGTTCCAGTTTAGCCACCTGTGCTTTCAATTCATTAAAGGAACCTTCCTCACCAAAGTTAAGCCCGTATTCCTTCGCCTTTTTAACGGTCTCCACATAATCCTTTGCCGCCGGGTCAACATCCTGGATTCCCACCACGTCAATATCCGATTCCTCCATAAGCGAAAATACACGGTTATGAAGGGGGTGATTTTTCAGAGCATTAATCAGAACCGGATCATCTGTCTCAAATGTAGGGTCCATTGTGCAGAAGACAGAAACCGGTTTGTTGATAACCGTAGCAGGATTATGCGGATTCGGCACCTGTTCGTTGCCGATAATCGCCTGAACGCTGATCTTTCTTACGTTCGCCAGAAATTTTGCTTTTTTACCCATGTTGATTCCTCATTTTATTGATGGTGTTTAGATGTAAAGCTCCCCGGACTCTCCCCCGTGCCAGGGAGCACTTTTGTTTTTACGTTTAACGAGCATGGACCACCCGATCTGGAATGGTAATATAAACTTCAAGATCACCGGTGGTCGTGCTTTTGGCGCCGTTCTCCACCACCCGTAGCCGCAGAAACGGATAGGAACCTTTATTGGCAGAAGCCTGCTCGAAAACAGCAGCATCCGATGAAGCCCTACCGAGAGAATCAGCAGAACCCACCGTCAGCCATTCTGGAGCAGAAAAACCAGTGCCAGGTTTCACTTTCCCAGTCACCTGCCATTCCACTGTTACGCCAATGGTATCCTTCCCAGAACCGCTGGCCGGTGTAACAAACAGCGCCGAGATATAATTATCCGGGTCGCCCCAGATGGGAATACCAGCACCGTTACTGCCTAGATGCACCACAAAAGAGTCAGCAGCCGATGTTCTGGGCAGAACAGCCTTATACACGACGAAGTTTTTGTACTGTGCATGCTTCTTCGCCGTTACTGTCCCCACCGCAGCTTCCGCTTCAGCAAACACAACAGCAGACAGAAGAAGCAGCATCAGGGTTTTTACGTATTTCATATTTGACACTCCTCTATTTTTACGGTTTACGCCTTACGAGAAGATGAACAGACCGTGCACAGCCGGCTGGGCGGGTTCAAGAGCCGCCACTGTCCGGTAGGCATATCGTCTGACACGGATTTCATTGCGGGCCTGGGTGTTGCTCAAAAGATGCGTATCCATATTCTTACGGCCCGAAATGAAAGGACGGTACCGCACATAGTTGTGGTCTACAGCGATCATGTAGTCTTTATAGAAGCCTTTGCCACGCAGCGACTTGTCCCAGAAAAGATTCAGCACACCAAACGGTGTCCTGATCTTGGTAACGTTCAAGCCAAAGACAGTGGCTTCGTTCATAACCTGAACATTGGCGCCGGCTATAAACGACCCGGAACCCATCTTCGAGAAGAACGCCAGCACACTGGAACCGCAAATAGCCAGCTTGGCGTCCGTGCCCAGCGCAAACAGTTGTTCCATGTGATCAACAAACTGGTTGTAATCATAGGCATTATACGCCGGAGATACAACGCCTTCACCGTTCATCAGAAGAGAATCGTTGTCTTCGCAGAACGTAACGATTCCATAGGTTGTTCTCACGGTCTTGGCACCGCTGTTGATGCTCGGAAAGGTTACGGCCTTTTTGCTCAAAGCCGACAGAAGAAGGGCTCTGTTGATGCTGGCTTTGTGCTGCTTCAGGGTATTGGCAGCCAGTCTATTCCATTCATCCGGACCAAAGATGCCTTCGGCTTCGGCCACATCGGTCATTTCCCATGCATCCTCGAAGTCTTGGCAGTAGGTTTGATTGGCCGCCAGAACAGTGTTGACAGCAGGGCTGGCCGCAGAGCCGTCACCAGCGGCAGGGCCAATAACCTGAACACGGTCATTATCCGCAATATTGTTAGGAGAAGCGCTGACCGCCTCAATATCAATCTGATTCTGGCTGTCAACATTGGTAATCAGAAACAGCGTATCTTTTGCACCGCTCTGGTGAACAACACGGCACAAAAGACCAGGCCGCAAGAATCCCACGGCATTGCCGCTTCCGTCGTCAACAGCCAAGTTGTTGATCACACCGCTGGACCATGTGCCGGCCCCGGCGGCATAGAATTGATAATTGATCCAGGGCGGATCATCCGAAAAGTGTTTCGGTTCCATAGAATCCGTCGGCTTACGGGACAGCTTCAAGAGAAACGTAAGCCACGGAGTTTCTTGCTTTGCCAGTTCATAAACATCGGCAAAGTCGAGATTGTATTTCCTGCGATCAACCAGGAGCTGCTCAAGCCCCTTGGCGCCTGTCACAGGAGTGCCACCAGTTACGTAAGCCATTTGAACAACCTCCAACCTTGTTTGTTATCCACCTATACACAAAAACCGGTCTCCGTCTCATTCAAGGCTTGAAACATGACAGGCGCCTGAACAGAACAGAGACCACGGCTAATACAGCTCATCTTCAATTTTTGCTTGTTTGATAATCTCCGAAAACGGGCTTTCGATGGTCTCCTCAAATGAACTGGAACCACCGTCCACCGTCTTCGGAAGCTCCGAACGCAGAGACAACTGGTTAGCCGCCTCTTTTTCGAGTGTTTGTGAAACCTGCTTGGATGTCAGCTCCGAAAGATACTTCTGATAAGCATCCCAGGATTCCTTGACGCTGTTGAGTCCTTTAGCAGCACCATAGGCGACGGCCGCATAAACAGTGGCTTCGTCGTTACCCTGATCAACAAGCTGCTTGATCTCCTCCTGCGCCCGCCTTTCCATCTCCTTCTGCTGAATGGTCTGATGAATCGGATCGGCCAGCTTTTCGGCAAGCGCCTTCTGGAGCTCCGGATTCTTCTCAATAGCGTCCAGAATCCAATCCGGAGAAAGATCAGGCTTCACCGCACTCAAATGCTGCTCAAGTTCTTTTTTGAACATCTTGTAGGCTCCTTCAGGATCAAATTCAGAATTGTAATAATCCAAAAAGTTGCGGAACTGCTTTCCTTCTTCGGAATCGGGGTCAACACCAACACTGCGGATGGCTTCATCGGTCTCGTCCCGAGTAGCGTTCTCGGCTCCTCCTTTCGATTCCAGTTGCTCAAGAACTTGAGCCAGCTTGTCTTCAAGACTGGAAACAGCTTCCAGTCTTTCTTCAATGGTCTTAAATTTGTCAGCCAGTTCGGCGGTCTGTCCGATCTGATTTTTCAGAGCTCCGAGGTCACCGCTGAATTTTTTATACAGCTCATCATAGGCGTCAGCCAATCTGTCGGCGTCCAGTTTTCCATCCCTGGAAAAAACTTTCCTGGCATAAGATTCGCCTTTTTCCTCTTTTTGAGGAGGCTTTGGCGCCGAACGCACCTCTTTGAATTCATCGGAGGTATCCGGGAGCTCCTCCATCGTACCGCCCTGCTGAACTTTGGGATCGTCAGCCATGTTACCACTCCTTATGTTTCAGGCCCAAAAGGGTTACCCTGATTTTTTATTACGGGGGTTCTCAAGATGAGAATTATCCCCGCCATAAAAAAAGGCCGAACCAATCTCTTGAGAGTTTGATCCGGCCTTCCACGGATGTGTGGATCAGGCTTAATTGTTGTTGGTATTATAAGCTAGCTCCACCGTGAACCTTTCTTGTAAATAGAAACATTCACGGAAGCAATTTTGCCTTCATTAAAATTTACTTCAATCTTTCCAGTAAACGTATTCTCAAAGAACATCTTACAGTCTTCGATAACTTCCCCGACCCTGCGGTAATCCTCAACAATGCGCTGTAGTTCATTGATGTCGTATTTCATTCAGAAGACCATCTATAATTACCTTACCCGTTTACGCTTCTGCCCTTGCCCGTCATAACCCATATCCATATTATAAAAAGGAATTCCCTTCAAACGGAACATATGCGGATCATCGGTATTAACATCAAGATCAATCATTACCGTTCCGGAAGCTCTGTTATCAGACGGCCGCTTTGATTTCCGTCTATCAGGTTTTTCAATAGGTCCCATAATAATCATATGTTTCGGCATTCTAAACTCCTTATAAATTTAATTAATTTCAAGGAATTGCGGTTCCATTTTGCCCGCCACCGCCGGCAGCATTGACGGCTTTAGCCAATGTTTCAAGAGCTTTAAGTTCCTGTTCACCGCCTCTCTGGCCTTTGATGATTTCCTGTGCCTGCCTGACCCGCTCGGCCATAATAGAGGCGTTGGGAAGCCCGCTGTTCTCAATAAGCATATCAAGAATATAAACGCCGATATCAGGAATATTGCGTACAAGCTCAAGCATGGTAAGAAACGTCTGCTGCTGATTGGTCATGTCGGCATTGCTCAAGCGGAGTTCAATATCAAATTCTCCCTCCTCAAGCCTCGTCGGCCACGAGCCGATAATACCGTAGTACTGATCCAGAAGCCGTATTTCAGCAGGACTGCCGTTGACGAGAACAGCAAATTCAGGCTGTACATCGCCCTGTTCCCTCGCGACTTTCTCCAGAAAACCATACTGATCACGGGATATGCGAAAGAGCTTGTTGGCAGGAAAGAATTTTCGCATAAGGTGAAGGAGTTTGCGGTAGTGAAGTTTGATAGTGCGCTCAAAGTTATCGAGACCCGTTTGCAGACCAATAGCAGCCTGCGACCGTGCGGCATTAAACACCACACCGGAAGTGCTGGATTTCAACTGTCCCAGAAGAGTTTCTGTAATGCCGACTAAATCCTGAAGCTCTCTCATAGACATCTGATAAAGCTGCGCCATAGCCGCAACAGCACTATAGTAAGGACTGGTATCCTGAAACTTCACACCGTTAATGTCGCTAACCTTGTATGCACCGCCGACGGCACTCATGTGAGCAATATCCGTCTCCGACAGTCCCGATGTTTCATCATAAAAGATGAGCCCTTTAGGAGCTCTGCCAAAAAGGTTGCGCATATCCGACCGGTTGGCGTTGACTTCATCCTGCTGTGATCTCAATTGGTGTGTCATGGAGACATCCTGTCCCATAGCAAAGTAAGGCGAATAGCGGGTAATATCAAACATTCCTTTATCAGCAAGAAACGGATGAAGCTTATGCTCAAGAAGAAGTGTTCCCGTCAGTCTGGCAACGTAGGTGATAGGTTTTGAATCCACAAATACGTTAAACCCAGCCTGCGCAGCTTCGGAAACATCCCGCTTTGTCCGTAAGTTCTCGAGAATCTCCCCGTCTTCCGGCCTATAAGCCCAGATAAACTTCTCATAATTCTTATACTGAATATCCAGAACATTAACCCTGCGCCGTCCAGATACGGTACGGATAAACCGCCTATCTTTAGGGTCAATACGGGTATCAATCTGGGTTTTGATAAGTTCCCGCTCTTCAGGGGTGTCGGCAAAAATAGTGAGAACTTCCTCCTCCCACAGCCAGTTGTTTACAATAACAAAACGATGTCCGCTGTCATCGTATGTTACGGCTGTCGGGTCTTCATAAACATCGCGGGGATCGAGGGCAATCTGTTCAATTTTCGGCCATAATCCGTGAAACCTTACCCGCCAGCGGATATGAGAACGGTCGCCGATCTGGGCATTGGCGTAAAGATCACTCTGAACATAGGGAGCATTGGTTTCACTATCAATACTATGAATGGCAAGAGACAAAAGATCGGCAAGAAGCGGGTCGGAACCCCTGCCTACAGGAAAAGCACGAGCTTGCTGCCTGACCAGACGTTGATACCCCGTAAGCGCATTAAGAAAACGGAAAACCAGATTATACGTAATCAGAGGCCGCTTTTCCTGATTGGCCTTGAGGCGCTGTTCCTCCGTCCAGTGCCCGTAACCGGAATAGTAATGGAGGTTCTCATCGACCATCTGATGATTGGCTTGTGCCGCCGTATAGGCGTCGTTGTAATAGCTCAAAAGTTTATCAATGAGCTTTTTATCCTGATCTGGTATCACGGATAGCCATCCCCGAATAAGTAATCCACAGCTTTAACCAGAAAAGGATCAATGTTAACATTAACCCCAAAACCAATATCCCCCGTTGTAATATAGGAAAACGGCGCTATCATCTTTAAAGGGTAATAACCGATAAGATAAAGATTCATTTTTGACGACAGCGAATACGCCATGCCGGCATAAAAAAGAGGCCTTGATGGTTTTCTTTCGTAGATTTTAACCTTTGCATCCCTGACCTTGATCCTACCGTTACGGTAATAGAGCTCACTTTCCCATCCATTGTTTCCTTCCCTGACAACAATAACAGGCCTCATAACAGTCCATAGCTTGTAGAAATGAAGCCTGTAAGGTGGAACAACAGAATACACACCAGAAACAAAGGTGTTTCCGTCGTCAAGGAATGACTTAAACCTTGCCCATCTCGAGTTAAGGGTGTCATGGATGCAAACATAAACGGTATCGTAGACGTAAATTTTGGTTGTTGTGTTGGTTTGCGAATAACCATGGCTTACAAAAAGGGCAAGAAGAAAAATGTAAAAGACAAAAGCCCTCAAGTTTCCTTTTTCTTGTAATTGGTAACAATCAAGTTTCTTAAATGCCTGTAGGCAATATCAATGTCATACGACCGGATTTTGCGCATGTTCTCAACATCATAAGCCAAAAGAAGCACACGGATCGACGGCATAAAAGCGATATTAATGGGAAGCTTTTTTCTGTATCTATGCTTTGTCAGATAAACAGTTCCGAGTCTCGGTATCCATAGCCACCCTTCTCTTAAGAGAACAGCCAACATGGCATACCAGACAATATCCAGAACAATAAACGCTTCTTTCTTGGTCAGGTCTGTTAGCGTATAGAGAAAATCAGCAATCATATTCTGATGCTGTGAAGCAATATATCTCGACCTCTTACGCAGTTCCCTGACCTCACGATCCTCATAGAGTGTGTCTTTGAGGTAGTTATACGCTTCTTCGGCGTTTTTTCTTGCCAGCCTTCGCCATCGTATTAGCACGTTTACCCCGCTTTCGTGGTTCTGGTTTTAATCCGGTACTTGCTGCACAAATCGCAAAAGCAGCCTGTTTTTTCGTTTGCCCAGGCCGTGGTTTTACTTTTTTCGCAACTTTACGCACACAGCGCATCAAGCGTTTTGGCATTACCACACCTTTCCGGCATAACGCTTAAGACTCGGCGGCAAATGATGCTTCGGAACGGGATGGTTTGCCTTTCCGTTGAAATCCGGTACCAGAGGCTCATAAATCCAGCCCTTCCGTAACCGGATACGCTTATCACCCCGCTCGGCACCGCAATGGGGGCATATAGCGATCATAGAATACGCCACACCTTCGGTAACTGGAGGATCAAACGACTTTGAAACCACACGCTTACACTGTTCGCAAATCCTCGCCGAATACCGGATGCGGCGGTTATCTTTTCTTTCCAACGGTGCTCCTAACTCCCGATCTATTTCTTCTTGTGTGGGTGACACGTACCCTCGTTCTTCCACGCCCAAAAATCCTCCGTTCAACGATGAAATCATCTACACCTTTCGCCCCAATAACAGGTGTCCCACCAGCCTTATACGTAGCCATCAGTTCAGACAAATATCCGACCAATCAAAAAACCCATACCGCTGAACGAATCTCACCCGATCAAGCTCACGGAAAAAGAGCTCAAGAAAGACCATTTCTTTCTCAAGTTCACGGAGATCAGAAAGGACCTCATCATCCTCTGAAAAATCTTTATCATCCCAATCCAAGGCAATATCCTCATATTAATAAACCCGACACACCCTAAAAACTTTTATACAAAAATGTCAAGTCTTTTTTTAATAACCATGCAAAAACTTGCATAGTTATGCAATATATTGCACACCTTTTATAATATTAAACGGAAGAATATGCAGGAGGGTTCAAATAAAAAACCCCGTGATCAATGAAGACCACAGGGTTGGGATAGGGAGGATCACGCACGGAGAAGAAGACGGTATCCTCAAGAAGGGACACACCAATATAAGCAATGGAAAGCAGGAATGCAAGGAAAAGATGAATGTTGATTGAATAAGGTAGGTTTAGACATACCAACCCAAATTAAGCAGGGATCGGTCCTCGGTTAATAAATTTGTGCCCTTGTCGTTTCTATGGACGGCTGATAAAATTACCGTCCTCCTCAAGATAACCGACGGTTGTAATATAGCCGTCGTTATCCTGTTCAACAATAGGTTTAGGCCAGGCATAAGGGCTTGAATCACCGGCTGCTGTAATAGCTTGCTGAATATCCTGATCCGTCTCTAATAAAACTCCGTATCTAACCTTAAGCTCATTGATATATGAGCGTCTGGCAAAGTTTTTTAGTTTTGATACTGGATCAGGTGGGTATAACCTGGCCCATTTTGGAGGTAAATCGGACTCATCCACTGCTGTTCGTTCGTATATGGTGTAATCGAGTTCCTCTACAGGTCTGTAGGAAACACGAGGGTCGTCGTTTGTATCGACGGATCCCCGCTTCCCCACGGCATGGGTATCGGCCTTCTTGTGGGAAGTACCTGTGTCTCTTACTACAGATTCCTGTAAAGGCTCTATGGCTTCTCGAAAGAGTTTATTAAATTCTTCTTTCCGATATGCATCCCATTCCGGGACTCTGTCTTCTACACCTACATAATGCGGTGCATCATTTTTGAAATAGATTTCTCCTGTTCTTGCATATTGAATCAGGATGGTGTAAATAACAGAAGGATCAACATCGAGTATTTTGGCAACATAATAAGGGGATGCGTTATACAGAAGATTTTCCTGGGAATAGGGTTTTAAGCTCTTGAGCTTGTGAATATAAAATTTGATAGCTTTCTTACGGTAGCGGGATACTGGAAGGTTATCGGCATAATGGGTATCATGATCATAGACGAGCTTGAAGACATTGGCTGGATCAGGTTTGTCTTTATCGCCAAAAGCCAGAAACGTGATTCTCATCTTTAAGGCCAGAATACGGCACATCTCAACGACGAGCTCACGTTCCTTAACCGAAAGCCAGCGTTTGGACTTCTGATTTTTCTTTTCGATAACCGGCTTCTTTAAGCGGTTCGGGATTTTATCCGATGGGATCGACATGATTTCCTTGTTCTTATAAGATGGTATCGGATAAAAAGATAACAAATTTTTGACGTGTTGTCAAGGGTTATATCATGGAATCATCCAATCTCTATCGTCTTCGTATGTAGCGTAGAATTCCTCATACCGGTCTCTTTCGGGTTGGGGTACCTTCTTTGGTGCGCGCCATACTCGCATGCAGGCAAGGTTTAAAGCATCCGCCAGGTCCGGGCTTCTTCCGATCTTTTTCTTGATTTCGGTTTTCTTTTCCACGAAGGTTCTTCCCCTGCTATCCGGATAATGAGAAGCAGCCAGAAGCTCTCTGGACAAAAGACCTTTCAAAGTATCCGGAAGCCTGGACCACTCGATTTCTTTCTTTCTGGCGAGTTCGACCGTATTGACCCACAGCTCACTGCGGCGGTTGGCGTATTTGGCCTCTCGTATGGCTCTGTTTGCTCCAGATATTAAAATAAAGCGGTGCTCTCCTTTATGCTGGGCAATGGCGTGGCCAAACATGTCTTTATCCACCTTGATGGGGATTTCATATTCCGATACTTGAGCTCTTTTGGCCCAGTATCTCGCCAGTTGCTTGGCTTTGCCGGCGGTCCATGATGCTTCCCATCCCTGACGGAGCTCGGCATGAACCACGCTTCTTCCCCATATTACCACAATAGCCGTAAAATCCTGCCCTTGATATGCCGGGTCAATACCAATCTCCGGTATGCCGTATCTTTTGACAAAGTTTTCAATTTCGTTTAGTGACCAGGTGCCGTCCGGCACAGGGTACGCTGTTTTTTCGCAGTAATCAATTAAAGCTGGATTCCACAAAGCATCCGATGAACCGGAAGGCCACTGTCCCAATACCGCATAGCTGAAAAAGGGTGAGGGTCTGTACCACTGATGATCATGCTCGCATTTTCCTTCTTTGCATAAAACCGTATACCGGGGCGGCCATTCAAAATCGCCGACTTCCACCTGTGACGCCTGTATTGCCATGCACTCATTTTTGAGCTGGGTTACCACCCATTCATAGCTTACAGCGGACGGAATAGGGGGCTCAAGCCCCTGAAGCCCGGCAATAATGTTGGGGTGCTCAAGAGCCGAAAGCCTGATTTTATGCCAGTCTTCTCTTGTATAAAGATCGTATACATAAGAAGTCGGGTCTGTAGGGTTAAAAATAATCAGCCAGCGGTGATCATCCGGATGAGAAATCATTGTGTCAGCCGCCTGAAAGAACATTCTATCCACGCCAATAGCTTCATCGAATACAATCAACAAATACCTGGGATGCCGGCCTTTAAAGGCTTCCTGATTTCTGGTCGTAAATCCCTCAGCAAACCAGCTATGCGAATATTCAAGCCTCGGAGCCTTGGGAAGAAGATTTCTTCCCTTGCGCTGCGTTCTTATTTCACGCCACAACACGTCAGTTACGTGCTGTTCCGACGGCGCTGTGGATAATGCCATACACGACTCACCCCTATGTTCATCCGGAACATGGGTATCTACCCACCAGGATACTGCACACGCTGCAATATGGCTTTTTCCTACCGAGTTTCCCGACATTACCATAACTTTCTGATGCGTAACAAGCGCTTTTAAAATCTCAATCTGCTTATGCCACAGCGTTTTTATTCCGAGCACTTTCTCTGCATAACTTACTGGATCATCTTTGTACTGCTCATAAGTTCTTCTGTCTTCTATTTTAATTTTGTCGAGCTTCTCTTTGTCCCGTGTTGTCATGTTCTCCTTCAGCACACGGGCAAGCTCTCTCAAATAAGAATCATCCATTAAAATTGTCTCCGATTTTTAATGTTGTCAAAAACTTTTGATTTTTTTCTTGACATTTTCATTCAGCCGTTTTATATTATAGCCGACTTCATTCATCACAGTCAAGTTTCATTTTTACAGGGAGATTTTTGTCATGCACTTTTCCGATAATGTTCCTTCCTATGTTAGAGATATGGCTTTAACTGTTTTTGGTAACTCCAATGACGTCTTTATTCAGTTTGATGATGAATACGGTATTGTTGAAGTGTTTCTCAACAACAAAAAGAAATGCTTCGTCATTTTCCTTGATATACAACCCTTGCGCTACGGAGAATGGTATGGTTAATCTCTATGGGACACTGGTTTGTAATTTTGGTGATTTGTGCATTGATTTTTCTCTGGCGGACGTGGTTGTTTATGGCAAACGGCTTGAGCTTTCAAAAAAAGAGTTTATTCTTTTAATTCAGCTTCTGCGTGCGTTTCCGGAAGCGGTAAACCGGGAGATTCTCGCTGAAGTGACGCTAATCCCCTTACGGAAACAGAACGGCAATGGCGTTTACAAAGGTTATGCCATGCGGACAGTGGATGTGCACGTATCCCGCATCCGCAATAAATTAAAATCAGCAGGCTCCCGCATTGAAATCGCCAATGAATGGGGTACTGGTTACAGGGTTTACATTCCAGAAACTGTTGATAAATATTGCACAGTGGGAAATAGTGAATGATGACTGTTTATACCTGGTATACCGTCCGGAAAAGAAATAAGGTTGTGCTGGTGGGGGAGGGTAATGGTTTTGTTATTCTATCGAACCACGCCAAAAATGGAATGCTTTATGGTTGGAGAGGAAATTCATTTAAGCCAATGGTAGCGAGATACGACGGTGAATATGATGCTTACATCATTGATAATCTCATCGGTGAGTTCATTGACGAATTAACCAGAGAAGCTAATGAAAAGCGAAAAAGGAGAAAATCCATTGAAGCCTGGAGAAAGCTACGATCAGCAGGATGTTGAATCGCTGGCGCTTATGCAGCTAGTAGGCATGAGCTTGATGGACATGACAACAAATGATAGCATCTTCCGGGATGAATTTGCTGATGAAAGGCAAATTCTACGGCTTGTGGCGGTCTTGATCTTGTATATCAAGAGGCGCATTGCAGCGTGCCTTGACGTGCCGGATCATGAAATTGACAGCATGATGACAACAACTCTTGAACATTACGGACTTTCCGAACGTTTCCCGGAAGAAGACAGCGGAGAATAAAAGATGGATTTATCTGTAATCGAACCTGTCTATCCTCTAATCGGTCTTGTCGTTGGTGTAAAGCTCTATGAAAGAGATGATGAATGGAAAATTATTGGATATTTAATCCTGGTTATATCAGGCGGCTGGCTTTTGAGTTTTGAAAACTAACCTTTATTTACTGCCATGTGGATTTTTATTCTGGTATTTATTGGTATAGTTGCTCTTATCGCGTCCATTTCTTTGTATGAACCCGAATTCCATTCTGGATGGAAGTTGATTTTGAGCGTTATTATAGTTTTCGCCTATCTTGTTCTGGCCTCTTTAATAGGCGCTATTCTGGGTTTGAGTGCCTTTTATATTAAAACACTTATCTCTTATTGGATTTTTTGATGATCTTGCCAAACATAAAAAACGTCCTTATTTATTGCCCGGCTTGTGGCAATGAGTCAAACGCAGAACTGGTAAACGGCATCATTCTTCCCAGCCCTCATATTCCGGTTTTAAAGTGTCTATACTGTGGAACAATGTGGCGGCTGGGTTTTTATGAAGTTCACTGTAGTGATAAACCAAACAAAAAAGGAGATTAATCATGGATATCTACAAACTAAACCCCGTTGATCCAGAAGATGAAGAACAGCAGGATCAGAATAATAACGATGAAGATGAAGAACATAATCCTTATGATAATGACCCGCTAGAAGACTGGATTCAGGATGATGGCGGTGGTTGGTAATACAGATAAATGGGGAGAAGAATAATGAAGCTGTTTTTATTCATTGTCTTTATTCTGGTATGTTTCACTCTCGGAGATCTTTTTGCTAGCAAAGGGGTTGAGCTCTCATCTGGAGCTGCGTTTTTCGTTATTTTGATGCTGGCTTTTTTGTTCACATTTATGTCTGATAGGTTAAAGTAGTTATGCTGTTGCTCACTCTAATTCTTCTTGTTTTTGTTCCGATGATTTTAAGCGTAGTCTTTGACAGTGACTCGGATGACGAAGACACTTTTTAGAGGAGACAAGTATTGTGGATGCTCAAGCAATTCTTTATGTTGTAGCAGGTTTTGCGCTTGTTCTTTTGGTCAATTATTTATGGCGTAACATCAAGTAGGGATTCTGTCATGAAATATCTTTTGTATTTTGTTATGGCACTTATGCTTCTGGCGTTTTGTTTTATTCTGGCATCGATGTGTTCGTATACGGGTTCGTGAGACGGTACCGTTGTTTGGACTGATCAGCAAGTCTAGCATCGAGATAAGTGTCATGGAATCATCTCAACCCGATGCTCCTGTTGAAATTCGCATCGGTAGGAAGATTTTTGTCTTAACTGTCGAGCAAGCAAGAGAAGTTGCTAATGGTATACTATCGGTTATAGACAGACTTAACAAGAAACAAGATTCGGAGATAAGATGAAAAATGCTTTAGCTATTTTTATTCGAGTGTTGATTACTATTCTCTTTATTGTTGCAACGGTGGATTATTCTTCATACGGCAAAGAACCTAATAATTATTTTATCCTCTCTTTTATTGGTCTCTGTTTTGTTTATATTATAGGAAAGTTAGAAGGGTTTCTCAACGATTAATTGGAAGAAAGCGATGAGCAATAACAATCCTAATATCAAAGAGATTGTCGAGAGTTTTCTTAAAGAAAACGGCTACGACGGTCTGTACAACGCCGAAGATGAATGCGGATGTGAAGTCGGAGATCTCTTCCCTTGTGGGAATCCTCACGAGATAGATTGCAGAGCTGGATATAAACAGCCTTGCTATCGATGCGATCAAAACTGTGATTTTCATGTAGGACCTAAAAAAGAATGTTTAATGGTCATGATCGAGGACGGAGGTTTAAATTTATGGTGGGAATGCTCTTACTGTGGCAAAAAATTCAAAGATGATAGTAAGTTTGAAGAAAATGAAAGATGCCCTAATTGTAGTAGCGATATAGTAGACTGGGAATACATCGAGGATTATCTTGAGTAGAATGAATGAATAGTTGTAATACTAAAAAACCTTGTGATAGTTCATACAACGATAGAGTAGTAGATAGGGAATTTGATAAATGTGCGGAAATACTTAACGAGGTATCTGATCTCGTTTCCTCAAAGAGGATTCTTGGAAGATCGTTCCGAGCTGCGTCTACTTTGTTCAGAAATGCCGATTATAAACAAAAATGTTTAAAGCATGTTTTGTATCTAACTCTTGGAAGAAAAATTTATTTAGAAATAATGCGAGAGTGGAAAAGGGAAAAAACTACTCTATGAATTAAAAAAGGAGATTTGTCTATGAGTCATAAAAAATGTCGTAAAGGAGCACAGTTATTAGACAGTTTAATAGATGTCATTTCTGAATCAGTTGATGAAAACGAAAAAACATTGCAGGAAGCATTAGCGGAGGAAGGTTTAAAGTATCATGAAGTAGTTGAGGGAGGTCTAAAATTCATAAAATCTATCAGACAACAACTAACAAATGACAACAGATAGACACTTGCATGGAACATTTAATTAAAAAATTGTGCAAGTTTTGTGCGAGAACGAGGTCCCACCGACGGATAGCAATATCCTAAACATCCTCAGACGGTATAATGCAGACATCAGTATCGATCAGGATGAGATTTACTCGATTGTTAAGCAGTTGTATCCTCATCCAATATTTGCTCTTGTAAAAGATGTATAAAGCGGATAAAGTTAATCATCTAACTAAAGAAAGGTATTACTCGGCGCTCCTGTAGCGAAATTGGCAGACGCTGCAACTCTCTGGAAGTACCTGCCTTGCCGCAGAGAGGGTATACAGTGCAGATGTTGGCGGTCATCCGAGGTTGTTTACCTATCAGCTCTGGACTGTGCGGGGGAACAGAGAGCCAAGATTATTAAGAATATGGGAAGGGCAACTCCCAGTGACGTTGAATGATTAATATAAAAAACCGCACTTCGTCGCGAAAGCCTGGTTGCGGGTTCGAGTCCCGCCAGGAGCGCCGATTATTTATTCTTTTTAGAAAGGCTGTTGAGGCTGTAAACTCGTGGGTTAAGAACTACTTAGAATAGTAAAAGGCGGGTTGATATGGAAAGGTTCTTATCATCTGTTAAAGAAGTGCGGATTCTGGCTTTATTTCTCGGGGCAATGTTTTTGTATGCTGCAATACTGGCTGGTGGGTATGGTTTTGGTTTAATTGAGTTAAGTCAGAAGCAGTTTTATTACAGACAGTTCGCTCTCGTCATTTTCGTGTCGGCTAGTCTTGTTGCGATGATCCTGTTGATCAATGCTTTCGAGCCTGTCCTGGTCAGGTGGCGATCAATGAGTCGTGAAGTGACGGTCTTGTTTAAATGTGCTGAATGCGGACATGAAGCAATTGATACGGTTAGGGCTCAATTCGACCTGACAGTGTATGGAGAATGGTCTGAAGCATTCTACTGTACTAATTGCAGATTACAACATTATCTGAAATTTTATATTGATAAGAGGAGATAATCCCAATTGAGACATCTTCCTGAACGTGTTCTTATTTAGTGTTTGGGGAGAATTAATAAGTAAATTATGTGTAGGGCCGGACCACAAAATGAGGTGTGAATATGAAAATCAAGTACACTCTATCGGATTATGGCGAAGATGATTTTTATGAGTTTGAATACCACGGTAGGCTCGATAAAGATCATCCAGAGCTTTTAGCCGAAAAAGCAGCCGAAGATTACTTCCACAACAAAGGCGGTTGGGAATGTAGTTGGCCTATAAAGTTAACTATTACGGATGTTGGAGGACACAGTAATTGGCAGCTAACTACATTTGAGGTTGATGTTGAAAACATACCAATGTTTCGAGCCTATAAAGTCAAATAAGATATAAAGATGCGGGAAGAGGCCATGAACAATTTGCAATCAAAGAATGACACTGTTTCATGTGATATTTGCAACAGTGACAGTTGTGATTATATAGAGGCTATCGTTTACATACCTGATGATATTGGTTTTATAGATAAAGACGTTCGCCTGGTAATAGGTCATTGCTATGCTTGCGGTTATAATTTTATAGATAGCTTTGACTTTATAGAGAAACGACGTCTTTTGACGACAGTAACAAAAATAGTGCATAGCAAGGGTTTAAACGATAATAATGCCAACGACAGGTAGTAACCCGTAGAGAGATCTTCTATCAAAATTTATTAAACAAGACGGTAAAGTAGTAACAGTAGAAATCTTTTAGAGGGAGTAAAAAGTGAGCCATTTCCAATGCGGAAAATGCGGTTCCAATATTTATGATTCTCCTATAGGTTATGTTACTGGGTGCGAGCATTATCCTATAGAAGACATCTGGAAAATCTGCAAAGCATGCTTTTATAATCATGACGGGCACTGTGCAAAAGGATATGATACTGCACGATCGAACCCGAAATCACCTATTCACACTGTTGGTTGTGATGATTTCAAATTTGTAAACGAATAGATGGTCTATTATGAGTGACCGTAAAATTAAAGGAATAATTTTATACAAGGTATAGCTATGGCTGGTAATACACAAGATTTCCTACAAAACCGTGATCCAGGTGATGAATGCGACCATAATGAGAATTCTTACAAGTGCTTCTGCGGAAGCGATATGGTTATAAAAGACGCCGGCAATATTCATCTGGTATGTAAAAATAAGAACTGTTATTTCAGCAGCGTTCATGTCCCGGAAACAACGGTAGAATACCCAAACGCAGGTATGGAAAAGGCATACAAAGATTTTAAAGAGAGAATGCAAGATTACTTGGAGTGTCCTGATTGCTTTGGAAAAGATGTTGAGCTCGTAACGGCTATAGGCAAATTCGGTAAATCAAAAATTTTTGCTCTTTTTGCTGTATCAAAATGCTGCAATATGACTGTAATGGTTGATTATATCGTGGATTAACCTTTTAGAGATTGAAAATTAGATTATGATCGATTACATTTTTAACATGACGATGGGTGATCTCCTTATTACCGCCTCATCAATCATATTAAGTCTCGGTTTAGCTACGTGTGTCATAATTCTCTACTTTGAAATTAGAGACAAGTTGAATAAGCCATAGAATTGTTTTGGAGACGGGTTATGAAAGACGGGTTTCTTCCTATTATAGGTAAATGGAAGTATCGCAAATCTCCTTATTTCAGTATATTAGTTGGTATTAGCCAAACAAAAGCTGTATATCTTGATGACATTCCCGTTGAATGGGATGAGTATATCCACACAGATGTTGTTGTTTCGCTTCAGAAACCCGGCCATTTTTTCGCCGTCATTGAGAAATCTTATGAGTCACGCTTTGCTGTTCGTTATAAACTAGCTGAGTTAGAAGTTGATGCTTGTTTGGAATTAAATAAAAGCTGTTTAAAGACAACATTCGGATTTGTACCTGATGCTTTTTTCATCGTCAGAAATGGAAAGTGAAACAGCTTTTGATAAAGTAACATGATCGCTGATTACAAAGATTCGGGGCATGGAATTTTGAATGTTTCGGTAAAATATCCATCTCTCAGGTATATAAATGAGTTCATCAGATTAAAATGTGCTACAGACTTATTGGAACTGGAAGTATTCCCCAACGCCAAAGAAATTACAGAATCTTTCGCATCATGGAATGCTGTCAGGAAGCACCTATGGAAACGGGGTTTTAGTCCAGATCGAAATTTGAATTGCTATGTGATCGGAGATGGAACAACGCCACGAACCGCTGCATTGGTAGCCTTTGTAAGCAATTTCCATGTTTTTTCCATAGACCCAAATTTAAGATGGAAGGAAAAATACCGTAATATAAAGAGGCTTACAATTTGTCAATGCAAAATAGAGGATTACGGCAAGCTTCCTGATAATTCACTAATTTTGCTGGTTCACAGTCACGCAGATCCAAACAACGTATTGAATGCTCTGAATAAAGAGTGCAGCTACGGCATCGTTGTTATACCTTGTTGTGTTCCGTATAACTCATTCGATAAAGAAGATAGATTAACCAAAATTGCCGATTACGAAGATTGGGGGATTCATTCTCCAGAGAGAAAAGTTAAAGTTTATGTTCATTACGGTTCTAAACGAAGTATAGCGTCATGAGACAGCAGAAAAGAATTACTAAGAAACGTATAATTGAATTTCTTGAAATGATTGGAAAAAAAGAGAAGCGTAAGTTTAAAAGGGAAACCTACGTCGTTTGGGCCAGCAAGGTTGACGGTAGCTATATTTGCTCCGATGACTTCTCAGTAAAAGATTTTTACTGGGTTCCAAGGATGTTATTAAAACTCGGAATAACGGAGCAAATCCAGAACTCAAAAAACGACCCGAACAGAGCTGCAAATATTGGTTTTAATCCTCAAGAACAAAAATGGTATGGATGGTCGTATCGGTCAATGTCATACGGTTTTGGTGTGGGTTCTAAAGTACGCAGAGGAGACATTGCTTATAAACCCACTGATCCAGATGACTTTGCAAGAGACGTAGTCGAGTTCTGGAAGGAACCTTTTAAAGACAATGTCAGAGCGGTTATTGAAAAGGACGGTGTTAAGATAGAATGGGAGTATAACAAAAGACACAAAAACAAGGAACTAATTGGAAAGACAGGTTCAGTTTTCCACCATTTTCCTGAACATTGGGGGCGTGGCGAATGGGAAGCCAAAACGCTTGAAGACGCAAAACAGATGGCAATTGATTTTGCAGAGAATGTGAGCTGACGCAGATATGAGTTGTACAAAACGATTGCCAAATGTACAGGAGCGATAAAACCTGAACTAACAGGAGTTGAACATGGACAGTATGAGAGTCTATCAAGTTCACGTGAAGACGACAAACGCTATGAAAGACACTACTACAAATAACTGGAAAGATAAGAATAGAGAATATTTTGATTGTGAAAATGGTGTGCTTTACGTCGTAACAAACGATCCAAAAAAGATTTACGATAAATTTTCAAAAGAAACAGTAATCAGCATTACAGATATTGGTGTCGGATATGCCTTATAGTCTTTTGGTTATAGTTGGGCTCATTCTTATATCGCTATATCTTCAATTTCGGGACGGTAGCAGATTCCGTCTACTTTTTAAATATATATTGGCTTGGCTGGGCATACTCATTCTGGTTCATGAGTTACCTGTCTTTTTTGGTGATCTTTACGTAGATGGGGAGTTATTCATAAACGGCGAATACATTAGCAAAGAGTTTATAAGCTCTCCAGAAGTCAAAAAAATGCTCAATATGCTGCGATTTGAAGAATCTTTAGCATTTTCACTACCGTTCTGGGCTTTATTTTTAATGTTCGATTGCCTTATTTGGTATTCTAGAGAAGAGAAAAATTTCGTAATGAGACCGTAAGCAAGCATCAATACACCCCTGGCAGCGTCAGGATAAACCTGAGCCATACGTACGGCCGTATCGGCTCCCGAGGCGCATAAAATGAAGCCGCTTGCGCTGATAGGGAACGCTGCCGGGGATAATTTATTGCGATTATATTATGAAAAGACCAATCGAAGATGAGTTTGGTATAAATACGATCCTCATTAAGAGAGATGGCGATGGCTTTCTGGTAAGTTCTCCGGACGTGCCAAATATCTACGCCTACGCTCCGAATGTTAGAAAGGCAGTAACGGACTATTTGCATGAGCTGAATGAACTATGGCTTGACCCGTTTTCAACCGATGATAATAAGCTGTCAGAAGAGTGGCTTGAATTAAAGAACAAATTGAGAGAAAACATAGGGAGACGAAAACAATGAATAATTTGGCTCCGTGGTATGTTATACTTTGGCGGTTACTCTTTCTACCTATATTATATCTTGGCCTTATCATTACTTTTATTGGGTTACTTCTTATTTTTGGAAAAAGAGAAGCAAAAGAATTTTGGATGGATAACTGCCCACGTCCCAAATGAAAGTTCTAGATAACCTTTTGCTTATTTTGCTTGTTATCGTTCTCTTTGTTTCATCGTATCTTTATGAAAGTAGACTGGTATCAAGAGCAAGAGGCGAGAAACCGAAAAACGATGTTGCATTTGTAGTCTCTACCGTTTCGGCACTAGTATTAGCAGTCTATTTCTTTATCAGGATAGTGTTATGACCAGCTAAATTTTATGACGGAGAGAAAATGAAGCCTATTACTATAACTTTGCAGCCTCCAGTTACAGAATACTGCACGAAATGTGATTATGAAGCGTCAAAATCGTTTGCAAGTAGACCCAGTGTTTGCCCTAAATGCGGCGAAAAATATGCTATCAGCAAAGGGCCAAAATATCCAGAAGAAGGCCTTATATATGTATACAAAGATAAAGGAAAGTTCGATTTGCTATCTCCAAACGATGAACTATATAACTATGTGTTCTTACATGTTCCAGGGGGGAAAAGAGAGTATTCTTTTATAGTGCATTTTGATATCGAAATTGACGACCCTTATAATCCGTTAGAAGTTGCGCATACTTTGAGAAATATGGTCAATAGGGAATATTTATTTTACAGTAGAAAACGTGAACTAGATGAGCTAATAACTATACTCGAATGCGAAGAAGTAATGGAAAAGCAAAAGGAGCTTGTAATAAAGAGACGCTTCCTGAATTTGTTATATCACCTATACGAGATGCTGCATTATCATCCAGGCTTGAAAGACGAAGTTAACGCTATTACAGTAGAACAAGTGTAAGGCATAGGATAGCAGAAGACAAAGAGGTAAATGCACAGAGAAAGCGATTATCACTCCTTTTCGGGGAGTTATACAGGCGGAAAATCGTTGGAGAGCTCTTGTTTCGAGGAAAAAACAATGAAATTAAATCGATCAGTTTAAATCTAGATGTAGAAAAGTAGAATAAAATAGAAAAGCAAGATAATATAAATAATGAAAACAATGCATCTCTTCTCTGGTGCTGGCGGCGGTCTTTTGACTGATTTAATTCTCGGACACGATCCAGTTGTGGCGGTAGAAATTGATAAATTTTGCTGTGATGTTCTAAAAAAAAGGAAAGAAGATGGCTGGTTTCCAAATCTGCATGTGTGGGAAGGAAACATCCAAATGTTCGACCCATCCCAATGGCAAGGAAAAGTGGATTGTATTCATGCAGGGTGGCCTTGCCAGGATATTAGTGTTGCTGGGTCAGGAAAAGGTATTCAAGGAGAAAGAAGTGGATTGTGGAAAGAAGTTGTCCGCATTGCTGGCATTATTCGACCACAATACTTGTTCTTGGAAAACAGCCCAGCAATCACTTATAGAGGACTCAATGTTGTTATTACGGACCTTGCCAGGTTGGGGTATGATGCAGTCTGGGCGGTTATACCAGCTTCCGCAGTTGGTGCGCCACACAGACGTGACAGATGGTGGTGTCTTGCAAAAGCGGCCGACTCCAAATGCGAGGGATTACAAGGGACAACCAAGAAAGGGAACACGCAGCCGTGGTGGGCGCCGTTCATCCTTACTGGCAGCAGTGAGATATTGGCCAACGCCGACAGCGTCGATGCATCACGGTTGGCATCCGAACATGAAAAGAGCTTCGACAGACGACCGATTGGATTATACAATAGAGCGGGAGGCATATCAGAATTCAACTGGTGGAAGATTGAATCCAACGTGGGTAGAGTGGCTCATGGGGTGGCCAATAGAGTGGACAGAATTAAAGCGTTAGGTAATGGGTGGGTACCTTTACAAGCTGCTTTGGCGTTTGTATTGCTTTACAAATTGATTAATTCTGCCCACGAAGAATAAAATACCTCTCTGAGTTTGGGATCAGATAAAATAAAAAAACTGGAAAAGCAAGATGAGATGAAACTTTGCTATGTAACGGAGTGTCTAGCTTATTTTACTAGTCTTCCTCTGGAAAATCAGTGGGGAGACGATTGGGATGACGTGCCGTATGAGTATAACGCCGGTCCTCCTTATCACGACGAAGGCTCCAATACAATTAAAATTATGGCGTACATGGGTGATTTTCTCTTGCCTTGTTCCGGTTATATTAACAGCCCCTACAGCGTGGAAGATATTAATAAAGGTAAAGTTCCGTGGTTGAGAACTTTTCTGGATAATTTTGATTTTCTTCTTGCCGGAGCAACTGTTGATGAATTTATTGATTTTGTAAAACGGAATGGCGGCCGTATCTTTAAAGAAATATGAATAACAGGATCAGCTATTAAAATCAAGCAGAACAACAAAACAACGGAGGAATACAATGATTACCAGGCTATATCCTATTCCGACGGGATTTTTGTTTGTCGGCGAATATTCAAAGGGCGAATTAGAGACTCTATCTATCGGTGATTACGGAAAACAGAAGAACATAAAAGCTGATTTTCTTGGTTACAGAAAAGAAATTAACGGGGTTGAGAACGGTTGGTGTATGCCTCTTTCTGAAAAATGGGTTATCACGGTAAGTACACAGTACGGATGCCCGATGAAGTGTAATTTTTGCGATGTGCCTAATGTCAATTTTAAAGGAAATGCCACTTTCGACGATTTACGCCGGCAGTTTTATAATGCTATTAGTTTATTTCCGAGTGTAAAGTATACAGATCGTTTGAATCTTCACTATGCAAGAATGGGAGAACCTATATTTAACCGTAATGTCTTTGATTTTAGTATCTGGCTCCGTAAAAACAAAAGACAGATACAAAATGAAACTGGTCTGCGAATTGAAGTGCTTCATCCTGTTCTTACAACTTCTCTACCGAGAAAGTTTAAAGAGCTGGAAGATCGTATTATAGAATGGTGCGAGATAAAAAACAACTTGTATTGCGGTCAGGCGGGGCTTCAGTTTTCTATAAATTCAACAGATGAAAAACAGCGTACTGTAATGTTTGGGGATCAGCAGTTGCATCTTGAGGATCTGTCAGAAATCGCAGAGAAAATGCCTGAACCTCTGGGAAGGAAATACTGCTTGAACTTCGCCTATTCAACAGATTTCAAAATTGATGCCAGGAGGCTATCCAGTCTTTTCGACCATAATAAGTTCATGGTAAAGATTACGCCTATTCACAACAACAATGCTTGCAGAGCCAATAACATAAAAACAGAAAAAGGTTATGAGAGTTATCAACCCTACCGGCGTGTGGAAGAAGATCTCAAAGAAGAGGGTTTTGATGTTATTGTTTTTGTCCCTTCGATAGACGAAGAAAAAGGGCTGGTAACATGCGGTAATGCTGTACTCGGAGGAAGTACTTTACAAATAGATACATCAATCATCAAAATAAGAGGAATCGACAATGACTCTCTTGGTGTATCCAGGCAGATTCCAACCACCGCATAAAGGCCATTTTAAAGCTATTAAAACCTGCCTGGAGAAGTTTCCTGACGCAAAGATAATTGTATCCATAGACGTAAGAAAAAAAGACGAAAACAATCCATTTACTCTTGAGTTTAGAAGGGCTATATTTGAAAAATATTTATCCGATTTCATTGATTGCGGCCGTGTCGTAATTAGCTGTCATCGCTGTAATGAACTATCAGTAAACGGATGCTTAACAGCAATTAAAGACTGTTATCCTATTGCCGATGGTATAATCGCAGGAAAAGATAGGGCTCCTTTATTCAGAAACTTCGGCTTTAACGTTATAGAAATACCAGAAAGATACTATAATTTGTCATCATCCAAAATCAGAGAAAAGATAAAAAACAAGAACAAGATAACTACTGATTTATACCAATCCTTTTGCTGCTAAATCAGACAGAAAGGATCAAAAAGGAGTCTGACTATGTTTTTCGTAAAAGCCTTGAAGAGTTTATCCGGCGTATATGAACGTGGTAACACTTTGTTGGTACTGCATGTTGATTCATCTTCATCAGACGAATGTGTACTTTTTTTTGTCGCTACAAAAGACAACAGCTCCACATGGGTCGCCAGCGACGAATGTAAATTTGCAGGTGTGCTCGGAATGATCTTCCGAGAATCCTCTTCGAGGAAGCCAGGAAGATACTTTATGGAAGCAGAAAATATCTAACACATCAGCAAGTAGACTTGAGCTTTTACTCATGAAACCTTTATTAAAATATAAAATCCAGTGAGATGAAATGTAGAGAAGAAAGAACAGTAATGACTCCGAAAACCGTGTGGTGTGTTGTCTACGGCAATTATTCTCCACGTGAAGTGGACAGCATTTGGGCTACCAAAGATGATGCACTTGCAAGAGCTGATGAACTCCGTAAAGAAACTGGGGACGACAATTGGGATATAGAGATGTGGAGAATTCAAGATTATGGAATGACCTACAAGAATGAGAAAGTTCTGGCAAAAGATTATTCGCATGTTCCAAAGCCAAAACCCAGGTTATGGAAATGTACACGGTGCGGGGGACGGATACATCAGAGTGATAGTTCTATGTGGGAAATTTCCCTTGATTTGAGGCTTTCTTATAGTTACCATCCAGAAGATATTATCCATTCAATTCCAAGAGACGGCTTCCGGAGAGATTACAATATATTTAAACGATATGGCAGAGTCACTTATAAGGAGATAAAATTCTCTTACGACCTGTCTAAAGAATGGAAAGAAGAAGACTATCTAATTTGCCGGCACTGCCAGGGAGAGCTTGTAAAAGTTTTAGGAGAATTCTTCACAAGAATCAGCGACGAAGAGTATGAAAAATTAAAAATGATTAATCAATAATGGCATCAAGAACAAGATGAAGCTCGATTATACGAAATGGAAGAGAGACATAAGCCTGGATTCCGTAGCCCGTGCTCTATATAAAGCTCATAATGAAGTAAGAAAACTCCAATTAAGAAAGCATAAATACCCTGAACCTTTCCACGACGTTGGTTGCGGCTTTATTTACCCGTTAGCTGATTTGAACAGTCTGTTCCAGAAAGATCAAAAGAGATTTTTTGAAATCACTGACAATCCTAAAGGTGTATGGTTAAGAAGTAACAAACTGTTTTGCACTCATAATTCGTGCGTTATCTATTTCGGCTGCAAAGATGAGAAAATTAATGATCTTACATATATAAGCAAGGAACCGATAAGTTTTGCTATAAAACTTATAAAAAAGCTAAAAGAAGAAAGGTTAAGAGAATTAAGCGGAGATAAGGAACTTCTATCAAAATATAGAATCCAGCGTGATGGGGTGTAGAAAGGAAAGAACATCTCGATAACGGAAAATAATAGAAGGAGCTTTATCATGAGTTTAAATGAACGCAGAGCAAAGTTCGTTTACGAGGGTGCAAGGTTGCATGCAATCCAGTTAGAATGTCCAGTTATCCCAAAGTCGTGGGAGGAACGTGAAGAAGATTTCAAAGAACAATTTAGAGAATTAATATTTGATTTATGCTCTGGTAAAAAGGAATTCCAGGATTTCGAAGAAGCGCACAACTCGTGGATGAGAAAGTATTTTGAAATGGGCTGGATTCATGGTGAAAAGTATGATCCGGAAAATAGAATACACCCGGATTTAGTGCCATACAATGAGCTTGATCCAAAGGAAAAAGTCAAAGATGAGGTCTTTGTTAGATTAGTTGAGATCGCGAGAGACTGCATTTGGTAGTCATTACAACAATAGCACCTCAATGACGGAAAATGACAAATGAAAGACAAGACAAATTCCTTATTTTGGGTCAAGTGTTCATTTGCTGTAAATTGTAAAGTATTAATAAGCCTAAAATAGCCGTTTAGATCACTCGAAATAAGCCAAAGAAATTTTTGTTCTGATGGAAAAGGGAGATTATAGCATGAGCTATGATGTAAAAATTATAATAAGAATTGAACCAGAGAAAATTGGACGATCTTCAAGGGCAGTATGCATGGTAAGAAAGTTGAAAGTTGATTTTCCATTGCTAGCTCCTATACAATTGGTTATGACGGATAATAACGGATCTGAAGTTGAGCAAATAAATGTCTACAAACTGAGCTACGATGTCGACGATAAATCATTCTGCGTTTCGTTTATGTATAGAATAGACGATGATTCTGTAACATTGGAAGAAGAAATAAAACACTGGGAAAAATTTGGCTTCAAAGAGGTATAAGATTCTGGCACAGATACTCTCTATTTAAAGTGCTGATAGAAGATAGATATTATCAAATGAGATGATAGCTGGTCCTTGTATGAGAATATTTATAATAAAATTGTTGCAAAATTTTGACAGTTTATATGGTAAAAAAAAGAGAGAAAACGACCGACAGCAAAAGGAGAAAAGTATGATCAGAATTTCAGAACTTACCAAGAATCACATTGGCAAATGGGTAATCTACAACGACGGATTTAAAGAACCAGAAAGAGGAAGGATCAAAAGCTGGAATGATGAATATATCTTCGTCGTCTATGATCGCCCTGGAAGAGATATGAATAAGTTCACAGATTATACTGGAGTAGCAACAAAACCAGAAGACTTGAACTTTTATCCGTAAAAGAGAAAACGTCAATTAATCATTTTTGGATGGAGAAAAAGATGACGAAGAAGAATAACGACTGCTATCTTGATAGCAAGTTTAAGCAATGTTGTTGTAATTGCAAATACTGGTGGCCTGTGCATTTCCACTGCAAATCCAATGAAGGCAAATCTTTGCGAAATCAGTTGCAATGTGCCTGTTCTATTCAAAAAGGATGGATCTGTGCACACCCAGAATTCAATATTGCCTATTATTTCGATATATCTGAACAACATTCAATCGGATGCGAACTATATGTGCCGAAAGCCGAGAAGATTCTTTGCGAGCAGCTTGACCACCCGTCATTCGTTGCACAGGGTGAGACTTTACCACCCGAAGATAGCCCGTAATATACAAGCAAACGGCACGGGAAAGAGATCACCGAAAAGCATCCGCTCCACCTATAGGCGATGAAATTCAGGATAAAAGTGTTACGAAAGTTTAGCAATTTATGTAGTGGAAATTGAATAGAAAAAACGGCTCTCTGTCTCACAGTATTCCTATATATCCACTTCTTCCAAAAGGAAAGGAGGCCAACAATGAAGTGGATTTTCTTATATTGGAGCTGACTTAACGGAAAATTTATGGAGGACATATCGAGGTGCAGTACAGCGTCAAACAGCAAATTCAGGTTGTAGAGTGGGAAATCAAGCGAAGACAAAAAGTCTACCAGCGTCTGGTAGCATCCGGAAAAATGCGCCAGGTTGAAGCGGATTATCAGATCGGCGTTATGAAGGCCGTTCTCGTTACGCTGAATAGCATGAAAGAGCATATGGACCTGGTAAAAACAGACAACCAGAACGAATAAACGGCAAAATCGAGCATTATTAGTACGAGAACTAAACACTTCCAACTCTGCAAATAATCGAATGGATAGCAACTATTGTAATCTACTGCATACATATTATAAATACATTTTGATATAATATTACGGAGTTTCAATTTTGTGTCGCTGTTGAAGCTGAACCTAAAAATTGGCTTTCTGTGTCACAGTATCCCTATATATCTACCTCCCCCAAGCCTACCCCGGTGCCCCCGCCTATAGGGGGGGGTAAAAATTC